>CAYWRY010000016.1:0-47905 GCA_964460485.1 uncultured Spirochaetales bacterium
GCCGCAGAAGTACCACGCGCGCTCGCTCGCCGCGCTGCGCGCGCGCTACGCGGCGGCGAAGAGCCCGGCGCTGGACGCGGTGCTGGATCGCACGGGCTGCCTGCGCTGGCTGCGCTGAGCGCGAACGCGCCGCGCCGCCCGACGCCGGAGACGCGCGGAACGTTCCCGCGAACGCTCCGCGCGCGAGGCGCGAACCGCCGTGCTCAGCGCTTCCCGAACAGGTGCTTGCGGCTCTCCTCGTCCGGTCCGTCACGGACCACCTGGCGCAGCTCCTTGCCGAACGCGAAGCCGCGCTGGAGCGCAGGCCGCTGCTTCAGCGCGTCGTACCAGCGGCGCACGTTCGGGAACTCCGCGAGATCGATGCCCTGTGCTTTGTAGGTGACGATCCACGGCCAAGCGGCCATGTCCGCGATCGAGTAGTCGCCAGCCACGTAGGCGCGGTCCGCGAGGCGCCGATCCAGCACGCCGTACAGCCGCTTCGTCTCGTCCTCGTAGCGCTGGATCGCGTAGGGGATCTTCTCCTGCGCATAGAGCTTGAAGTGGCCGTGCTGGCCGAGCATCGGGCCGAGCCCTCCCACCTGCCAGAACAGCCACTGCAGGACTTCGCTCCGGGCGCGCGGCTCCGCCGGCAGGAAGAGCCCGGTCTTCTCCGCGAGGTAGACGAGGATCGCGCCGGTCTCGAACACGGAAAGCGGCGGCGACACGCTGCGGTCGACGATCGCCGGGATTCGGTTGTTGGGGCTGATCGCGAGGAAGGCGGGCGCGAACTGCTCGCCGCGGCCGATGTTCACCCAGTGCGTCTCGTAGGGCAGAGCCATCTCTTCGAGCGCGATCGTGATCTTCCAGCCGTTGGGCGTGGGCCAAGAGTGCAGCTCGATCATGCGCGCTCCTCGTTCGCAGCGGCGAGGGAAGCGCATCGCGAGCGGGCGCGCTCTTCTTGCGGCCGGTGCGAGCCCGGTCAGCGCGAGAGATCGCGCTCCGACGGCGCGGATTGTTTCCCCTCGCGCCGCTGCACGTAGACGGTCTCGCGGCCGGGCGGGAGCCAGCGCGCGTAGGACTCCTCCGCGTAGCGCGCGTAGCCGTCCGCGCGCGGCGCGTAGGTGAGCACGAACTCGTCGTCCCAGACGAAGCGCGGATTGGGGGAGCGCTCGACGGGGTCGAAGTCGTCGAACCAGCCGTTGTACTCGATGCCGCCCACCACGACGCGCTCCCCGTAGCCCTCGGCGCGCAGCTCCTGGAGCAACACCCACTTCGCCTCGCTGCGCGCGAGGTAGTCGCGCGTGCCGGCGAACGAGAACGCCACGAAGAACGCGAGCGCGGCGGCGCTCGCGCGCTGCCGCCAAGGCGACGCCTCGCCCCCCGCCACCAGCAGCAGCACCGCGCCGAGCGGCGCCACCAGCGTGAACGCGTAGCGATCGAAATAGGGGGCGCGCGCGAGGTGCGGCAGCAGGAAGCCCGCGGAGAACGCGGCCAGCAGCAGCACGTCGCCGCGCCGGCGCCAACTCCGCCAGGCCGGAAGCGCACGCCACGCCGCGATCGCGAGCGCCTCGGCGCCGGCCGTCGCGCCCGCCAGCGTGAGCGCCCACCACAGCCACTGCGGCGCGTGGGGCAGGAACTCCTTGCCGCCGATCGTGAGCGGCCCGAGGCCGAGATCCCAGATCACGTTGTACGAGAGCGGCAGCGTCGCATCGAGGCGCAGCGCGAGCGCGGCAGCCGCCGCCGCACCGAGGGCGGAGGCTGCCAGGCGGAGGCGCAACGGGGCGGAGAAGCGGATCGAGATCGGCGCCAGGAACCAGCCGAACACGACCAGCGAGGCGACGCCGTGCCTCGCGAGGTGGAAGACGGCGCTCGCCTGCTCGCGCGCGATGAACTTGCCCGCGTCGCGCACCGAGTAGAGGCGCGACCAGCGCCCGCCCGTCTCGAACAGCCACTGCTCGGCGCGCAGATAGGCGAAGGTCACCACCGCGGCGCACGCCGCCGCGGCCAGCCACGCTCGCGCGTCGCGTGGACGCGCGATCAAGAGCGCGAGCGCGAACGCCGCCGGCAAGACGAGCGCGGTCTGGCGCGAGAGCGTGGCGGCCACCGCGAGCGCGGTCCCCGCCGCGAGCGCGGCCCAGCCTCCGCCGCGCGCGAAGTCCCCGAGGTAGACGAGGCTCCACACGCACAGCGCGATGAACAGCGTGTCGGTCATGAAGGTGAAGCCGAGGTGCACGTGTACCGGGTTGAAGCCGTAGGTCGCCGCCAGCAGCGCGCTGGCGGCGGTGGCGAGGCCGAGGCGGCGCCCGAGCGTGAAGACGCCGGCGATGCCGAGCGCGCCCGCGACGAGCGTCGACCAGCGCAGCGCGGGGAAGCCGAGGCCGAACGCCTTGGCGAACAGCGCGCCCCAAGCGGTGTGCGTGAGCGCAGGCACCCAGGTCCAGGAGGGTCGCCGGAACTCGCCGGTCTCGAGCAGCGTGGTGACGGTGTGGGCGTAGGCCCAGTCGTCGTTCAGCGGGATCGGGGCGCTCGTCCCGAGCAGGAGCGGCAGCGCGAACCAGCCGGCGAGCAGCAGCGCGAGCGCCCACCAATCGCGCGCTTCGAAGCGAATTCTCGTCGGCTCGCTGCTCAATGGCTCTCGCGGACTGCGCGCCGGCTACTTCACGTAGCCGAGGCTCTCGAGGTTCTTGCGTGTCTCTTCGTCCAGGCCCTCGAAGCCCGCGCTGCGGGCCGGCGCAGGCTCCTCCGCGAAGCGGAACGGCCTGCCGGCCTGTTCGGCCAGACGCGCTTCGAGCCGTCGCGTCATCTCGGCGACGCGCGCGGGCTCGCTCGCCGCGCGATTCGCGCGCTCGTCCGGATCCGCGGCCAGGTCGTAGAGCTCATTCCGCCCGTCCGAGCTCCAGATCAGCTTCCAGCCGTCCGCGCCGCGCAACGCGCGCAGCCGGCGCAGATGGGGCGCCAGCCGGCCGTGCGCCCCTTCGAGGTCGGCCGGGTCGATCGCCGAGAGCGCCTGGTTCGGGAAGTAGTACTCGTGCGTCAGCTCGCCGCGCGGCACCGCGGGCGCGAGTAGGTCCTGACCCTCGCTGCGGAAGGCCGCGAACTCGACGCCGGCTGCGGCGAGCGCGGTCGCGAACACGTCGACGCTCGTGGCCGGGCGCGGATCGGCAACGCCTGCCGGCGCTCCGCCGCCCAGGACCAGCAGCGGCACGTGCAGCACCGAGTCGTAGAGATTGAAGACGTGGTCCAGGTGCTGGTGATCGCCCAGGTTCTCGCCGTGGTCGGAGGTCACGATCACGACCGTGTCGCCCAGGCGCCCGGCGCGCTCCAGCTCGGCGATCATCCCGGCGAGGTCCCGGGAGAGCTTCTCGAGCTCTCCGTCGTACAGGTCGGCCAGCTCCTGAAAGTCGGCGGAGCTGAGCGCGGACCGGCCGGTGTAGTAGTGCTGCCAGCTCTGGCTCA
Source organism: uncultured Spirochaetales bacterium (assembly GCA_964460485.1). Lineage (GTDB taxonomy): Bacteria > Myxococcota_A > UBA9160 > UBA9160 > UBA6930 > VGRF01. The sequence continues at coordinate 3,436 of CAYWRY010000016.1, forward strand.
CGGCGCGGCGCGGGAACGCCCCGTAGCTGCGGTCGTGGGGCGGCGGCGGCGCATAGGGCGCGTGGGCGTCGATGTAGTTCACGAACGCGAAGAAGCGCTCGCCTTCGCCGACGCCGCGCAGGAAGCGCGCGAACGCGACGTTGTTGGGGTGCTGCGCGCCGCGCGTGGCCGCGACCACGTCGCGGCGCCAGGTGGGCAGGAAGTCGGCGAAGCCCTGGTCGAGCTGGCTGTAGGGCCCGACCACGGTGTTGCCCACCGCGGCGAAGGTGTGGAAGCCGGCGGCGCGCAGGATGTCGGCGAGCGTGGGCGTGCGCGCGCCCAGCTGCACGTGCTCCTGCGTGGCGCTGTGCGCGATCGGCGCGAGCCCCGTGAACATCGAGGCGTGAGAGGGCACGGTCCACGGCGCCGCGCTGTAGGCGCTCGGGAAGCGCACGCCGCGCGCCGCGAGCGCCTCGAGCTCGGGCATCGTGTCGCGCGCGTAGCCGGCGCCGGCGAGGTGACGCGCCGAAACCGTGTCGAGCACGATCAGCAGCACGCTCTTCGCGTCGGGTGCGGGAAGCAGCGCGCGCGCCGCGCGCAGGCCGAATCCCGCGGCGACGAACGCCGCGAGCGCCAGCGACGTGCTCCAGCGCAGCGCGCGCGAGCGCGGATTCGCCCAGCGCGTGAGGCCCGCCAGGGCCGCGAGCGCGCCGGCGATCACTACGGCGAGCTTCGGCTGCGTGGTGGCGAACGCGCTCGCGCGGGCGAGCGCGTCGCCGAGCGGCGGCAGGGTGCGCTGGAGCGCCTCGATCGCCGCGTCGTGACTCCAGGCGAGCGCTGCCAGCCCCGCGCCCGCGCCGACGAGCGCCGCCCAGCCGAGCGTTCCGCGCGCGCGGTGCAGCGCGGCGCGCGCCAGCGCGAGCCCTGCCGCGACGACCAGCGCGATCGGCGCGAGACGCTCCCAGTGCTCGGCCAGCGCGATCGGCAGCGCGCGCCCGAGGCCCGTCTCCTGCCACGCGCCCGCCAGCGCCACGCTGCCCGCCGCGAGTGCGGCTGCGACGCCGCTGGCGAACGCTGCGTCGCCAAACAGCGCCAGCGCGACCCCGAGCTGACGCCTCACGGCACGCCCGCCAGCGCGTACACGGCGACGAAGCCGGCCGCGAAGCGCGGCGGCCCGTAGGAGCGCGTTAGCTGATCGGCGAGGCGCTCGTCGTCGCCTGCGTGGGAGAGCAGATAGACCGGACGCGCTAGCCCTGCGAACGCGGCGCGATCCGTTTGGGACGGCACCGCTCCCGATGTGATCGCAGCGGCCCGCAGCGTTCGCTCCCGAAAGCTCGCGTGGGGCGTGGTCAGGTAGCTCGGCTGGTCCACGTAGAGCGCGCGCCCGGTGAAGGCCGGCAGCTCGGAGACGTTCGTCGCCATCTTCACCGGGTGCGCGGGGTCGACCACGAACACCGCGGCGCGCGGCGTCTCGCGGCGGATCCACGCGTAGAGCTCGGCCAGCGGCTCCTCGGGCGGCAAGCGCACGAGCACACCGCCTCGCATCGCGATCGGAAGGGGCGGGCGGCCGGCGAAGCTCGCGAGCGTGCCGAGCGTGATGGGCAGGAAGGCGAGGAGCAAAAGCGCCGCCGCGATGCGGGAGAGGCCGCGCTCGGCGGCGAAGCCGAGCGCGGGCACCGCGAGCAGCACGCCTGCCACGTTCGCGAGATTGTGCTCGTTGCCCTCGGCGAGCCCGAGCGGAGGCACGGCGGCCGCGAGCGCGAGCCCGCCGAGCGCGATCGCCAGCAGCTTCGCGCGCAGCCGGTCGGGCGCGCGCAGTGCGCCGTAGCAGGCGAGCGGCGCGAGCACGCAGAAGCTCGCCGCGATGGAGGCCGCCTTGCGCAGGAAGGCGTCGCCCAGGCTCAGCGTCGCGGGCTCGGAGCCGGCGCCGGCGAAGAGCTGGAGGTAGCTGGGCGCGGCGAGCAGTGCGCCGAGCAGCGCGGCGCCTGCGGCGAGCAGCCCGGTATCGCGCGGCCGCGGAGCGGGGACGACGCGCAGCGCGGGCAGGTGCGCGCGCGCGGCGAGCCCCACGGCGCCCGCACCGCCGAACAGCGCGCCGGCGCCGCCGAGCCCCACCAACGGATTCAGGGCGGCGACGAGCGCGCCGAGCGCACCGCTCGCGAGCAGCATCCACCGGCTCGGCCGCCCTAGCACGAGCGCCATCAGCGGGACCAGCAGTGCGAGCGCCGGACCGCGCGAGGAGTTGTCGAGGAACCAGGGCAGGTTCTGACCGCGCCGCCAGTCCGCTCCGAGGTGCAGCGCGCCGAGCAGCGGATGCGTCATGAACAGGTCGGCCGACTCGTTGCTCACGAACACGGTCTCGACGGGCTCGGGCGCGAACTCGAGGAGCGGCACGCCCAGCTTTACGGCCTTGGCCGCCGCAATGGCCGGACCCGCGGGGTTCAGGCCGGCGAGCGCGAGCCAGCCGATCAGCAGGCCGGCGCCTACCGACCCGAAGTGCCGCGCGCCGAGCTGCAGCGCGCTGTAGGTGAGCACGGCGAGACTGGCGAGGGTGAGCAGCGCCAGCGCGTGGAGCGTATCCACCGAGAGCGCCCCCGCGAGAGCGGCCGCGAGCGCCTGGTGCACCCAGTAATAGGGCAGCGGCTCGCCTGCGAAGAATGGGTTCTCGGGCGGTAGCGAGCCGCCTGCGACGCGCTCCGCGATGCCTGCGTGGACGAAGCCGTGCCACGAGACGAGCGTCCGCGAGCTGCTCAGCATGGCGACGGCCACCGCAACCGGCGCCACCGCGAGCAGCACGACGAGCACACCACTCGGGCTGCCTTGCCGCCGGTCCCGACTCACCCGCGCCCCCGCTCGGAGGCGCACGTTAGGGCTCTCTGGGGCGCCCGAAAGCGCCGCGCCCCCACCGCCGCGTGGCGACGGGTGCGCGTCGAGAGCCGACCGCGCGTCTCGACTACCGGGAGCCCCAGTCGAAGCCGAGGCGCAGGCCGTAGGTGCGCGGCTGCAGCAGGCCGAAGCCCTGCGCCGTGCCGGTGAGCGCCACGACGATACCGCGCGGGTAGATGTAGTTGTCCTCGAGGTTCTCGCCGAACGCCTCGATCCAGAACCGATTCTGCGGTTCCTGCCAGCGCACGCGCAGATCCGTCTTCGTGTAGGACGGGACCTCGTCGACCAGCGGATTGTTCTGCGGGCGGCGCCAGCCCGAGTCGGTCCAGGTGAACTCGAGGGTTGGGCGCAACGTGCCCGCGCCGCCGAGCTCGAGCACGTACGTGGCCATCGCCGAGATCTTCCACTCCGGCGAATCCTCGAGGCGGTTGCCGGAGAGGTCGGTGCCGCCGCTCTCGCGGTCGTCCTTCGATCCGTCGATCCCGTCGAGGTCGCCGATCGTGCCACTGCCGTCCAGGTCGCAGGCCGGGTCGAAGGGCGGCGGCGCGAGAGCTTCCAGCGGCTCGTCGAGGCAGAACTGGTCGAACTCCGCCTTCAGCCAACCCAGCGCGAAGCGCAGGTCGAGGTTGTCGATCGGGCGCGTGTCGAGGGTCAGCTCGGCGCCCCACACCGTCGCCTCTTGCGCGTTCGAGTTGACGATCTGCACGACGCGTATCGTCGGCACCTGGAGGTTCTTGTAGTCGTAGTGGAAGGCCGAGAGATTCGCGTTCAGCCGGCCGTCGAGCCACGAGGTCTTCGCGCCGATCTCCTGCGCGATGATCACCTCGGGCTCGACGCTGTGGATGATGAAGTCGTCGCTCGGGTCGCCTGGAGTTGCCACGCCCGTGGGATCCGGCAGCAGCTGGATGAATCCCGCCTTGTAGCCCCGCGCCCATTTCGCGTAGACCATGTGGTCTTCGTTGATGAACCACTTGATGCCCGCGTCGAGGGTGGTCTCACGCCAGGTTTCGCCGCCCTCGAAATCGGTCGACGCGGTGAGCGGCGTCGGGTTCGAGATCTCGTGCCGGAAGAACTCGTCATGGTTCCAGCGCACGCCGAGGAAGATCTCGACGGGGTCGATCGGCTTCAGCGTGACGTTCGCGAACGGGGCATAGCCCGTGTCGAGCTGCGTGAGCGTGGCACCCGAGATCGTGAGCGGCGTGAGGGTGTTACGCGCCTGGATGACCTCGTTCTTCACGTAGAAGAAGCCGAGCGTCCAGTTCAGCCAGCTCTCGTTGTTCGACTGAAGGCGGATCTCGAAGGTTCGCTTCGTTTCCGGGTCCTGGCTGCTCACGGTGTCGAGGGCGGTGTAGCTGGTCGCGTCGGATTCGCTGAGACCCTCGTTGTAGATCGAGCCGTAGCCGCCGAGCAAGAAGAAGTCGACGTCGCCGAACAGCGGCAGACCTTCGAAGTTGTATTCGATCTGCGCGTCGATGGCCCAAGTCTCGAGCTCGCCGGAGCCCAGATCGAACACCCGCGAGAAGCTGCGGTCGCTGCCGGTGCTGAGCTGCGCCGCCGGCACCGGCGTGAAGAACTGTGCATCGCGGACGAGCGGGGGGACGTCCCCCGCACCGAAAATCCCGTCGCCGTTGAAGTCGAGACCGTTGAGGAGCAGGTATTCGGTCGCCTGATTCAGGGTCGTGCCGGGCCCGAGGGAAAGACGCGTGAGCGCGATCGCTCCAGCGAAGGGCGAGGCCTGGAGCGCGCTCTTGAAGGCGCTGAAGCCGCTCGCCCAGTCGTACGGAAAGTTGCCGAGCGGGCCCAACGGGAGGACGCCCACCGGCGCCGTTCCGTTCGGAAGCAGCGAGACCCCACCGGCGTAGCGGTCCTTGGCCGTCAGGTACCAGCCGCGCACGTCGATTGCGAGGTTATCCGTCGGCTGCGAGCGCAAGGAGAGACGCGTGTACCAGTTGTTGGTGGAGCCGTAGCCCTCCCGCTCCGTTCCGGCGGGGTTGCGCGTTGCGCCGTCGGCGACCTCGCGCGTCAGGACGAAGCGCGCGTTGAGCAGATCGCTGTCCACTCCGGAGAGGGGGATGTTCACGACGGACCGCACTTGATAGCTGTCGAAGCGCGGCGCCCAGGTGACGTCCCCGCTCGCGCCCCACGTCGACTCCGGCTTGCGCCACTGGAGGTCGATCGCTCCGCCGTTCGCGTTGCGGCCGTAGACGGTGCCCGAGGGCCCGAGGGCCACGGCGACGTTCTGGAGGTCGTAGAACTGGCCCACGTAGGTCAGCGAGTTGAACTGGTAGACGCCGTTGATGTGGTAGGCGACCGGCGACTGTGAATCGAACGCCGCGCGCGCGACGCCGCGGATCGAGAGGTCGGTGTCCTCGCTCTTCACCGATACGTTGGGGAGGAGAGCGATCAGGTCGCCGACGTTCTCGATGTTGGCGTTCTGGATCGCATCTTCGCCGAACGCCGCGACGGTGCCGCCGATGTCCTGCACCGACTCTTCGCGCTTCGTGATCGTGACGACGATCTCCTCGACGTCGCTGAGCGCAGACGGAGGAGTCGGCGCGGCCGCGGGCTCCTCGGCGGGAGCTGCATCCTGCGCGAGCGCGGGCGCCACGAACGTCGCGAGCAGGGTTGCGGCGGCGAGCGTGCGAACCGGAGCCATCTCGGGACCTCCATGTCCCGGCCGCGCATCTGGCCGGGGGGTGGTGTCGGAAGCGGCACTCTGTCCCGATGCGCGCCGCAGCGTCAAGCGCAAAATGGAACGCGTTCTATGACGCTCGGCGGGGCGCGTTCGACGGCTCGGCCCTCGCTCGGCGTTTGAACACGTGCCACCGTCGCCGCGATGTCGATCCCCGCGCGCGACGCCCCGGTGATCCTCGAAGCTGCGATCAACGGTGGCACGACACCGGAGAAGAATCCGCGCGTGCCGCAGAGCCACGCTGAGATCGCGCGCGACGCGCTGCGCTGTTTCGAGCTGGGCGCTGCGATCGTCCACGCGCACAACTCCAGCTACGCGCTCACCGGGCAGGCGGCCGCCGACGATTACCTCGCCGCGTGGCGCGGCGTGCTGCGCGCGAAGCCCGATGCGCTCTGGTATCCGACGCTCGCCCTGGGTCCGGGCATGGCGAACATGCTCGCGCACCTGGAGCTCATCCAGCGTGAGATCCCGCTGCGCATCGCCGGCTGGGACCCGGGCTCCACGAACCTCGGCGGCCCGGGGCCTGATGGTTTGCCCGCCGGCGTCGTCTACGGCGTGTCCTACGACGACGTGAAGTACGCGTTCTCGTTCTGCGAGCGGCTGCGTATGGGGGCGAGCCTCGGCATCTACGAGCCGGGCTCGCTGCGCACCACGCTCGCCTACCAGCGCGCCGGCAAGCTCCCGCCCGGCACGCTCGTGAAGCTCTACTTCGGCGGCGACTACGGGATCTTCGCGACGCAGCCGGGCGTGTCGTTCGGACTGCCGCCGACGCTGCGCGCCCTCGACGCCTATCTCGAGATGCTCGAAGGCACGGGGCTGCCGTGGTCGGTCTCGGTCTGGGGCGGAGACTCGATGGCGACGCCGGTCGCACGCGCCGCGCTCGAGCGCGGCGGCCACCTGCACGTGGGCATCGAGGAGTTCTTCGCGCCCGGGCGCTCGCCCTCGAACGAGGAGCTGGTGCGCGAGGCGAGGGCGCTGTGCGCCGCGGTCGGCCGCCCGCTCGCGAGCTGCGCGGAAGCCGCAGAGTTGTTAGGGCTGCCGAAGCCGAGCTGAGACGGGGCGGCACGGCAAGCGCGGACGCGACCCTTCACGCCTTCGGCGCGAGCCCTTCCCAGAGCAGCTCGGTGAGCTGCGCTGCGAGCCGCTTCGCGTCGCGCTCGGCGGCCGGCTTCTGCAGCCACCACAGCCCGGTCATGTTGAGCATGCCGATGATGGCGTGCCCCCAGGCCTCCGCGGGCGCCGGGTCGAGGCCGGCGCGCTCGCGTTCTCGCCGGATCCCGGCGACGAGCGGGGCCGCCGAGCGCCGAGCGAACGACAGCGCTCCGTCCAGGGTCCGCTCGCCGGTTCCTGCCCCATTCACGAAGGCGTAGATGTGTCGCTCCGCCGCGATGGTCTCGAGCTCGGCGTGGATCAGCCGCTCGAGCGACTCGCGGCCCGGCTTGGCGGCCACCAGCGCCGACCTCACCTCGCTCTCGATGCGCGTGAGCAAGCGCTCGCTCAGCGCATGGACCAGCGCGCGGCGGTCGCCGACGTGGGCAAACAGCGCGGGCTTCGTGACGCCGGCCTTGGCGGCGATGCGCTCGAGCGAGACGGTCGGCCCGTGCCTGCGAATCGCGCGCTCCGCCGCGTCGAGCAGGCGCTCGCGGTCGACGAGCGGCGGCCGGCCGCGGCGCCGCGGCGGCGCCTTCGGGTCGGGCGCCGGCGTTCCAAGCCCTCGAGACGTGCGAGGCTTCATCATCGGTTGTTTTTCTACTCTCAGTAGGATAATACTGCGTCGGAAGGAGAAAACGGATGACCATCGCACGGCTCGTCGATCTGCAGGGCCAGGTTGCGGTGGTGACGGGCGCAGGCCGCGGCATCGGCGAGGGCATCGCGCACGTCCTCTCGGAGGCCGGCGCAAAGGTGGTGCTCGCGGCGCGGCGAACGGACGAGGTGGAGCGCGTCGCAAAGGATTTGCGCGCGCTCGGGCGCAGCGCGCTCGCAGTTCCGACCGACGTGACCGACAGCGCCGCGGTCGAGGAGCTCGCCGAGCGCGCCATACGAGAGTTCGGGGCGCTCGACATCTGGGTGAACAACGCGGGCGGCTCGCCGATCCAGGCTCCGCTCATCGAGCTGCCACGCGCGGAGTGGGACGCGACGCTCGCGCTGAACCTCACCGCGGTTTGGGTGTGCAGCGTGACGGCGGTGAGGCGCATGCGCGAAGGCGGCCGCATCGTGAACATCGCCTCCCTCGCGGGTCACGGTCCGTTCCCCGGCAGTGGGCACTACGCCGCCGCCAAGGCCGGCGTCATCAACCTCACCCAGACGCTCGCGGCGGAGGTCGGCCCGCGAGTTCGCGTCAACGCGATCTCGCCGGGCGCGGTGCCGACGGAGATCATGATGACCGCGCTGAAGCTGAAGCACGAGGACCTTCCCGCCCTGGAGAAGACGCTGCGCCTTCCGATGCGGCGGTTGGGTACACCGGAGGACCTGGGCGCCGCCGTACTCTTCTTCTGCTCGCCGGCGTCGAGCTGGGTGACGGGACAAACTCTCCGCGTCGCCGGCATGCCCTGAACGCGCGGTTCCTCGCGCCAGATCGATCCTGCAACGAAACGAGGAGGTAACGATGAGCACCAGCCCGTCCGTGTTCTCCACGCCGTTCCACTTGCAGGGCAACTTCGCGCCGATCTTCGACGAAGTCACGCTCAGCGACCTCCCGGTGACCGGCGCGATCCCCAAAGAGCTGAACGGCCGCTTCTTTCGCAACGGCTCGAACCCGAGAAGTGGCTCGTCGCCGCATTGGTTTCTCGGGAACGGCATGCTGCACGGCGTCCGCCTCGAGCAGGGCCGCGCCGTCTGGTACCGCAACCGTTACGTGCGCACCACGCTGTTCGAGAACGCCAACGCTGCGGCGATCAACCCGGACGGCTCGACCGACATGACCGCGTCGCTCGCGAACACCCACGTGGTCGCCCACGCGGGGAAGATCATGGCGCTCGAGGAAGGGCACTTCCCGTGGATCGTCTCGCCCGAGCTCGAGACCGTCGGCGTGCACGACTTCGGCGGCAAGCTGAAGACGGCGATGACGGCCCACCCGCGCGTCTGTCCCGTCACGGGCGAGCTGCTCTTCTTCGGCTACGGCGCGCTGCCGCCCTATCTCACGTATCACCGCGTGGCGAAGGACGGCACGCTGGTGCAGAGCGAAGAGATCGCGGTCAAGGGCCCGACCATGATGCACGACTGGAACGTGACGCGGAACTTCGTCGTGTTCATGGATCTGCCGATGGTCTTCGATCTGTCGCTGCTCGCGAGCGGCGGGGTCCCGATCCGCTGGAGCGACGAGTACGGCGCGCGGCTCGGCGTGATGCCGCGCAGCGGCACGAACGCGGACGTGGTCTGGTACGAGATCGAGCCCAGCTACGTGTTCCATCCGATGAACGCATACGAGCACGGCGACGAGATCGTGATCGACGTCGCGCGCTTCAAGAAGCTCGCGTTCAGCCCGGTCGACGGCGAAGGCACGCCGGCGCTGCTGCACCGCTGGGTGATCGATCGCAAGGCGGGCAAGGTTCGCGAGCAGCCGCTCGACGACCGGCCGGCCGACTTCCCGCGCGTCGCCGACGAAGTCGTGGGCCTGAAGCATCGCTACGGCTACATGACTGGCCTCGGCAGCATGGACCAGTTCGGCGGCCACCTGATCAAGTACGACCTCGCGAGCGGCCGCAGCGACGTGTGGCAGTGCGGCAAGGGCAACGGCGCCGGCGAGCCGGTGTTCGCGCGCGCGGGACACGGCGAGGACGAGGGCTACGTGCTCACGTTCGTCTACGACGCCGCGCGCGACGCGAGCGACCTGGTGATCATCGACGCGCAGAGCTTCGCGAAGGGCCCCGTGGCGCGCGTGCAGCTTCCGCGCCGGGTGCCTTACGGCTTCCACGGCTCCTGGATCGCCGATTGACGGGCGCGTGCTCGATCGCCGGGACTCGGCAAGCCCCTCGCCTCGGAAGGTCGAGATGAACGTTGACGCGAACCGCAAAGTCGTGCTCGCGGCCCGGCCGCGAGGGATCCCGGCGACGAGCGACTTCCGCTTGGAGACGGAACCGCTCGCTCCCCTCGCCGACGGGCAGGTGCGCGTCGACGTCTCGCATCTCTCGATCGATGCCTTCATTCGCACCACGCTCGAGTCGTCCGCGTATCACGGCTCGGTGCCGCTCGGCGCAACGGTCGTCGCACTCGGCGTCGGCCGGGTGCGCGAGAGCCGCGCCGCGAAGCTGGCGCCCGGCGCGTGGGTGAGCGGCCCGCTCATGGCGCAGAGCGTCGCGACGTTGCCGGCAGCGATGCTGAACGAGGTCGACGCCGCGCGCGCTCCGGCGACGGCGTATCTCGGCGTGCTGGGATTGACCACCGGCCTCACAGCCTTCGTCGGCGTGCGCAAGGTGGGGAACGTGCGCGCGGGCGAGACGTTCGTCGTCTCCGCAGCCGCGGGTGCGGTGGGCTGCATGGCGGGGCAGATCGCGAAGCAGGACGGGGCGCGCGTCATCGGAATCGCGGGCGGTCCCGAGAAGTGTCGCCTCGTCACCGAGGAGTTCGGCTTCGACGCGGCGGTCGACTACAAGCGCGACGACGTCGCGGATCAGCTGCGCGCGGCAGCCCCGGGCGGCGTCGACGTGTACTTCGACAACGTCGGCGGTCCGCTGCTCGACGTGGTCCTCGACCAGATCAGGCTGCGCTCGCGCATCGTCATCTGCGGTGCGATCTCGCAGTACTCGGGCGACATGTCGAAGGGCGTGCGCGGCCCAGCGCTCTATCTGCGCCTCGCCGAGCGCCAGTCGCGCATGGAAGGCTTCGCGGTCACGCACTTTCCCGAGGCGCTCGCCGAAGGCGAGGCCACGCTGGCGGGCTGGCTGCGCGAGGGACGCATCCGCTTGCCGGAGCACGTCGTGCGCGGCCTCGAGAATTTCGCAGACGCGCTCGCGACTCTCTTCACCGGCGGCCACACGGGGAAGCTTCTGCTCGCGGTGTGAAAGCGAGCGCGAGCTCCCGACGACTCGACAGCCAGGAGAACCCATGGCCCGAACCCACGACCACGAGATCGTCTCGATCTATCCCTTCAGCGAGGCAGAGATCGACCAGCTGATGAACGCGTCCGTCGAATGCGTGCTCATGTGGGCGACCAAGGACGGCTGGCCCGTCGGCGTGACGCACGCGTTCGTGTGGGACGGCGGCAAGATCTGGCTGACGTTCGCGGCTCACCGCCACCGCGCCGAAGCGATCCGGCGCGATCCCCGCGTCTCGGTGAACGTGAGCAGCCGCGGCTACCCGCCGGGCGTCAGCGCGGATCTGCCGGGCGGCGCGATCACCTTCAAGGGACACGCCGCCTTCCACGACGACGAGAAGACGCGTCATTGGTTCTATACGGAGCTCTCGAAGAAGCTGAACCCCGACAACCCGGCGGGCGAGAAGTTCTTCTGGAATCTGCTCGACTCGCCGCTGCGCACCGTGCTCTCGATCACGCCGGTGAAGCGGATCATGTACAACGGCAAGCTCGCGCAGCGGCACATGCTGGGCACGGTCGAAGAGAAGGAACTCGGCCCGCGCCTGCCGGGCGATGCGGAGCGCATGAACGCGGAGCGCGCGCGCAGGGGACTGCCGGCGCGCTGAGGCGTGCTGCGCACGCCAGCCCTGCGGGCTTCCGCTCGACGGGCGAGCGGATGCGCACGCGGCCATCCGTCGAGGAGCGAGCGATGGCGATCACCGGACTCGTTCACGTGAACATCAACTGCAGCGACTACGACCGCTCGCTCGCGTTCTACGAGCGGCTGGGTTTCCGCGAGATGTGGCGCGTTCCCGAGCGCAACACACCGGAGGTCGCGGCGGCCGTCGGGATGCCGCCCTATCGCGTGAAGGGAGCCCTGATCGCTCTGCAAGGTGCCGCCTCTCCCTTCGTGATCGACTTGCTCGAGTGGAAGGAGCCGCGCGACGAGAGCCCGCCCTACCCGCACCTCTACCACTACGGAATCGCGCGCATCGCCCTCGCCACCGACGACCTCGACGGCGACATGGCGAAGCTCGCCTCGGCGGGAGTCGAGTTCATCTCGAAGCCCGCGTCGATGCCGCCCAGCTCGGGGTCCCGCGCGCGCTTCGTGTGCTTCGAGGATCCCGACGGCACCGTGCTCGAGCTGGTGGAGAACCCGATCGGCTGACGAGCCCGGCGCGCCTCAGAGCTGCACCACCGTCTTCCCGAAGTTCGCGCCGCGGAAGAGGTCGCAGAACGCCCGCGGCACGTTCTCGATCCCGTGGAGGAGATGCTCGGGCGCTCGGAGCTCACCGCTCTCGATCCAGCGCGACAGCGCGGCGCGCCCTTCGGGATATCGCGTCGCCTGGTAGTGCGTCATGAACCCGATCATGCGGGCCTGCTTCTTCACCAGCTGGAACAGGTTGTTGGGACCTGGCAGGGGCGCCGGTGCGTTGTAAGCGGCCACGGCGCCGCAGAGCAGGATGCGAGCGCCGTCGTTGATGCGCGCGAGCACCTCCTGCAGCAACGGGCCGCCCACGTTGTCGAAGTAGACGTCGACCCCGTTCGGGCAGGCGCGCGAGAGCTGCTCCGCAGAGCTCGGCGCGGTGCGGTCGACCGCGGCGTCGGCGCCGAGCTCGCGCAGGATGCGTTCGCACTTCGCGGCGCCGCTCGCGATGCCGACGGCGCGCGCGCCGAGGATGCGCGCGAGCTGAATCGCGATGCTGCCGACCGCACCCCCGGCCGCGCTGACGAGCACCGTCTCGCCACGCCGCAGCGCGCCGTGGTCGAGGAGCCCGAAGTAAGCGGACAGCCCGGTGTCGCCGAGCACGCCGAGGTAGTGGCGGGGCGGGTGGCGGCCGTCGTCGGGCACGCCCACCACGAAGTCGCCCGCGCCGACGACCGATGCCTCCTCCCACGCGAGCCGCGCCACGAGCAGCTCGCCCACGTGACGATCCGGGCGCCGGCTCTCCACGACGCGACCGAGCACGAGCCCCGTCACCGGCGCTCCCAGCGCCATCGCCGGCAGCACGTCGTCGCCGCTGCCTTCGTCCATCCAGTGGCGGAAGCCGGCGTCCAGCGAGACGTAGAGGTTCCGCATGCGCAGCTCGCCCTCGCGCAGGGCGCGCGGCTCGCGGAGTTCGACCCGAAAGTCGCTCTCGCGCGGCGCGCCCCGCGGCCGAGCCGCCAGGACGACGCAGCGGGGAATGGCCGACATCCTCGCGTTAGAAGTCGACCGTGAACTCCACTCCCCAGGTTCGACCCGGCGCGAGCGCGCCGAACCAGAACACACCCACGTCGACCGAGGTCGCGAGATAGTTTTCGTCGTGGAAGGCGTCTTTCACGAACGCCGCCACGTCGACCCATTCGTTCTCCCACACCAGGGTGAAGTCGGCCTCTCCGCGGCTCGGGAACACGTTGCGGTCGAGCCCCAGCGGATCCGGCTGCCCAAAGTTCCCGGTGGTGCCGTCGCTCCAGGAGTAATAGGACTTCAGAATCAGGCTCCCGAGCTCCTTCGGCAGCGGTTGCGTGAAGTCGAGGCCGATCCCCACGTTCCACTCGGGCTGGAAGCCGAACTCGCGAATGTCCGAGACGTCCTCGACTCGGCCCGTCGCGCGGTTGTAGGCCTCGAAGACGTCGTAGCGGCCCTTCACCCAGCCGAACTTGCCGTTCAGGCTCAGCCGATCGGTGACGTTCAGCAACGTCTCCAGCTCGATGCCATTGATGATCGCCTCGGCGGCGTTGTCGACGATCGTCTCCGTGGCGTTTCCGAACGCGTAGATCTGGCTCTCTTGCTTCTCGTCGTACTTCGCGTGGAAGTAGGTCAGATTGAGGCGTAGGCGGTTGTCGAAGAACTCCGAGCGCAGACCCAGCTCGTAGTTGTCGACAGTTTCGGGGTTGTAGGGCCCGATCGAAGTGGGCGTAGTGGCGCGTCCGTTCCAGCCGCCGGAGCGGAAGCCGCGGGACCAGGACGCGTAGCCGAGGATGTCGTCCGTGAACTGGTAGTCGAAAGAGATGCGCGGCGTGATCTCGGTCCAGGTCTCCTTGCCGTCGTCGTCGTTGCATTCCAGGGCTGCCGCTTTCTCGGCGGGCGTGAAGGGCCCGACTCCGCCGTTGATCCAGGCGGTCGCCGCGGCATCGGCCAAGGCCTGCTGGCTGTCCGTGAGCGCGCCGCAGCCCCAGATCGTGGGCGGCAGGAGCCCGCTGGTGTCACCCGACGAGCGCTGGAAGATCCAGAACTCCTTCTCCTCCCAAGTCCAGCGCGCTCCGACAGTGAGCTTCAGCCGCTCGGTGAGTTCGACGTAGGCCTCGCCGAAGAGCGCGACCGACTGGAGCTCCTGCCCGGCGTCCCCGTCGGGTGACGGCGGCGACGGCGGCAGCACGCAGCCCGCGCATTGCGGGTTGAACTGGGATCCGAAGACGAAGATCGACTGCGTGATCTCGTACTCGGAGCGCACGTAGTAGAGCCCGGCGACGAAGTTCACGATGCCGTCGAGGTCCGAGGCGACGCGCAGCTCGCTGCTCACCTGATCGAAACTCTGGGGCCGCACGGGATTGAAGATCGGGACCGCAGCGCCGAGGTTGTCCTCGTCGAGGATCTCGTCCGACTTCCGGTAGCCGGTGACGGAGGTGACTGTGAAGTCGCCGATGTCGTAGTTCAGCTCGAGCGTGACGGCGTGCTGCTCGATGTTGTTGATGAACGGGACGGCGGTGTACGAGTACTTGTATCCGTTCCGCTCGCCCCGCAGATAGCCTTGCGAAGCGCAGGCGATGTCGCGCACGGAGCCGATCAGCCAAGAAAAGGTGGTGGCGTAGAGGTCGCAGAAGTTCCCGCCGGCTGCGAAGGTCGATCCCACCGCGTTGTTGATCGCCGCGACCGGACCCAGCGTGCCGAACTGCGCGAACATCGTGTTCGTGATCGTGTCCCACTGCTGGAGCGAGAGGTTCGGCGACGTCAGGTTCGTGGGCGTCGCCAGCGTCGAGTCGTCGTCGGTGTACTCATAGGTGAGCAGCGCGCTCAGGTCTTCGTTGGGCTCCCACAACGCGCTCGCGATCAGGTTGATGGTGTCCTCGCCGTCGGTCTGATGCCCCGTCGGCGAGAGCTGGCCGGTCCCGATGTCGAAGATCGCGTCCTCGGTGAAGCCATCGCTCTTGTCGTAGAAGACCCCGAGCTTGAGACCGAGCGTCTCGCCGATCGGCACGTTGCCAATCGCCTTCACGTCGATCTCGCGGAACTCGCCGTAGCGCACCTGGCCTTTGAACCCCCAGTCCTTCGTGGGGCGCGAACGGCGGACGTTCACGAGGCCGGCGATGGTGTTGCGTCCGTAGAGCGTGCCTTGAGGCCCGCGCAGCACCTCGACCGACTCGATGTCGAAGGCGTCGATCAGCGCGCCCGTGTTCGTGACGAGGGGAACCCCATCGACCACCACGCCTACTGCGGGGTCGAAGGTCTTCTCGAGATCGCCGAACACGATCCCGCGCATGCCGCCGAAGAGCGCGTTGCCGGCGTAGGGCTGGCGCGCGAGCACCACGTTGGGCGCATACTTCGAAAGCTCGCCGATGTCGTTGGCGTACTGCTGGTCGATCTGGACCTCGCCGAAGGCGGTCACGGCGAGGGGCACGGACTGAAGGTCCTCGGATCGCTTGCGCGCCGTGATCACGATCTCCTCGATCGCGAGCGGACGCGCCGAATCCTGGGCGGCGGCCGCTGCCTCCGCCGGTTGCGGCGCGGCCTCCGGCGTCTCCTGGGCGAAGCCGGCTCCCGGCGGCGCGAGCGCTGCAGCAAAGGCGAGCGCGAGTTTCGAGCGACGTAGCGTCATGGGCGACCCCCTGCGTTTCGCCGCGTGGCGCGGCGCAATCGCCCCCGTACACCCGCCCCCGGGGCGGGTCAAGAAAAATCTACCTTCGGTAGTAAATGGCGGCGGGGGCGAGCGTCGCTCGCGGTAGGAGATCAGTCGGTCCCGCCCCCGGACCCGCTCAGCGCACGCGCACGGAGGCACCGACCTCGTTCGGCCGCATGCGCGCCAGGAACTCGTCGAGCGGCGCGGGCGCCGCGACGTCGGCGTCGGCCGCGAAGCCTGGCGTCCAGAACTCGCGCCAGCTCGGGAAGAAGTCGGCGTAGCCGCCCTCGTAGGGCGCGCGCCCGGGCCAGCGCATCTTGTTCGCCCCGATCGGCGGATCGCGCAGGTCGCAGGCGTACCAGTAGAGCGGCAGGCGGCGGCGGAACAGCCAGCGCCCGGCGCTCCGCTCGTAGCGGTCCCAGTACATCATGGTCATCGCGATCCAGCGGTCGCCGGTCTCGTGCTCGTTGCGGCTGTAGACGAGACCGCGCGCGTGGTCGGGGTCGTCGAACTCGATCACGTGGTTGCCGGTCACGTGCGCGGTACCTGTGAACTGGACCCGCAGCGTCTCGTCGAACCAGCGGCGCAGCGCGCGCCGCCCCGACTCGCGCTTCGACACGCGCACGTCCTCGGGGAACAGGCCGCACAGTGCATCGAGGTCGCGCATGTCGAGCGCGAGGCAGTACTTCGCCACCAGCTGGCGAATCTCGTCGAGGGCTTCGAGCCGATCGACGCGAGCTTCGAGCGACGCGGGCCGGGCCATGGGCGCCTCCTCGCGCGCTGGGTAGCGCGCTCGAAGGCGTCGACGCGGCTCAGCTCCCGATCGTGCCCCCATCGAGCTTGCGGATCACGACGGTCGCCGATCGCGGCCGCCCACCGAACGGCCAGCGGCTGACGGTGGACGGATTGCTCGTCGAGGGCGCGCCGAACTGGCTGTTCCAGAAGGCCGTCGACTCTCCGGGGTGCTGGACGTTGACGAACATCGTCCGCCGGTCGGGCGTCATCGTGATCCCCGTGATCTCGCAGCCGCGCGGCCCCGTCAGGAAGCGCCGCAGCTCGCCCGTCTCCGGGTCCGCAGCCAGGAGTTGGTTGTTGCCGATGCCGTCGTACTGGCGGCTCGCGAGGTTCTGAGACGAGTTCGAGATGTCGGTCTGGATCCAGACGAGACCGGTCGGGTCCACCCAGATTCCGTCCGGCGAGCCGAACGGCGCCCGGCCGGCGGGAATCGCGGAGTCGTAAGCAGGATCGCCCGCCAGCAGGAACACTTCCCAGCCGAATTCCGTGTCGCTGAAGGGCGACTCGCTGAAACGGATGATGTGGCCGTACGGGTTCGGATCCCGTCCGCTGTTCACCGCCGCGGAGTTGCCGCTTCCGTTCGACAGCGTGACGAACACCTCTTGTGTCTGCGGATGCACGGCCACCCACTCGGGCCGGTGCAGCCGCGTGGCGCCGACCGCGTCGGCGGCCATGCGTGTGCGGATCAGCACGTCGGCTTGATCCACCCAGCCGTTCGCGGGGGTGAGCGGCCCGGTTCCGTACGCGAGCGGCAACCACTCGCCGGAGCCGTCGGCGGCGAACCGTGCGACGTAGAGCGTGCCTTGGTCGAGCGGGCTTTGCCCGGCGAGGCGCAGCGCGCGCCAGGGCGCATTGCCGACGAACTTGTAGAGGTACTCGCCGTTCTCGTCGTCGCCCGAGTAGACGACGATGCGACCCGCCCGCTCGGTGCAGGTCGCGCCCTCGTGCTTGATGCGGCCGAGGGCCGTGCGCTTGACCGGCGTCGAGTTCGGCCTCCACGGATCGATCTCGACGACCCAGCCGAAATGGTTCAGCTCGTTGCGATTCAGCGCGAGATCGAAGCGCGGCTCGGCGACGTGCCAGTTGTATCCGAAGCCCCCCGCGGTCACGCCGTAGCGCGCCTCGAGCGGCGTTCGCACCCAGCTGGGGTCCGCGGTGCCGAAGTAGCCGTTCCAGTTCTCCTCACACGTGAGGTAGGTGCCCCAGGGAGTGACGCCGTGCGCGCAGTTGTTGAGGGTGCCGAGGGGCCGCGGCGTGATGGACGAGGCGAGCAGCGGGTGATCGGCTCCGACCGGGCCCGAGAACGCCATCGGCGTGGTTCCCGTGATGCGCCTGTTGAGCGGAGCGCCGGCCACGTGTGTCCACGAGCCATCGAGCTTCTGCCGCACTGCGACCACGCTCACGCCGTGACCGGCGAGCGCTTTCGCGACTTTCTCGCGGCCGGCGGCGTCGGGCGTGATCGCGGATCCCTGCGCGGCGCTGTAGATCTGGCTCGCGTCGGTGTACTCGTGGTTCACCACGAGCAGTCCGCGGTAGCTGCCGAGTTGCGGGAAGTAGTGCATGCCGTCGTGGTTGAAGCCGACCTGTTGCGCCTGCTCGGCCGCCGTGTTCGAGGCGTCTTCCGCGAAAGCCGGGCCGTTGCCGAACAGCGGCGTTCCCCACGGCACGAGCGCGTGCCACGTGTAACCCGGCGGCACGACGACGTCGTCGGCCGTGCTGACCGACACTTCGGAGAATCCGATCCGCGGCCTGGGCGAGCCGAGCGCGACCGCGGGCGCGGGCGCGCCGCCGCCGAGGAAGCCCACGGCAGCCGCGCCGAGCGCGCCCTTCAGCACGCCGCGGCGCCCGAGTCGAGCGTCGATCAGGTCCGCCAGCTGCGGGTTGCCGGATTCGTTGGAGCCGAGGTCGTCCGTGTCGCGCATGCGCGCCCTCCCTTGCGTGTGGGCGCGTTCTTAGATCGACGTTGCGACCGCCTTGCGGCGAGGCCGTGAGCGAATCGCACGTTGCGGTTGCGAGTGCGCGAGAGATGCCTCTCCGGGTCGCCATGCGCGGGCTCTGCGAGCGGCGGGGGCCGCCTACTGCTGGAGTGCATCGCGCGCGGCCGAGGCGATCGCCGGGTCCTGCGAGCCCGCGCGCCGCGCGAGCGCCTCGCGCGCTTGGCGGTCGTCGACGAGCGCGAGCTGCGCGATCGCCGCGAGCGCGACCCTGCGCTCGGCGTCTTCGCTCGCCGCGATCAGAGCATCGATCGCGCGCCCCTCGCCGTTGTCGCCCAGGCCGACCACGGCGGCCTCGCGCACCGCGGGCGAGGGATCCTCGAGCGCGAGGCGAATCAGCTCCGCGAGATCCCCGCTTTGCGCGACGTCGAACGCGCGGAGGACGCGCACCTCCTGCGCGGCGTCGAGGTGCCAGAACGAGTCGCTCGCCGCGGGAGGTACGTTCGCCGGCGCCTCGGCCGGCGCGACGGGTGCAGCCGCCTCCGAGTTGCCCATCACGGGCGAGGAAGCCGGCGCGCGCGCCCGCGCCGCGGCCTCAATCGCGACGGGCGCCGGCTCGCCGCCGCAGCGCGAATCGTCGCACGCGCCCGCGAAGAGCCCCAGCACGAGGGCGAGCCGCGCTGGCGGCTGCCGGTTGCGCGTCCACCCCATCCGGCGCGCCCTCCCGCCAGCGCGAGTCTTCTCGCGCGGCGAGACGTTCGCCGCTCTCCACCCCAGCCTATCTCAGGCCGCCGGCTCAGCTCACGGCTTCGGTCTGTGCAGCGTCGGCCTCGTTCCCATCCGGCGCGAGCCTGTGCTTCTCGCCCGTGCGCGTGCGCTGCCTGCCCTGCACGAGCATCGTCACGTCCTCGAGCACGAGGTACATGCACGGCAGCAGCACGAGCGTGATCAGCGCGGCGAACAAAACGCCGAACGCCAGCGTGATCGCGAGCGGGATCGTCATGCGCGCGGCGAGCGCGGTGTCGAACATCATCGGGATCAGGCCGACGAAGGTGGTGATCTCGGTCAGGAAGATGGCGCGAACGCGCGAGATGGCGGCCTCGCGCGCGGCGTCCGCCAGGCGCAAGCCGGCGGCGCGCAGCGCGTTCACCTGGTCCACCAGCACGAGGCTCGAGTTCACCACGATGCCGGAGAGCGCCACCAGCCCGATCACCGAGTACATCGAGAGGTCGAAGCCGAGCAGCAAGTGGCCGATGGCGGTGCCCACCACGCCGAACGGGATGATCGTCATGATGATGATCGGCTGCGTGTAGGAGCGCAGCGGCACCGCGAGCAGCGCGTAGATCGCGAGCAGCGCGAAGAGCTGGCCGCGGATCATCGCGCCCAAGAACTCGCGCTGCTCCGCCTGTTGCCCGGCGAAGGCGAAGCTCACGCCGTGGAAGCGCTGTGCGAGCTCCGGCAGCGCGGTCTCCCGGAGGTCGGCGATGATCTCGTTGGCGTTGCCCAGCGCGACGTCCACGTCGGCGGTCACCGCGACCACGCGCGCGCGATCCACGCGCTGGATCGCCGCGTAGCCGGCGCCCAGCTCGGCGCGCGCCACGCTCGCGAACGGAACCGCGACGCCCTCCGCGGTCCGGATGTGCAGCGCGTCGAGGTCGCCCAGCGAGCGGCGCTGCTCGGCCGGGTAGCGCACCACGACCTTCACCTCGTCGCGGCCGCGCTGGAGGCGCTGGACTTCCTCGCCCCAGAACGCCTGCCGCACCTGACGCGCCACGTCGCCCAGCGTAACGCCCAGCGACTGCGCCGAGGGCAGCACGTCGAAGCCGAGCTCCTGCTTGCCGGCGCGGAACGAGTCGGCGACGTCGAACACGCCCGGGTACTCGCCGATCTCGCCCTTCAGCCAGGCGGCCGCGCTGCGCAGCTCGGCGAGGTCGTCGCCGCGCAGCTCGAGCTCGATCGGCTTGCCGGAGCTCACCATCGCGTTCTGGAAGCTCAGCTCCGCGACGCCGGGGATCGGGGGCACCGCGGCGCGCCAGCGGCGCTGCATTTCGGAAGTCGAGACGTCGCGGTGATCGGCGGCGACCATCTCGACCTGCAGCTCGCCCAGATGCCCGCCCGCGCCCGCGGACTTGCCGCCGTTCGGCATCGACGCCTGGAAGTCGCGGAACGGCTGCTCGCCCACGCTCGCGAGCACGTGGGTGAAGATGCTGCCGTGGGCCAGGTCGCGCTGCGCGTCCGCTTCGCGCTGAACGCTGCGGGCGGCTTCTTCGAGCGCGCGGACCGCCGCGGCGGTCACGTGCGCGGGCGTGCCCGGCTCCATCGTGAGGTCGGCGATGATCACGTCGCCGTCGACGGGCTCCTGGAACGTGAAGCGCAGCCAGCCACCCGCGATCAGCGCGCCCGTGACGAGCAGCGACGCGACTCCGCAGGCGATCGCGAAGTAGCGCCACTCGAGCGCTCGCCCGAGGAAAGGCGCGAAGTCGCGCGCCACCCAGCGGTCGAATCCGCCGGAGACGCGGTCCTGGAGCAAGCGCCAGCGCCGCGACACCTCGCTGCGTGGCGGGGCGTCGACCGGACCGCCGGTCGCGAGGTGGGACGGCAGGATCCAGAGCGACTCGATCAGCGAGAAAATCAGGCTCACGATCACGACGATCGGCAGGCTGCGCGTGAGCTTTCCCATCGAGCCAGGCACCGCGAGCATCGGCAGGAACGCAGCCACCGTGGTGAGCACGCCGAACACCACCGGGATCGCGAGCCCCTGTGCGCCGCGGATCGCGCCCTCGAGCTTGCTGGCGCTGCGCTGCTGCTCGACGTGGGTGTTCTCGCCGACCACGATCGCGTCGTCGACCAAGATGCCGAGCACGACCACGAGGCCCATCAGCGAGATCCAGTTGATCGAGACGCCGAGGAACGGGAGCAGCGCGAAGGTGCCGAGCAGCGCCGTGGGCACGCCCCAGGCGACCCAGGCCGCGAGGCGCAGGCGCAGGAACAGCGCGAGCACGATCAGCACCATGATCGCGCCCTGCCAGGCGTTGCTCTTCATCGAGCCGAGCCGCTCTGACAGGATCGCGGACATGTCCTGCCACACGATCATCTGCACGCCGGGAGGCAGCGAAGCCCGCGCGGCCTCCACGTAGCCGCGCGCGGCAGCCGCCACGTCGATCACGCGCTGGTCGCCCACGCGCGACACCTGGAGCAGCGCCGCGGGCTTGCCGTCGAAGGTGGCGCTCTGATCGCTCTCGGCAAAGCCGTCCGTGACCTTCGCGACGTCGCCGACGGTGAGGCGCGTGCCGTTGCGGCGCACGAGCACGGGGATGCGCGCATACTCGGCGCCGTCCCGCGCCTCGCCCTGGGCGCGCAGCAGGATCTCGCCGGAATCCGCGCGCACGACGCCCGCGGGCAAGTCGAGGGAGCCGCGCCGCACTGCGTTCGCGACCTGGTCGAAAGTGAGGCCGTGGCGCTGGAGCGCGCTCTCCGACACCTCGATCGCGATCTCGTAGGGCCGCACCGCCGCGAGCGAGACCTCGGAGATCTCGGGCAGCGCCGAGAGCTCCTCGCGCGCGCGCTTGGCCGTCTCCTTCAGCACGCGCTCGCTGGCGTCGCCGTAGACGGCGATCGACAGCACCTGGCGCGGCAGCTCCGCCTGGGAGACGAGCGGGCGCTCCGCCTCTTCGGGCAGCGTGCCCAGCGCGTCGACGCGCGCGCGGATGTCGGCGAGCCGCCGCGCCACGTCCTCGCCGCTCATCAGCTCGACCGCGATCGTCGCCACGCCCTCGGCAGCGGTCGAGCGGATGCGCTTGATGCCGGCGAGCCCCTGAAGCGCCTCTTCGATGGGGATGCAGACGCCCTCTTCCACCTCGACGGGCGAAGCTCCCGGGTAGGGAACCGCGATCGTGACGACGTCGAGGTCGACGTCGGGGAACATCTCCTGGCGCAGCGTGGGCGCCGCCAGCAGACCGCCCACGATCATCAGCGCCATCAAGAGGTTCGCGGCGACGGGGTTGCGCGCGAACCAGGCGATCGCCCCGCTCACGGCGCGGGGCTCGCCGTGGCGAGCGACTCGATCCGCACGCGCGTGCCCGGCGCCAGGGCGCCCGGCGGATGGGCGCAGACGCGCTCGCCGGCCGCGAGGCCGGAGGCGATCCAGGCGAACGCCTCGTCCGCGCGGTGAACCTCGACGGCGCGCGCCTCGAGGGCGCCGTCCTCCCCGACCACGAACACGCTGCCGTCGCCCACCAGGGCGGAGCGCGGGAGCCGGACCGCGTCCGCGATCTCGCGGCCCTCGATCTCGGCCTCGACGAACGCGCCCAGCGCGAGCGCGTCGATCTCCGGCGCCGCGGCGCCCTCGACGCGCGCGACCAGCGTGAGCATGCGCGTGCGCGCGTCGAGCGCGCCGGAGCGGCTCACGATGCGCGCGGGCAGCTCGCGGGCCTCGCCGCCCACGTCGCCACGCAGGACGACGCGCGGGCCGCGGTCCTTCGCGCGTTTCGGCAGGTCGAGGAACGCGGCGTCCTCGGAGCGCACGCTCAGCTGCACCTCCGGGTCGCCGGTGCGGTAGATGCGCGCGACGGGCGTGCCGGGCGCGAGGTACTGACCCAGCGAAACGCTGCGCTCGCGTACGCGCCCCGCGAAGGGGGCGCGCACGGCGGTGCGCGCGAGCGCGAGCTTCGCCTGCTCGAGCGCAGCGCGGGCATCCCGCAGGTTCGCCTGCGCCACCTGCGCGCCCCCCAGCGCCTGCTCGTGGAGCGCGGAGCTGGTCGCGCCGGCCGCGAAGAGCGCGTCGCTGCGCTGCTCCGCGGCGTGGGCGAGGGTGAGCTGGCTCTCGGCGCGCGCCACCGCGGCCTCGGCGCGCTGCACGGCGATCCGATAGTCGTCGCCCGCGATCCGCACGAGCGTCTCGTTCGCCCCGAACTCCCCCGCCCCGTCGAACGAGCGCGAGACCCACACCACGCGCCCGGACACCTCGGCGACCAGCTCGATCTCGTCGCGCGGCGCGAGCGTGCCCTGGGCGCGCACGAGCACGCGCTGCGTCTCGGGCTTCACCGTGATGACGTCGACCAGGGGCAGCGCCGCCTCGATCTCGCGCGGTTTCGGCTCCGGCTGAAGAGCCACCAGCGCCGTGCTCGCGAGCAGCGCGCCTCCGAGCACCGCCGCCGTGAGCGCCGATTTCCGTTCCAGCTTCATCCGCCCGTTCCAGCTTGGTCTTCGCGGCGCACGCGTGCGCCGCTGCGCGGCCCGCCGCGGCTCCTGGTTTCGGCAGATCCAGCGCCGCTCTTGGGAGCGAAGCACGCGCCGCGCCGGCGAAATCCGCGGCGTCCCGGAATCGGGACGACGCCGGAGGCAGCGCGGCGGGGGGCGCGCGTGGCATGCTGGCGGCGCGGGGAGCCGGCCGTGATCACCCTCTACCACGCTCGATTCACGCGCTCGGTGCGGGTGCGCTGGCTGCTCGAGGAGTTGGGCCTACCGCACCAGCTGGTGACGCTCGCGGTGGAGGAGCTCCGCCTTCCCGATCACGCGGTGCGCGACCCGCTGGGCAAGGTGCCGGTGCTCGTGGACGGCGAGCTCGTGCTGCGGGAGTCGGGCGCGATCGTGCAGTACCTGCTCGACAGCTACGGGCACGGGCGGCTCGAGCCGGCGAAGGGCAGCGCCGAGCGCGGACCCTTCCTCCAGTGGTTTCACTTCGCCGAGGCCACGCTCGCCCAGCCACTCGCCGCACTCTTCGAGCACACCCGCACGCGCGCGCCGGAGGATCGCATCCCGGCGGTGATTCCCGATGCGAAGCGCGCGGCGGCGCGCGCGCTCTCGGTGGTAGAGTGCGCGCTGCGCGGGCGCGAGTGGCTGACGCGCGAGTTCAGCGCCGCAGACGTGATGATGGGCTGGGGCCTCGCGATCGCCGATCGCTTCCAGCTCGTGACGAGCGATCATCCCGGCGTCCAGCGCTACGTGGCGCGCTGCCACGAGCGGCCGCCCTTCCGGAGGTCCATGTACACATGAGCAAGCCGATCCTCGACGCGGTCCTGGTGGCGGCGGGCAAGTATCACGACGTCGACTTCGCGCGCCTCGAGCTGCTGAAGCTGCTCGCCGAGCACGAGAACGTGCGCGTGCGCGTGTGCGCGGACTACGCCGACACCGCGGCGATCGCGAAGGCCAAGTTCCTCGTCACCTATACCTGCGACGTGCGGCCCAGCGACGCCCAGCAGGACGCGCTCGCCGCCTTCGTGAGCGGGGGTGGACGCTGGGTCGCGCTCCACGGCACGAACGCCGCCCTCGACTTCACGCCGAAGGGCGTCGACGCGCCGCGCTGCTTTCCGAAGCTCGCGCACGTGCTCGGCAGCCAGTTCGTCGCGCACCCGCCGATCCAGCCCTACCCCGTGAGAGTCTCCGCGCCGGGCCATCCGCTCGTCGCCGGCATCCCGGAGTTCGAAACCGACGACGAGCTCTATCTCTCCGAGTACCACGAGCGGGAGAAGCTCACGCCGCTGCTGGAGACCGAGTACTCGGGCGACGCCAAGGGCTTCGTCGAGGCGGACTGGTCGCACACGAAGCAGCACCTCGTGATGTACCTGCGCCCGCTCGGCAGCGGCGCCGTGCTCTACAACACGCTGGGCCACTGCCGCGGCCACTACGACATGCGCCCGGTGATGGACTTCTACCCGAAGATCGAGCGCTGCTCGTGGGAGAAGCCCGAGTACTACGAACTGCTGCGCCGCAGCCTGCGCTGGGCGATCGGGGAGCTGTAGGCGGCCCGCCTCTGGAGACTGCGCCCTCTCTCCCGCTCTCCGTCGTCGTCGCGCCCACGGGCGCGCGCGGCGCGTTCCTCGCCGGCGCGCTCGGGGCGCTGGCCGCGCAGCGCGAGGCGCCCGCGTTCGAGGTGATCGTTCCCGTCGACGACTCGATCGCGCACGCCGCGCTGGCCGCGCGCTTTCCCGGCGTGCGCTTCGTCGCCGTCCGCGGCACGGCGGAGCTGTCGCGCTCGCCCGACCCCGGCGTCGCCCACGAGGCGATCGACCTGAGGCGCAGCGCGGGGCTCGCGGCGGCGCGCGGCGCGATTGTCGCGCTCACCGACGAGCACGCACGGCCGCGCGCGGATTGGTGCGCGCAGATCGCCCGTCTCCACGCCGCGCAGCCCCACGCGGCAATCGGCGGCGCGATCGAGAACGACCGCGACCGCGCGCTGAACTGGGCGCTCTTCTTCTTCGACGCGGGCCGCTACCAGAACCCGCTCGACGAAGGGCCGGCGCGGTTCGTGAGCGACCTGAACGTCTCCTACCGGCGCGCGGCGCTGGAGCGCGTCCGCGTGTGGCAGCCGAGATACCACGAGACGGGGCTCCACGACGCGCTGCGCGCCGCCGGCGAGACGACCGCCCTCTCGCGCGCGCTGGTCGTGGGCGTCGACCGCGGGGCGATCTCGCTGGGCGAGGCGCTGCGCGAGCGCGTGGGCTGGGCGCGGCTCTACGCCGGGCGGCGCGCGCGCGAAGTCGCGCCGCCCACGCGCGCACTGCTCTGCGCCGGAGCGCCCGCGATCGCGCCGCTCCTGCTCGCGCGCCAAGCGCGCCTCGCTCTCGCGCGCGGGCGCCACCGCGCCGCCTTCCTGCGCGCCCTCCCGCTGCTCGCCCTGCTCGACCTCGCCGCGAGCTTCGGTGAACTGCTCGGCTACGGAACCGGGCGCGCGACGCCGCGCGGCAGCGGCGCACGTCCCTGATCGCCGCTCGCATCCGGCCAGCCTGGCGGGCTGCGGCGCACGACGATCGTCCCGCCGCCGAGCGTGCCCGGAAACGCCGCGACCTCCTCGAACGATTCCAGCGTGCGCCAGAGCGCGGGGTCGCGCGCGGCGATGTATCCGCCGAACGCGTAGAGCGCCCAGGTGCGCCGCGCGCCGCGCGCCGCGCGAGCCTCGAGCTCGGCCTGGGTGAAGGCGATCGCGAAGTCGGGCGCGTAGTACGCGCGGTAGTCCTCGCCGACGAGGTCGACGCCGACGATCGCGTCGCCGGGCGAAGCGTTCGCCTTCACGAAGTCCCGTGCCCCGGTGAGATCCTGCTTCGGCAGCATCCACAGCCGCGGCAGGGGCGGCGCGAGCGCGGAGGCGAGCACCAGCGCGCCCGCGAGCGCATGGGGCGCGAGGCGCGCGCGCCGCGCGCCGCGCAGTCGCGCCGCCAGCGCGCCGCCGATGCGCAGCATGCCGTCGGCCCCGAGCAGGGCGGCGAAGCCGAGCGCGTTCAGGAAGAAGCGCGGCCAGAGGTTGCGCTCCAGCGCAACGAGCGCCGCGAGCAGCAGCGCGCCGGGCAGCACGAAGGCGAACGCGGCCGCGGGCGCCCGCCGCAGCAGCGCGAGTCCGCTCCAAGCGAACGGCACGATCGCCACCGCGAGCGCCGCTGCGCCCAGCGCGAGCGGCACGCCGAAGCCGCGGATCGTCTCCGCGAGCAGCCAGAGCGGGCTCTTCCATTGCACCGCCGCGGTGGTCACGCCCGCCGCCGGCTGCTGGTAGAAGGCGACGAGCTGCGGGAGCACGAGCGCGTAGCCGAGCAGCGTGAGCGTGCCCGCGAGCGCCAGGCCGCCGAGCGGCGGCAGCAGAGTCGCGAGCCGCCGGTCCGGCGAGCGCAGCGCGAGCGCGATCCACACCAGGCCTTGGGCGAGCGCGACGAAGCCGAGCGTCAGGTGCAGCCACATCCCGAAAGCGATCGTCGCCGCGTAGGCGAGCCAGGTTCGCGCCTGCGGCCGCGCGCAGCCGCGCAGGAACAGCTCGGTGCCGAGCGTCGTCGCGAACAGGATGCCCGTGTAGCCCCGCGCGTTCTGGGAGAACCACACCGCGTGATAGGCGACCGCGACGAAGGCGGTGCCGTAGCACGCGGCGCGTGCGCCGAACAGCAGGCGGCCGAGGCGCCAGGTGGCCCACACGCTCGCGACGCCGAACAGCAGCGCCGGCAGCCGCAGCGCCCACGCGCTCTCGCCGAACGCCGCGGTCGAGGCGTGGGCCAGCAGCGAGTACGCGAGGTGCTGGTTGTCGTCGGTGTACTCGGTGAGGATGCGCAGCGCGGGCGAACGCACGAAGTCGACGAGCGTGAAGATCTCGTCGTGCCAGAGGTCGCCGTTCAGGCCGATCGCGCGCACCGCGGTCGCGACGCCGAGCAGCGCGAGCAGCGCGGCTGCTCGCGGCGCAGCGGCGCCGATCGCGACGGGTGCGCGCCAAAGCGGCGCTGCTTCACCGCGCGGACGCCAGAACGCACCGGCCAGCGCGAGGAGGCCGTGCAGCGCGAGCAGCGCGCGGAAGAGCGCGAACCCGAGGCGACGCGGGATCTCGAGATGGGCCGGCGCGCCCGACGCGACCAGCGAGGCATCGATCGCATCCGCGGGAAAGGCCAGCGCCGCGAACAGCGCGAGCACGCCGGCTGCGGCGAGCGCCTTGCGCGCGCTCGTCACGGCGGCCCTCGGCGCGGCGCGAGCAGACGGCGGGCGTCGCGGATCAGCGCCGGGTCGAGCAGCGGCGCCGCGAGCGCGAGCGCGAGCAGCGCGGCGGCGCCGCGCGCGGTCTCGCTCGCGAACGGCAGCCGGGGCGCGGCCAGCGCGATCGCCGCGCAGGCGAGCGCCGGGCGCGCGAGCAACGCGAAGCCGGGCAGTGCGATTTCCGCGCCGCGCGCCGCGAGGGAGTGCGCGGCCACGCCGGTGGCCGCCGTGCCGGCGACCAGCGCCGCCGCGCCGCCGCGCGCGCCGAAGCTCGGCACCAGCGCGAGCCCGAGCGCGATCGACACGAACGCCCCCGTGGCGTTCGCGACCAGCTCGAGGCGTTGCCGGCCCACCGCCAGGAGCACATAGCGCGGGTGGGCGCCCACCAGCGACGCCGCGAGCGTCCACACCAGCCAGGCGAAGGACTCGCCCGATTGCGCGAAGGGTGCTCCGTACAGCAGCGCGCAGAGCTGCGCGCCGAACAGCACGCCGAACAGCCCTCCCAGCGCGCCCAGCCAGGCGGTCGCGCGGTAGAGGGGCGTGACGAACGCGTGCAGCCGCGCGGCGCCGCCGCTCGCGGCCTCGACCAGCGCGGGGAACAGGTTGAAGTGGTAGAGCAGGACAAAGCCGCCCAGGGCGGTGGCGAGGCGGTGCGCGGCGCCGTACCAGGCGACCTCCGCGGGCTGCGCGAACGCCGAGACGATCACGGTGCCCACGTACTGCGAGAGCGCCCACAGCACGCGGCTCGCCCCCACCGGCGTCGACTCGCGCAAGAGCGCCGCGAGCCGCGGCGCGTCCTTCGCGAGACGCGGAGCCCCGACAGCGGGCGCCTGCATCGCGAGGTAGTAGAGCGCCATCAGCGCGGTCGACGCGATCTCCGCCGCACCCACGTGCCAGAGCGGCGCGTCGGCCGAGACGACGAGCACGACGAGCAACGCGAACGACGTCATGCGCAGCGCCTGCGCCGCCGCGACGACGAGCATGCGCCCAAGCCCCTGGAACAGCCAGTTGAGCACCCACGGCGCCGTCACCAGCGAGAGGCCGTAGAGGCGCACCAGCCAGCGCGTCTCGTCCGGCTGGTCGAGGGCCAGACTCACGAGCCAGACGCCGGCGAGCGAGAGCGCGGCGAGGCCGAGCCGCAGCGTCGGGATCGCAGCGGCGAGCCAGCGCGCCTGCGTGCCGTCGCGCGCGAGCTCGCGCGCACCGACCGGCGCGAAGCCGAAGTCGACCACGAGGAAGAACAGCATGGTGATCGCCGAGGCGAGCTCGACCGCCCCGTAGCGCTCCGGCGGCAGCGTGCGCGCGAGCCAGGCGAACGCCGCGAAGCCGGCGAGCTTGGCGACGCCCTCGCCGAGCGCGAGCGCCGCGAGGTCGCGGAGCAGCGCGCGCGCGTTGCGTACCGGCGCTCGGCTCACGCGCGCCTCGTCGCCGCCGCGAGCGCTTCGCCGAGCGCCCATGCGCAGGAGAGCGCAAAGATCGCGGGCAGCGCCGACGGAAAGCCGTCGCGGCGGAACGCGCCGCGGCGCACGCGCTCGGCGACGCGCCGCGCGCAGAGCACGAACGGCAAAGCGGGAGCGAGCGCGAGCCAGGCGAGCCGGCGCGCGAGCGGCGCCTCGCGCGCGCGCGTCCAGCCGAACACGCGCGCGAAGGCGACGCGCTCGCGCAGCAGCGCAGCGAGGCGCAGCGGGCCCGCGCGCTCGCGCGCAGCGACGACCACGGCGTCGGGCGTCGCCCAGAGCAAGGCGCGCCGCTCGCGCAGCCGCCAGTGCACGGTCGATTCGCTGTAGCGCTCGCGCCAGGCGTCGCGCGTCGCGTCGAGCGCCGCGCGCTTGTAAGAGACGTTGACGTCGCTGAGCCACTCGGCGGGGCCGGCGGCGAAGGGCGGCGCGTGGCGTCCGTAGTCGCAGAAGTAGACGGCGCGCGCGAGCACGCCGCGCGCGGGAGGAGCGACTGCGCCGCCGATCGCGGCGGCGTCGGGCAGCGCGGCGTGCGCCGCGAGCAGCCACTCCGCCCAGTCCGCGCGCGGCGTGACGCGGTCCTCGATCAGCGCGACCACGTCGCCGCTCGCGGCGGCCAGGCCGGCCGCGCGGCGCCGATCGACGCGCTCGTGCAGCGCGAGCAGCGAGTCCGGCGCGTGGGCCGTGGCGATCTCGCCGAGATCGACGGCGCGCGCCCGCGGATGCGCGGCCAACGCCTCGCGCGCGCCCGCGCAGCGCGCGTCCACCGGCACGACGATCTCGCATTCGCGCGCGCCCGACTGCTCGGCCAGCGCGGACAGGCAGGCGCGCAGGGCGTCGCCGCCGTCCACGATCGCGACCACCACCGAGAGCTTCACGGCCGCGCCACCACTTTTCGACTCCGCTCGGCGGCTGCGCTCGGGCCCTAACGCCCCCTCAGCCGCACCGCCTGCCCGCTGCGCGTCGACTGATACACCGCGTCGGCGACCTCCACCGCCTGCACGCCATCCCACACGTCGGCCGCGAGCGAGCGTTTGCCCTCGAGCTTGGCGCGGAACTCGGCGAGCTCCGCGTCGAACGAGAGCTGCGTCGTCGTCTCCCAGCCCTTCAGCTTCTCGCGCAGCGCGACGCCCAGGTAGAGCTGGTAGCTGCGGCGCCGCGGCGCGCCGGGCTTCTCCTGCTCGATCAGCAGGTTGAACATGGGGCCGTACTGCGCGCGGATCATGCCGCGGTCGCCGTACGCCTCGATCCACGCCTTGTAGCCCTTCCACTCGTTCCAGCTCGCGCCGTACTGGATGGGTACGCCGGTGGCGGTGCGCAGCACGGCGATCGCGCGATCCTCGCTGCCCGCGATGCGCCAGATGTTCTCGCCCGCGGCGCCGTAGGCCTCCGTCACGTCGCCGGCCATCCAGCGCGCGAGGTCGGTCATGTGAATGCCGACGTCCATCATCGCGCCGCCGCCGGAGTGCGGGCGCTTGTACATCCAGTCGGCGCGAAAGTTGTGCAGGCCGTCGTGGCCGCCGTAGGTGCGCACCTCGTCGAGCCGGCCGATGCGGCCCGCCTCGATCGCGCGCTTCATGAACAGGAAGGAGGGGTAGAAGCGGTGATTGAAGCCGACCGCCACGTGCTTGCCGCTGCGCGTGGCGGCGTCGAGGATGCGACGGCACGACTCGGGCGAGTTCGAGAGCGGCTTCTCGCACAGCACGTGCTTGCCCGCCGCGAGCGCCTCCAGGATGATGGCCTCGTGAAGTTGCACGGGCGTCGAGACGATGACGGCGTCCACGCTGCCGTCCGAGAGGAACGCTCGATGATCCGCCGTCACACGCGCTCGCGTTCTCGCCGCGGCGATGCGCGCGGCCTCGGTGTTCGGGTCGGAGACCGCCACCAGCTCGTCGCCGGCGCGGGCGACGCTGCGCGCGCGCATCTGCCCGATCACTCCGGCACCGACCACTGCGAATCGCATCCCTCACTCCCCGAGCAATCGCTAGCGGGATTGCATCGACCGATCCAGCGCGCGGCCGGAGCCGGCGCGCGATGAAATCGCTCGCGGTCGTGATTCCGGCGGTCAACTCGCTCGGCGACCTGCTCGGCTGCCTCGCGGCGCTCGCGGGCGAGCGCGCGGACGCGGAGCTCGAGGTGCTGGTCGTGAACCGGCTCGGCGAGGCGGCGGCGGCCGCGATCCGCACCGAGGCGCCCTGGGTGCGAATCCTCCCCGTCTCGCCCGCGACCGCGATCCCGCAGATGCGCGCGCTCGCGTTCCGCGAGGCGAAGAGCGACGCGATCGCGGTGATCGAGGACCACGTGATCGTGCCCCGCGGTTGGGCAAGCCGGCTGCTCGCAGGCCTCGCCGAGGGACACGTCGTCGTGGGCGGCGCCGTCGAGAACGCGGCGACCGCCACGCTGCTCGACTGGGCCGCTTTCCTGTGCGAGTACAGCCATTGCCTTCCGCCGCTCCCGGCCGGCGAGGCGGAGTGGCTCACGGGGAACAACGTCGCCTATCGGCGCGAGGCCGTGCTGCGCCACCTCGCGCTGCTCGACGCGGGCCACTGGGAGAACGCGCTGCACGATGCACTGCGCGCGGACGGCGCGCCGCTCTGGTGCGACCCGAGCCTCGTGATCGGACACAAGAAGCACTACACGTTCTTCGAGTACTTCTCACAGCGCTACCTGTACGCGCGCTCCTACGCCGGCGCGCGCGTCGCGGAGGCGAGCGCGGCAAAGAAGCTCGCCATGGGCGCTGCGGCCTTCGCGCTGCCGCCGCTGCTCTTCGCGCGCACGGTGCAGCGCATCCTCGCAAAGGGCGCGCACACCGAGAAGCTCTGGCCGTCGCTGCCGCTGATCGCGCTGTTCGTGCTCGCCTGGGGCTGGGGCGAGGTGGTCGGCTACTGGCTCGGGCCCGGCGACGCGCTCGCGAAGGTGAAGTGAGCGATGGCGAGCGCCGCCGCGCAGCCGAAGCGCGCCTGGCTCGGCAACCTGCTGCTGCTCGCGCTGAGCGGCGCCTTCGTGCTGGCTGCAGCCGAGATCGCGACGCGCCTGCTCGAGCGCGCGGCCGCCGCGAAGGATCTCGCGGGCGAGAGCTGGGCGATCTACGACCCCGACCTCGGCTACCGGCCGCGCCCGGGCTACGACGGCTGGAACGAGCTCGGCCTGCGCGACGAGCCGCTCGCGAAACCGAAGCAGCGGTTCCGCGTGCTGCTGCTCGGCGACTCGGTGCCCTTCTACGGCGACACGTCGGCCGACACGTTCCCGGGCCACCTCGAGCGCGCCCTCCAGGCGAATCCGGCACTCGCGCCCAGCGAGGTCGTGAACGCCGGCGTGCGCGGCTACACGAACTATCAGGAGACGTTGTTCCTCGAGAAGTACGGCGTCTCGGCGGAGCCCGATCTCGTGGGCGTCGCGTTCGTGTTGAACGATCTGCACGAGATTCTCCACCAGTTCCAGCTGGTGAACGGCGAGATCGTCGGGCAGAGCTACGCGTTCTCGAGCGAGGCGCAGCAGCAGGTGCAGAGCCCCGTCTACCGCTTGCTCGCGCGCAGCCACTTCCTCGTGTGGCTGCGCCGCAAGCTCGCGGTGTTCGACGACCTGATCGAGCTCTACGCCGGCGACCGCTTCAGCTTCGAGCTGCGCCCCGACTTCGGGACCGCCTGGCAGGAGGCGCCCTGGCGCGACGTCGAGGCGCAGCTCGCGCGCGCCCGCGACCTCGGTGCGCAGCGCGGCTTTCGGCTGTTCGTCGTGGTCTTCCCCTTCGCGGACCAGCTGCGCTCCGATTACCTGGCGCGCGACGCCGACTTCGTGCGCTTCCCGCAGCGCAAGCTGGCGGAGCTCTGCGGGCGGCTCGGAGTTCCGCTGCTCGACCTTTTCGACGAGCTCGACGCGGCGCAGGACTTCGATCCGGATCGCATCCACCTGACGGCGGCCGGCCGCCGCCGCGCGGGCGAGCGCATCGCGCGCTTCCTCGCCGACGAGCGGCTGGTACCGGCCGCCCCCTCGGCCATCGCGCCGTCCGCGCCGCAATGAGCGAGTCGGGGGCGCGCTCTCTCGCGCGCACGGCGCTCGCGCTGCTCGCGCTCGGATGCGCGGCGGGCGTCGCGCTGCCCGCCGGCCTCGGCTGGGACTTCGCGAACTTCTACGACACGGGCCGGCGCGTCGCCGCGGGCCAGCTCGCCGACATCTACGACGCCGCGACGCTCATCGCCGGTGCCGCGCCGACCACCAAGCTCGACTTCTATGGAGCGCCGATCAGCGCGTTCCTCTACGCGCCGCTCGCCCTGCTGCCGCCGCACGCCGCACTGGTCGCCTTCAAGCTCGCGGGCACCGCGGCGCTCTGGGCCGCGCTCTGGCTGCTCCATCGCGAGGGCCGCGCGTGGATCGCCGCGGACCCAGCGGCGCGCGCGCGCTACGCCGCGCGCTTCGCCCTCGCCGCCCTGCTCTTCCAGCCGTTCTGGACCATCTACCGCGTTGGCGGCCAGACGACCCCGTTCGCGTTCCTACTGCTGACGTTGGGCCTGCTCGCCCATCTAAGGGAACGCCTCGCGTGGGCGTCGCTCTGCTTCGGCGTCGCGGTCGCCCTGAAGCCCGCCTTCGCGGTGGCCTACGCCTTCCTCGCGCTGCTCTCGGGCCCGCGCTTCCTCGCGGCCTCGCTGCTTCACGGCGCCTGGCTCGGCGCGCTCTCCCTGGCGCTCTGCGGCTGGCCGCTCCACGAGACCTTCCTCGCGAAGATGGCGGCGAATGCCGGCGGGATCGCGCGCTGGACCAACAACAGCTCGCCCTGGATCGTCCCGAACGAGATCGCATGGGCGCTAACGCCCGCGGGCGCGGAGTCGATCGAGCTGCCCCGGGCGCTCGTGCTGGGGCTCCAGCTCGCGTTGCTCGGCGGGCTCGGCGCGCTCGGCTGGTGGACGCAGCGGGCGCAGCTTCCGGCGCCGGCGCGCACCCACCATCACTGGATGCTCGCCCTGACCTTCTTCCTGCTGTTCGTGCAGACGGCCTGGGAGCACTACCTCGCCGTGCTGTTCCTGCCGGTGGCCTTCTGGCTGGCGAGCTGGGAGGAAGCGCCCGCGGCCGTGCGGCGCGGGATCGCGGCGCTGGTGACGCTCTCCGTCGCGCAGAACCTGGTCTTCACGCTGACGCTCGCTCGAGCGATCTCCGGTCTCGGCCTGCCCGCCCTGCTCCCCGCGCTCGCGCTCAAAGTTGCGCCCGTTCTGCTGGCGGCCTTCCTGCTGGCGCGACACCGCGAGGACTGGGCGGCCACCTACCGCAAGGTGCGCTGGCAACCGATGTAGGGTCTTCGGGCGGGGGAGGCGTGGGCGCAGACGAGGTGAAGCGAGTCCGGGCGATCGTGTTCTCCGGGGGCCGCGGCTCTGGGGCGCTCGTCCGGCTGCTGGCAGCCAACCCGAACGTCGACCTGACCGTCGCGATCAACGGCTACGACGACGGAAAGTCCACGGGCGAGGTCCGCCGCTACCTGGGCAACTGCCTCGGACCCTCGGACTTTCGGAAGAACGCCTCCACGATCGCGGCGACGCGCAAGTCCTGCCCAGCTGCCCTGGTGGAGCTGCTCGATCACCGGCTGCCCGAGCCGTGCTCCGAAGCGGATGCGCTGGCCGCGCTGCGCGCGATCGAGCCGGGCGCCCCGGCAACGGGCGCCGCGGCGTCCAGAGTCGCCGCGCTCGCCGCGCAGCTTCCGGACGCGACGCGCGCAGCGCTGCGCGAGGCGCTCGGCGCCTTCGAGCGCGATCTCGCCACAGGCCGCGATCGCTTCCACTTCTCCGACTGCGCAGTGGGCAATCTCGTCTTCGCCGGCCTCTTCCTGCTGGCGGGGCGCGACTTCAACGGCGCGGTGGACCGCTACGCGGCGCTGGTCGGCGTGCCCGCCGGCGTGATCATGGACGTCACCGACGGAGCCAACGCAGTGCTCGTCGCCCTCGACCGCTCGGGCGCGCTGCTGGCCAGCGAGGCCGACATCGTCGACGCGGGCCGCCGCAATCACATCCAGGAGATCTTCCTGGTCGACGCGCCGCTGGAGGACGCGGGCGGTGGCGAGGCGGAGCTGCGCGCGCAGATCGGCGCGCACGAGAAGGCGGTACGGCTCAACCCCGCGCTCGGGCCCCGCATCGACGAGGCAGACCTGATCGTGTATGCGCCGGGCACGCAGCACTCGAGCCTCCTGCCCTCGTACATGACGCCCGGCCTCGGCCCGCGCATCGCGCGCAACCTGCGCGCCGCGAAGCTGCTCGTCACCAACATTCACGAGGACGCCGAGATCCCCGACGCGAGCGCCGTCGAGATCGTCGAGAAGGCGCTCTTCTACCTGCGCGAAAAGGGCGCAAACCCGTTGCCCGCGCCGTGCCTGATCTCGCACTACCTGATCAACGACCCCGAGCACGCGGAAGCCGCCTCGCCCTACATCCCCCTCGGCAGCCTCCAGCAGCTCGAGGACCCGCGCCTCGTGCGCATCGCAAACTGGGAGGACGCCGGGACCGGCCGGCACGACGCGGCGAGAGTGATCGCACCGTTCGTCGAGGCACTGACCGCTCGCGAGCTGCGCCCGACCGTCGCCGTGCTGCTGCTCGACACGGACTCGCGCGACAAGCTGGCCCAGAGCGTGCTCGAGGCGACGCGCGCCGGGCTCGCGCGCCTGCCCGTCGCGGCGACGTTCCTGTACGCGAGCGACGCGGCGCTGCCGCTCGAGCTGACCAGCGAGCTGCCCTTCCCCGCGCGCAACGTGCGCGCCTCCGACGCTGCCCCCAGCGGCGACGTGGCGGCCTTCCGCGCCGCGGTCGCGAGCGGCGGCTTCGACTACGTGGCGCTGTTCGAGTCCTCAGGCATGTACCGCGGCGAGGACCTGGTCGGGCTGCTCGCGCTGCTGCGTGGCGGGCGCGTGGACGCCGCCTGGGGCAGCCGCCGGCTCTCGCTGCAGGACGTGCGCGAGTCCTACCGCGTGCGCTTCGAGAAGAGCCCCCTGGCCGGCGCGATCTCCGCCGCGGGCAGCCACCTGCTTTCGCTCGCGACGCTCGTGCTGTTCGGCCGCTACGTGAGCGACACGCTCTCCGGCGCGCGCGCGGTGCGCCGCGAGCTGCTCGAGCGCGTGGGCTTCGCACTGGGCGACAAGGCGCTGAACCACCGGCTGCTGGGCGCCGTGCTCGGCAGCGGCGGAGAGCTGTTCGAGACGCCCGTGCACTTCCTCTCCATGTCGCCGCAGCAGACCAAGCGCACGACCGTCGGCGACGGCCTGCGCGCGCTCGGCGCGCTGGCCCTGGGCCGGCTGCGCGGCGCATGAGCTTTCCGTTCGCACTGGTGATCTTCGATCTCGACGGTGTGCTGGTCGCGAGCGACGCCTGCCACGCGCGCGCCTACGACGAGACCTGGGAGCGCCTCGGGGTGCGCGGCGCGCCGCCTTACGCGCAGCTCGCCGGCCGCCGCACGCGCGACGTGGTCGCGGAGCAGCTCGCGCGCGCCGGCGTGGGCGGCGACCTCGAGGCGAGCGTGCGCTTCAAGCAGGAGCGCGCGCGCCATCACCTGGCGACGGCGCCGGTGGTGTTCGACGACACGCCGGCCGCGATCGCGCGCTTCGCGAAGGCCGCGCGCCTCGCGGTGGGCACCGGTGCCTCGCGCGAGACCGCGGAGCTGCTGCTCGCGCGCACGGGCGCGCGCGCGGCGTTCGAGACCGTGGTCGCCGCCGAGGACGTGACGCGCGGCAAGCCCGCGCCCGACGTGTACGCGGCGGTGCTCGCGCGCTGCGCGGTGGCGCCGGAGCGCGCGCTCGTGGTGGAGGACAGCGCGGCAGGCGTGGCGGCCGCGCTCGCCGCGGGCGCTCACGTCGCCGTGGTGCGCGCGAAGGACGAGTCGGGCAGAGCTGACTCATTGGGGTCAGACCCCATTGGCTCGCGCCCGCGGCTGATCGGAGCGTATGCGGATCTCGCGGCACTCGCGGATGCGCTTGGTCTCGCGCCGTGACGCGGGCGCTGGTGATCCCCGCCGCGGGCGCCGGAACGCGGCTCGGCAGCGACCGGCCGAAGGCGCTCACGCTCGTCGCGGGGCGCCCGATGCTCGACTGGCTGCTGGAGCGCTACGCGCCGTTCGTGAGCCGCGTCGTGGTCGTCGCGAGCCCGGCCGCGGCGAGCGAGATGCGCGCGCACCTCGCCGCGCAGAAGCTGCCCTCCGCGGTGGCGGTACAGCCGCGCGCGACGGGCATGCTCGACGCGATCCGCCTCGCCGAGCCCGCGCTCCGCGAGGGCGGTGGCGCTTTCGGGTCAGACCCCAAAGGGCCACTCCCGCGCTGGGTGTGGATCACGTGGTGCGATCAAGTGGCGGTGAGCGCGGCGACCGCGCAGCGGCTCGCTCGGGAGTGCGACGCCGCGGACGAGCGCACCGCCGCGGTGATGCCCACGGTCCCCCGCGCGGCGCCCTACATCCATCTCGCCCGCGACGCCGAGGGCCGCATCGCGCGCATCCTCCAGGCGCGCGAGGGCGACGCGATGCCCGCGCACGGCGAGAGCGACATGGGGCTGTTCGCGCTCTCGCGGCTCGCCTTCTTCGAGCTGCTGCCGCAGTTCGACGCCGAGGACGCCGCGCGCGGCACGGGCACCGGCGAGCGCAACTTCCTGCCCTTCCTCGCCTGGCTGCGCGGCCGCGGGGAGGTGCGCACGTTCTCCGTGCCGTCCGAGATCGAGGCCATCGGCGTCAACACCCGCGACGAGCTCGCGCGCGTCGAGAGCCACCTCCTCTCCCGCGCAGCCGGGGGCGAGCGGTGAGCGCGCGGAAGCTGTCGATCGTGATCCCCGCCTACAACGAGGAGCGCTTCATCGGGGCGCTGCTCGCCCAGATCGCGGCAGTCGATCTGGCGAGCCTCGGGCTCGCGCGCGAGATCCTCGTGGTCGACGACGGCTCGCGCGACCGCACGGCCGAGATCGCGGCGGCGGTGCCGGGCGTGCGCGTCCTGCACCAGGCGCCGAACCAGGGCAAGGGCGCGGCGGTGCGGCGGGGCCTCGCCGAGGCGACCGGCGACTACGTGATCATCCAGGACGCCGACCTCGAATACGACCCGAACGACTACCTGCCCATGCTGCGGCGGCTGCTGAAGGGCGACGTCGAGGCCGTCTACGGCAGCCGCTACCTGCGACCGGGGCGCGGGCTCGTCCGCGGCTTTCTCGCCGCAAAGCACCCGAACCAGAGCTGGCCCGCCTACCTCGGCGGCCGCAGCCTCTCGCTCGCCTGCTGGCTCGCCTGCGGAATCCGCATCACCGACACGGTGACGGCGCTGAAGCTCTTCCCGCGCGACGTCGTGTGCCCGCTGCCGCTCGAGACCAAGGGCTTCGAGCTCGACCACGAGATCACCGCGCGACTCGCCGCCCAGGGCCGCCGCTTCGCCGAGGTGCCGATCGCCTACTTCCCGCGCAGCCGCGCGGAGGGCAAGAAGATCGGCTTCACGGACTTCCTGCGCGCGCTGCGGACCTTCCGGCGCTACCGGCGCGGC
Organism: uncultured Spirochaetales bacterium; assembly: GCA_964460485.1. Taxonomy (GTDB): domain Bacteria; phylum Myxococcota_A; class UBA9160; order UBA9160; family UBA6930; genus VGRF01. The sequence goes on from CAYWRY010000016.1 coordinate 41,926, forward strand.
TGAAGCACAACGCGCCGAAAAGCGAAGGGCCCCCCGCGCATCGCTGCGCGGCGGGCCCAAAGGCTTCGGCTAACGAGCTCTGAATCAGCCCCCACCAAACTCGTATCGAATCGTGCCGCCGAACGTGCGCGGTTCGAGAATGAACAGATTGGTGAAGTTCGCGGAGGTCGGATCCGTGAAGTAGTGGCCGGTCACGTCGTCGTTGCCCTGGAGGTTCTTCCCCCAGAGCTCGAACGACCACGCACCGTCGGGCTGAGCCAGCCGGATACTGGCGTCGAGTTGCTCCCAGGAGTCGATGATGTCCTTCTTGTCGTTGTAGAAGCGGCCGTACATCTGATCGTGCCAGAAGAACTCGACCCGAGGCGTGAGCTCCCAGCCGCTCATGATCGGAACGGCGTACTGCAGGCCTGCCTTCACCGACCAGGGCGCAGCATTCGGGAGCTCGTTGCCCTTGAGGCTCTTCGCAAAGCCATCGAACACGTAGCCGTCGAGCTCCGTATCGGGGATCGTCGTGCCGTTCGCACCCTCGAGGTTCACGCACAGCGGCGCGCCCGCGATGACGGTCTGAATGGTCGGGTTGCAGACCGCATTCTGGCCGTTGAAATCGTACTGCTTGACGACGACCCAGCCCGGCCGGCCGGCAGTTGGATCCGCACCGTCGACGGACGAGCCCTTTTGAATCTCCGTGTCGAGCCACGCCACGTTCAGTTCGACCTGTAGGCCCTCGAAGGGCTGGAACACGGTCTCTAGCTCCACACCCCACAGCTTGGTGTCCACGTTCTCGTTCTTCGCCGTCCGGTTCACGATCTTGCTGATCTGCATGCCCTCATAGTCGTAGTAGAAGCCGGCGAGGTTGAGGACGAGGCGGTCAAACAGGAAGCCCTTGTAGCCAGCCTCGTAGGCGGTGATCTCCTCCGGGTCGAAGCTGCGAGGGATCTCTCCTGCCGTACCCCCGAAGCGTGCCGCCGTGGCCGGGTTGAAGCCGCCGCCCTTGAAGCCGGTGGACACGGTCGCGTACACGAGCGAGTCGGGCGCGAAGGGCAGGTCGAACGCCTGGTCGATGCTGACCTTCCACGTGACCTTGCTCCAGCCGCCTTCCTGCTGCCCGCCGAAGTCCGCGTAGCTCAGGATCCGGCACGGATTGACCGGGTCGCCGCTCCACTCGCATTCGAACGGGTTGTTGACGCGCTGCCGATCCGTCTTGTGGATGTCGTTGTATCGAGCGCCCAGCGTGAGCGTCGTCGTCTCGGTCAGGTCGAAGTACAACTCGCCGAAGATTCCGTACTCGTCGGCGCGCGTGGGCTTGGTCTCGTTCTTGTAGTAACTGGTCTGGGGCAGCAGATCCATGCAGGATTGCCCGGTCGCTTGCCCGCCGTAGACAGGCCCCGCATAGCCAGGCCGACCCGCCTTGATGCCGTTCGCGTCGAACGTGCATAGGCCGAAGAAGTCGCCCGGAACGCTGTGGAACGCCTCTAAGACCGCGGCCCAGACCAGGTATTCGGCGCGGATCTCGCCCGTGGCGAACGCCGCGCCGGCGGTGAAGTTGAATGGCCCGTCGAAGGAACTCGCGACGCGAAGCTCCTGCGTGAAAATGTTGTCCTTGCCGCGCGAGCGATCGAACAGGAACTCGGACGGATACGAGCCTCCGTACTTGCTGTCAGGGAAGACCCAGGTGCGCGGCGCACCGGACACGGGTTCCGTCGGTTCCGCGAACCAGTAGTCCTGCTCGCTCCTCACATAAGCGTTGTGGTATCCCGTCACCGACGTCAACCGAACGTTCTCGGTGACGTCCCAGTTGACTTCGAAGGTGAGCTGAAACTCGTCCGCGTAGTAGTACGGGTCGAAAAGCGTTCGCACCTTGCGTTTGTCGCTCGGGTTCACGCTGTTCGCATAGAGCTCGGTCGGCGGCCCGTACGCCGGGGCGCCGAAGACGCCGGCCGGCGGAAGGCCGATCAACGCGGCCTGCGCGTCGTCCAGGAAGGGAGACGCTCCGAACGGGAAGCCCAACAGCGCGGAGAGAACGCCGAGATTCCCCGACAGGTAGCGGGGGACCGCCCCTCCCGTGAACACGTGGGCTGAATCGATGAGCGCGCCCAGCTCGTATCCCAACGTCCCGAAGTAGTTCAGCGGCTGCGAGCCGAGCCGTACCTCCTGGTTTGTCACGGGGTCTCGGGCCACACACCCGGTGTTGTACGGCCAAACATCGACGTCGTTCCGCGTGCAGGCCTGCTTCTGGAACCGCGACCGGTTGTCTGGACCCTCGTTGAAGTACTGGACCATCAGGTTGAAGTTCACGTCGTCCCAGGTGCCCGCGAACGACCCACGAATCGCGTAGACGTCGCGATCGTCGATCTCGTTGCCGGTCGTCAAGTTGTCCGTGATGCCGTCGCGCCGGTAGTAGTACCCGGCGATACGCGAGGCGAAGTGCTCGCCCATCGGGATGTTCAGCGCGCCGCGCAGCTCTGCGTGGTTGTAGTCGCCGTACTCGACCTGGGCGTATCCTCCGAAGCTCTCGAACTCGGGCTTCCTCGTGTAGACGTTCAGTGCGCCGCCCGGCGAGCTGCGGCCGAACAACGTTCCCTGAGGACCGCGTAGGACCTCCACCCGCTCGATGTCGTAGAACTCGGTCTCGAAGATGCGCGAGCCGGGGAACGGCGCGTAGTTGACGTGGATGCCGGTGCCGGGCTCCGAAGTCGCGGCGGTCGCGAGGTTCCCGACGCCGCGGATCGAGAGATTCCCGGCGCCGGAGAAGTTCGTCTTGGTGTAGTTCAGGTTGGGGACGTTGAACTGGATGTCGGCGACGTCGTCGATGTTCGACGTCGCCAAGTCGTCCGCCGAAATCGCGGTCACGGCGATCGGAATGTCCTGGATCGACTCTTCGCGCTTGCGGGCGGTGACGACGATCTCCTCGATCCCCTTCATCTTGTCTTCGTCCGCCGGGGCGGGCGCGGGGGCTTCCTGCGCCGCGATCGGCATGCCGGCGAACACGATGAGCCCGAGCAGAGCGAAGCTCGAGCGAAGAGCGCATTGACGCAATGACATTCGATCCCCCGGGTTTTGGTGGTGCCCCGCCAAGGGCCAAAGCAACGCTACCGCGCCGCTTCGCGCGGAATCCAGAGAAAACGAAGAAAAGTGTGCGCTTGGTGACAGATCTCGCCCCCGCGAGGCCGAACGTCCGGCCGCTCGTTCGCTAGGGCGCGGGCTTCTCGAACACCAGCGCGAAGCGGTCGGTCTTCCCGCGCATCGCTGCGTCGACGCCGTTGAGCGTGTGCGCGCCGCCGGGATTGCGCAGGGCGTCCGAGCTCGCGACGAACCGGAAGCCGGCGCGCTCGAAATCAGCGCGCGAATCCTTCGACGATGCGGTGCAGCTCCTGCGCGGACGGCACGATCTCGCGGTATTCGCGCGCGAGCTGAGCGAAGGGCCGCGCGGCGAGGCGCTCCCCCAGCGCCTGGCGGGCGAACGAGGCCAAGGCCCGGTTGTTTTTGCGCGCTCACGCCTCCGCTCGGAACCGCGACGCGGGAGGCAATCTCCGCGTACTCCCCGCCGCCCCAGAACACGTCGATCACGCGCGTATCGCGTGCGGGGCCGAACAGTTCGGGCGTCGCCCAAGGGTGGTCGCGGGCGTCTCGAGATCCTTCGCAGCGCGTCCGGGCTGAGCGAGCGCCGCCGCGACCTCGGCTTCGTTGTTCGAGCGAGCCGCGTCCTGCGCCTGCGCGGGCGCTGCGCCTGCCGCCATGAACGCGGCCAAGGCAAAGCCCTCGCCGCGCGTGCCCGGAGGAGTGCCGATCTTCGCGCGCGGCGCTGCCGCGTCCCGAGGTGCGACGGGGCCCGGTGATCTCTCACCGAGCCCCGCACGGCTGGCGCGCCCAGCATGACTCGAACATGCGACCTTCAGGTCCGCAACCTGACGCTCTATCCAACTGAGCTATGGGCGCTGAAACCTCTGTCGCGGAAGGCGCGGCACGATAGCCGACGCTCCCAGCGCCGCCCGGTCCGAGTCGCCCGCCACTACCCCGGGCGCGAAGGATGAGGCCGGACGACGATCGGCAAGACGCGCGCCGAACCCGTCCGCGCCGACAACGACGCCCGAACCCACCCGCACGGCCCCCTCGCCCCGACCTCACGAATCCAGCTCCCGGCGAAGCGAGCCGAGTCTTCGAGGCGAGCGAGCCCAACCAAGGCTCGCCGGCGACGCGCCTCGATCTCCGCGACCACCCCCAAACCCGGCCGCGTCGCCAGCCCCTCGGAGCCAGCGCGCGCAGCGCGCTGGCGGAGAGGGAGGGATTCGAACCCTCGGTACCGTTTCCGGTACACGCGATTTCCAGTCGCGTGCCTTCAGCCGCTCGGCCACCTCTCCGCGCTGCGGCCAGTTAGAAGATGGGAGCGCTCGAATCAACCCGACCGCAGTGGCGACGTGCCGCGCCCGGATTCGCTGGCCGGGGTTTCGTCGCCCCGCCGACCTCCCGCGCGACGTTGGCGTCGCGTCAACGGCTGCGCGGCGCCCAGCGCGCCGTGATCAGCGGCAGGTCGGCGTAGGTGCGGATGCCGGGCGGGGCGGCGTGCACGGTGGGGATCGCCGCGACCACCGGCATCGCGGTGACCGTGTTCGACATGTCGACCCAGTCCGCGAGCCCGCGATCCCGCCGCGAGGGCGAGAAGGTGACGCGCGTGCGCACGTTCGGATCGCCGTCGACCTCCATCGTGTAGCCGTGCTGGATCGGCCACTCGGGCTCGAGCCCACGGCCCGCGATCCAGCACACGTCGAGCTCGATCACCGGATCCGCCTCGCCCGAGACGCGCGCCGTCCACGTCGACTTCTGGCCCGCGATCGATCCGGCGGGCATGCGGAAGCCGAAGTACTCGCGATCGGCCGGCGTGATCGCCCATTCGCAGTCGAAGCGCGTATCGACGACGGGAATGCCGAGCATCTGCGCCATCACGTCGAGGCACTCGCCGTAGAAGCCGAGCACGCGCCGGCTCGCCTCGAGCCATTGCGGCGCAGGACGTTGCCCCCAGCCGAGGTTCGCGTAGTTGGCGATCGCCTGATAAGTGGACACGTCGACGGACTCGAGGAAGCGAATCCGACCGAAGCCGTGGCTCACGCTCGCCATCTGCGCGGCGATGTAGTTCGCGAAGCCCGGGAAGATCCCGGAGCCGAACAGCGTCGCGCCTCCCTCCTGCGCGGCCTTCTCGACGCGCGCCCGCGCCGCTTCGCCCCAGGAGCGGCAGTTCGTGAGGTTGCTGGCGACGACGTCGAGCCCCGCTTCGAGCAGCCGGCAGATCTCGTCGAGCTCCGGATGATTCGGCGTGTAACAGACGCAGTCGGCGCCGCGCGCGATCAGGGCGCCGACGTCGTGGGTGGCGCTGACGCCGAGCCGGCCGACGCCGCACAGCTCGCCCACGTCGCGGCCCTCCTTCTCGGGGCTGAACGCATAGGCGCCCACGAGCTCGAGCTCGGGATGCGCGAGGATCGCCTTGACGGCCTCGCGACCGACGTGCCCGGTGGTCCACTGCAGGACGCGAATCGCCATCGTCGGACTCCTGTCGTGCGAGCGGGAGCGCACGATACGCCGGCGCGGCTCGGGCGCCGATTCCGGCCGCGCGCAGGGCGCCGACGCCGTCGAGGTCGTCGAGCGCGGCCATCGCCCGCTGGCGGAAGTCGCTCGCGAACATCCGCCGCGCCTCGGTGTCGTAGGGCGGCACGAGCGAGAGGAACGAGGCGATCACCGTGTACGCCGCGTGGATTCGATGCGAGAGCCAGGGGTAGAGCGGCGCCAACGAGGCACCGGGCACCGCCCACGAACCACCGGAGACCGCGACGCCGCGGGCCGCGAGAGGCCAGTCGCGTCGGCAGGGAGACGCTCCGACATGGAGCAGCGGTCGAGCGAGTGGCGGAGAGGGAGGGATTCGAACCCTCGATAGGGTTTCCCCTATGCAGATTTAGCAAACCTGTGCCTTCAGCCTCTCGGCCACCTCTCC
>CAYWRY010000017.1:0-47395 GCA_964460485.1 uncultured Spirochaetales bacterium
CTGGTGGGACTACCGCGACGGCGCCTTCCACCGCGGCCACGGCCTGCGCATCGACCTCGCGCTCGGCAGCGCGCCGCTCGCCGCGCGCCTCAGCGGCGCCGAGATCGACCGCGAGTACCGCAAGAAGCAGGACGGCTTCACCGCCAGCGATCACGCGCCGGTGTGGGTGGACGTGGAGTAGCCGAGCGACCCCGGCGCCGCGGCGCCGGCCCCGAGGAGCCGCTGCCGCGCGCCTCGCTATCGGGACGCTTCCGCCTCGCCGCCCTCCGCGGGCGCGCCCGCGATTTCCTCCGCCACGCGCTCCGCCTGCCGCCATACGCGCAGGAAGTTCTCGCTCGCGAGCTTCGCGAGGTCCGCGTCGCTCCAGCCGCGGCGCACCAGCTCCGCGAACAGGTTCGGGTAGCCCGACACGTCGCCGAGGCCTTCAGGAAAGCCGAAGGCGCCGTCGAAGTCGCCGCCGATCCCCACGTGATCGACGCCCGCCACGTCGCGCACGTGCTCCACGTGGTCCGCGACCTGCGCGACCGTGACTCTCGGCAGCTTCAGCGCACCGAAGATCTCCGCGCGCAGCGCCTCGCGCTCCGCCGCCGTCGCCGCGGCCTTGGCGCGCGCGCGGTAGGCGGCGATCGCCGGGCGCGCCGCGTCCGCGAACTCCTGCGACACGAAGCCGCCGACGAACGTCACCATCACCACCCCGCCGTTCGCGCCCAGCGCGCGCAGCACGTCGTCCGGCGCGTTGCGCGGGATGTCGCAGAGCGCGCGCGCCGCCTGGTGCGAGAAGATCACCGGCGCCCGAGAGACGCGCAGCGCGTCGAGAGCCGTCTCGTCGCTCGCGTGGGACAGGTCCACCAGCATCCCGAGGCGGTTCATCTCGCGCACCACGCGCTCGCCGAACGCCGTGAGGCCGCCGTGCGCCGGCGGGAGCAGCGCCTGGGAGTCCGCCCAGGCGAGCGGCGCGTCGTGCACGAGGCCCAGCGAGCGCACGCCGAGGTCGTAGTAGATGCGCAGCAGCGCGAGCGACCCCTCGAGGCCGTAGCCGCCCTCCATCGCCAGCAGGCCGCCGATCTTCCCCGCGTCCATCGCGCGCTCCAGCTCGGCCGCGCTCCGCGCGAGCACGAGACGCTCGGGGCTCGCGGCGATCAGCCGGCGCATCAGCTCGATCTGCTCGAGCTGCATGCGCGCCGCGCCGGGCTGCGTGTCGCCGGGAATGAAGACGCTCCAGAGCTGCCCGCCCACGCGGCCCGCGATCAGGCGCCGGAGGTCGGTCTGGCCCTTCGCGCGCTCCTGCGGGAAGCCCGCGACCCGCGTGACGTCGCCGTCCGCCTCCGTGCGCAGCGCGATCGCGAGGTCGTTGTGCCCGTCGACGACCGGCGCCTTCGCGAGGACCGCGTGCGCGCGCGCGAGCGCCTGCTCCCAGTCGAGCGGCGGGCTGGCGCCCTCCGCGGCGGCTTCCGCCGCGCACAGCGCGAGGCCCGCGGCGAGCCCGCGCGCCGCGGCGCGGGCGCGATTGCGTCGCTCCACGCGCTACGCCGGGAAGCGCTCGCCGAGCAGCTGCTCCGACACCGCCCACAGCCGCTTCGCGCTCTCGGGGTCGAGGGCGTGCGGCGCGCAGCCCGCGGAGCCGGGCGGCGGCGTGGGGCCCGAGATCTGCACGTCTTCGAGGTAGAGGCCGCCCTTGCCGTCGAGCTCCGGCGCGGTGGCCGCCCACACCTGCGTCGCCGCGCCTTGCTCGGGCGTCTTCCATGCCATGCCGCCGGTCGTCGCCGAGCGTTGCGACGCGCGGTTGCGGATGAACTCGATGTCCTCCGGCGTCAGGTGCCGCCCGAGCTCGGTCATGATGCCGCCCGGGTGATTCGAGAATGCGCGCACGCCGCGGCTCGCGTAGCGGCGGTCGAACTCGACCGCGAACAGCACGTTCGCGCTCTTCGCCTGGCCGTACGAAGCCCATTTGTCGTAGGCGCGCTTCTCGAAGTGGAGGTCGTCGAACACCACCGGCGAGAACTGGTGGCCCGCGCTGCTCACCGAGATCACGCGCGAGGGCGCACCGGCGGTCAGCGCCGGGAGCAGCAGGTTCGCGAGCAGGAAGTGGCCGAGATGGTTCGTCGCGAACTGCATCTCCCAGCCCTCGGCGGTGCGCATCAGCGGGCAGGCCATCACGCCCGCATTGCCGATCAGCAGATTCAGCCGCGGATGTTTCGCGAGGAAGGCCTTGGCGAAGGCGCGCACGCTGGCGGGCACGTCGAGGTGCAGCTCCATCGCCTCGAGCTGCGCCGCCGGATGCTTCGCGCGGATCGCGGCCGCCGCCTGCTCGATCTTCGGCACGTCGCGCGCCGCCATCACCACGCGCGCGCCGCGGGAGGCGAGCGCGCGCGCGGTCTCGACGCCGAGGCCGGACGAGGCGCCCGTCACGAGCGCGAGCCTCCCGGCGAGGTCGATGCCCTCGAGCACCTGATCGGTCGTCGACTGCGCGCTGAACGTTCGGGCCATGGCGTTCTCCTGGGTCGGGCGCTGTGCGCGCCGCGCGCCGGTCGCGTTTACACAACTTTACGCCGGCGACGCGTCGCAGAAGGGAAGGGCGCGTAGCTTGGCTCAGGCGATCGGGGCGCGCCCCAGAAAAGGAGATCCCATGAGCTTCCGCATGAATCGCAGGCGCTGGGTCGGCTTGTCGTTGGCGGGCGTCGTCGGCGCGGGCGCGCTCGGCGCGCTGCTCGCGGCGCCGGCCTTCGGCCGCGGGGGTCTGTTCGGACACGGCCACGGCGGCTGGGGGCGGCATGGACACCAGCGCCTCGACGAGGCCCACATCCGCGCGCACGTCGAGTGGCTGCTGCGCGGCAACGACGCGACGCCCGAGCAGATCGAGGAGATCACGCGCATCGCGAGCGCCGCCGCGCAGGACCTGCACGGCCTGCGCGACCGGGGCCGCGATCACGCTCGGCTCGTGACGGCGCTGAGCGGCGAGACGGTGGACCGCGCCGCGCTGGAGGCGCTGCGCGCCGAGCACGTGGCTGCCCTCGAGGACGGCTCGCGCAAGCTCACGGACGCGCTGGCCCAGGTCGCGGAGGTGCTGACCCCCGCGCAGCGCGCCGCGCTGGCCGCGCAACACGAGAAGTGGAGCGCGCTGCGCGGCGGCGACGCGGAGTAGCGCGCCGCCCGCCCGCGAGCGGCTGGTCGCGCGCGGGCGCACGCTCGCGCACCGTTCCCGCCATGAGCACCGCGCCCGCTCGCTCGGCGCCCCGCGTTCTGCTCGTCGACGACGACGCGGAGCTCACCGCCATGCTGAAGGACTACCTCGGCGCGGCCGGCCTCGACGTGGAGACGCGGGCGAGCGTGGAGGCCGCGCGCGTGGCGCTCGCGGAGGCTGCGCGCCGCGGGTCGCCCTTCGCGCTCGCCGTGCTCGACCTGATGCTGCCCGACGGCGACGGGCTCGTCTTCTGTCGCGCGCTGCGTGCCGAGGCGGACGCCGCCCTGGCCGAGCTGGGCGTGGTGATGCTGACCGCGCGCGGCGACGAGGCGGACCGCGTGGTCGGGCTCGAGCTGGGCGCCGACGACTACGTCGCGAAGCCGTTCCAACCGCGCGAGCTGCTCGCGCGCATCCGCGCGGTCCTGCGCCGCCGCGCCGGCGGGGCGCCGCGCGGCGACGTCCTGCGCTTCGGGCGGCTCGAGATCGACCGCGGCGCCCGGCTCGTGCGCGTCGACGGCGAGGAGCGCGCGCTCACGGCCACGCAGTTCGACCTGCTCGTCGCGCTCGCGGAGGGGGCGGGTCGCGTGCTCTCGCGCGACGCCATCATGCAGAAGCTGCGCGGCCACGACCTCGAGGCATTCGCTCGCTCCATCGACGTGCACGTCGCGCGGCTGCGCGCAGTGCTCGAGGACGACCCCAAGCGCCCCCGCCGCATCCTGACGGTGCGCGGCGTCGGCTACGTGTTCGCCAGCAAGCAGGACGACGACGGCGGAGGCGCGCGGTGAGCCGCTTCTTCTGGCACGTGTACCTCGCTCTGCTCGGCGTGATCGTGGTCTTCTTCGCGATCGCGAGCGCGCTCTTCTTCGGCGCCGAGCCGCCCCATGCTCGCCGACTCGGAGCGGCGGCGGCCGTCGCCGAGCTCGCCTTTCCTCCCGGCGAGACGTCCGCGCAGGCCCAGGCGCGCATCGAGGCGTTCGCCCGCGCACTGGGCGGCAGCGCCGCGCTCTACGGGCCCGACGGCGCGCGCATCGCCGAGGCCGGAGCGCCTCTGCCGCGCCCGCGCCGCGGGGCAACGGCGCCCTACCTGACGCGCCATCCCTCCGCGGCGGCGGCGCCGCTCTCGGGCGGGCGCTGGCTCGTGCTGGCCGGCCCCGACGTCGCGCCGCGCCACGACCGCATGCTGCTCGGATTGGTCGCGCTCGCGCTGGCGATCGCGGCTGGCGCGTGGCCGGTCGCGCGCGGCGTGACGCGGCGCCTCGAGCGCCTCACCGCGCGCGTGAACGCGTTCGGCGCGGGCGACCTCGGCGCGCGCGCAGAGGCGGCGGGGCGCGACGAGATCGCGACGCTCGCCGCCGCCTTCAACCGCAGCGCCGAGCGCATCGAGCGTCTGGTCGCGAGCCAGCGCGCGCTGCTCGCCAGCGCCTCGCACGAGCTGCGCTCGCCGCTGGCGCGGCTGCGCGTCGCCGCGGAGCTGCTGGGCGAGGGCGGGGCGCCGCCTGCACGGGCCGCCGAGCTGCGCGCGCAGGTCGCGCGCGACGTCGCGCAGCTCGACCTTGCGGTGGACGAGCTGCTCGCGGTCTCGCGCCTCGACCTGCTCGCCGCCGCCGACCACGCGCCGGTGGACGTGCTCGCCCTCGCCGCCGAGGAGGCTGCCCGCGTCGGCGTCGAGGCCGCGGGCGCGCCGGCGCAGGTCGTCGGCGACGCGCGCAGCCTCCGCCACCTGCTCCGGAACCTGCTCGCGAACGCGCGCCGCCACGCTCCCGGCGCCGCGCTCTGGGTGCGCGCGGAGCCGCTCGACGCAGCGCACCCGGAGCGCGGCGCCCGTGTCGTGGTCGAGGACGCCGGCCCCGGCGTTCCGGAGCCCGAGCGCGCGCGCCTGTTCGAGCCGTTCGCGAAGGGGGCCGGCGCTCCCGCCGAGGGCGCCGGCCTCGGCCTCGCGATCGCACGCCAGATCGCGCGCCACCACGGCGGCGAGATCGGCTTCCAGCCGCGTCCCGGAGGAGGCAGCCGCTTCGTCGCGACGCTGCCCGGCCGCGCGGCGGCGCGCGGCGCACCCGCGACCGAATCCCCACGCGCCCGACGAGAGGACTCCCGATGACCACGCCCGATTCCCTGATGACTTCTGCGCCGATGGCTGCAGCCGCAGAGGCGGCGCCGTGCAGAGACCTGCGCGGCTGGCGGTCGCAGTTCGCGCGCCCGCGCGGGCTCGGCGGCCGGCTCGCCGGTTGGCTGATGGCGCGCAAGAACGCGGCGATGAACGCCGCCTGTGTGGCCTGGCTCGCGCCGGCGCCCGCGGATCGCGTGCTCGAGATCGGCTTCGGCCACGGGCGCACGCTGTCCTGGATCGCGGAGCGCGCGCCCTCCGGCTTCGTCGCGGGCGTCGACCCCTCGCCCGAGATGCTGCGCATGGCGGCACGGCGAAACCGCGCGGCGCTGATGGACGGACGCGTCGCGCTCGCGCTCGGCAGCGCGGAGGCGCTGCCGTTCCCCGACGCCCACTTCGACAAGCTGCTCGCGGCCAACTGCGTCCAGTTCTGGGACCTGCCCCGGGCGCTCGCGGAGGCGCACCGCGTGCTCCGTCCGGGCGGCACGCTGCTGCTCGGCATCCGCATGCGCGAGGCCGAGCAGGGCCGCTTCGCCTCGCCTGGCTTCAGCGAGGCGCAGGTGGAGGCGCTGCGCGAGCCGCTCGCTCGCGCCGGCTTCGCGGCCGTGCGGAGCGAGCGCCGCCGCGCCGGCGGGCGCGAGGTACTCGGGCTCTTCGCGACGGCCTGAGCAGCGCGCCGCGTCACAGCACCACGGGCAGCTCGAGGTGCTCGCGGTAGACGCGGTCGCGGTGGGCGAGCAGGCCGCCGGCGAGGATGCGCGCGACCTCCGGGTCGACGCGGCCCGTGGCCTCGCGCAGGAAGTCCGGCAAGGGAGCTCCGCCCAGCCGCTGCGCGCCCGCTCGTTCTCGTACATGGCGGCCGGGAAGGCGTCTTGCTTCGTCCAGTCCTGGAGCGCGCCCGGGGGATCGCTCGGCATGGGGATCGCCCGCACGTGCGGGATGCGCTTCACGTGGAGGATGCCCTTGGCCGCCTCGCCCCAGGGGCTCGGGACGCCCGGCACGACCACCAGGCGCAGTCCGGGCAGGGCGCGCGCCTCCGTGAGGGAAACGGGGCCGGTCGCGAGCGGCATCGGGATCTCCTCGGGGCGCGGGACGGGCCGCGCAGCCTAGATCAGGCACTAGCCGGAGCGCGGCCACGAAAAAGCCGCGAACCCGGATGCCCCCTCGTGCGATATTCGGCGCAGGCGCCTGCGACCGGAGATGTTCGTGCCCCGCTGTTCCCGCATCTGCGCCGCGCCGCGGACGCCTGCGCTGCTGCTTGTCGCGCTCGCGTGCTTCGGCTGCGGGGGGGATCCGCCTCCGCCCGCGCCCACGGCGCGGGTCGAGGCGGCGACCATCGAGCGGATCGTGGTCGCCACGGGCACGATCGAGCCCGCCAAGGAGGTCGAGGTGCGGCCTCGCATCCCGGGCATCGTCGACCGGATCCTGGTGAAGGAGGGCGAGCCGGTCGTCGCCGGTCAGCTGCTGGTCGAGATCGAGCGGGAGCTGCTGGAGGCCCAGGCGCAGGAGGCTGCGGCGGAGCTGGAGGCGGCGCGCGTGGAGCGCCACTACGCGCAGCTCGACCTGGATCGCGCGCGCGAGCTCGAGCACAGCGGGGCGGTCTCGTCGCAGAAGCTCGACGAGGCGCGCGCGCGCTCGGAGAACGCGATCGCCGGCGTCGCGCGCAGTGAGGCGAAGCTGCGCACGCTGCGCACCCAGCTCTCCTACGCGCGCGTCACCTCGTCGCTGGCCGGCCGCGTGCTCGACATCCCGGTGGAGGAGGGGCAGGCCGTCTCGCCAGTCACGGCGGTCACGGGCGGCACGCTCCTGCTCTCGATCGCGGCGACGAACGCGATCCACCTGGAGGGCCTCGTCGACGAGAACGAGGTCGCGCGGGTCGTGGTCGGCCAGAAGGCGCGCATCCGCACCGAGGCCTTCGGCGATCGCGTGTTCGCGGGCGAGGTGATCGAGATCGCGCCGGTGGGACAGCGCAACCAGAACGTCACCTACTTCGAGGTGAAGGTCGCCGTCACCGACCCCGAGGCGAAGCTCTTGCGGCCGCGCATGAGCGGCGACGCCGAGATCGTGGCCGAGACGATCGAGGGAGCGCTGGTCGTGCCGGAGACGGCGCTGCGTTACCGCGGCAAGGAGACGTTCGTCGAGCGCGCGAACGGCGAGAGCGTCGAGGAGCGCGTCGTGAAGACGGGCGTGATCGACGGCGCGCGCGTGCAGATCCTCGACGGCCTGGCGGTGGGAGACGAGGTCCGGCTGCAGTGACCCGCTGGGCGGCCGCGAGCTCCGCCGTTTGCGGCGCCGGAAGTCGAAGGCGCGCGGAACGAAACGAGCTCGCGCGAAGTCGGAGCTCCGGCCTCGGATCCTCGCAATGACGCAGAACCACGAGCTCGCGGGCGGCGGATCGGCGGCACAGCCGCTGATCGAGCTGCGCGGCGTGCACAAGCACTACGCCACCGGCGACGCCGACGTCCACGCGCTGCGCGGCATCGACCTCGACATCGCGGCCGGCGAGCTGGTCGCCGTGGTGGGGCCGTCGGGCTCGGGCAAGACCACGCTGATGGAGCTGCTCGGCTGTCTCTCCCGGCCGAGCGCGGGCAGCTATCGCCTGAACGGCGCGGCCGTGGACGCGCTCTCCGGCGACGAGCTGGCGCGCGTGCGCGGCCGCGAGATCGGCTTCGTGTTCCAGGCCTTCAACCTGCTGCCGCGCCTCACGCTCACCGAGAACGTCGCGCTGCCGCTGCTCTATCAGGGAACGGCGCGGCGCGAGCGCAACGAGCGCGCGCGGGCGGCGCTCGCGCGGGTGGGGCTCGCGCATCGCGCCGAGCACCGCCCGAACCAGGTGTCGGGCGGCGAGCGCCAGCGCGCAGCGATCGCGCGCGCGCTGGTGAACGAGCCGCCGCTGGTGCTCGCGGACGAGCCCACCGGCAACCTCGACACGAGCCGCGGCCGCGAGATCCTGGATCTCCTGTTCGCGATGAACGCCGCCGGCTCGACGGTGGTGATCGTGACCCACGACCCGGCGATCGCGTCGCGCGCGCGGCGGCGCATCGAGATCCGCGACGGCGCGATCGAGCACGACGTGCGGCAGGAGCCGCGATGAGCGGCGCATTCGCACGCCGGCGTCCGATCGCGCTGCGCGAGTCGCTGCGCGAGGCGCTGCGCCTGCTGCGCGCGCAGCCGCTGCGCACGGCGCTGACGCTGTTCGGCCTCGTCTGGGGGACGGCCGCCGTGATCTTCCTGGTGAGCTGGGGTCGCGGCCTCCAGACCATGCTGGAGATCGCCTTCGCACGCGCCGGCAAGAAGGTGATCTTCGTGGTGGCGGACAAGGTGAAGGAGGACTTCTCGCCCGCCGCCGATCGCCGCTACCTGTGGTTCGTCGCGGAGGACGTCTCGGCGCTGCGCCGCCGCGCGCGCACCGTCGACCTGGTGGCGGGCGAGACCTCGCTGTTCCGCGTCTCCAGCTTCGGCGGCCGCTCGGCGAGCCTCAACATCCGCGGCGTCGAGCCGGAGAACTTCGCGATCCGTGGCGTGGGGCTAGCGGAGGGCCGCGCGATCTCGCGCGCGGACGGCACGCTGCGGCGCCGCGTCGCCGTGATCGGCCACACCGCGCAGCGCAGGCTCGGCGCGCGGGTCGGCGACTGGATTCGCCTGGGCGGAACGCCATTCCTCGTGGTGGGCGAGCTGTCGCGCGTGGGAACCCAGCTCACGCGCGACGGACCGCTGATCGACGAGCAGGTCTGGGTGCCGCTCTCGACCCATCAGGTGGTGTGGCACAACCCGTTCGTGGCCGACGACGTGATCAACCTGATCCTCGTGCGCATGAAGGACAAGCGCCTGCTCGACGCCGCGAAGGGCGAGGTACGCGCGATCCTCTCCGAGCGCCTGCGCGTCCCGCCCGACGACGACGAGGCGGTGCTGATGTTCAGCCCCGAGGAATTGCTGAAGACGATCCCGCTCGATGCCCAGGCCGCCCTCTACGTGCTGATCGGCGGCACCACGCTCGCGATCGGCGGCATCGGCATTCTCGCGCTGATGCTCGACGCGGTGCGCGAGCGCCGCCGCGAGATCGGCGTGCGGCTGGCCGTCGGCGGGCGGCCGCGGGACGTACTCGCGCAGTTCTTCCTCGAGTCGACCCTGCTGTTCGCGCTGGGCGGCGCGCTCGGCGTCGCGTTCGGCGCGGGTGGCGCGCTGCTGCTCGGCAGCGACGGCCTGCGCGGCGCGCTCCCGGAGGATCTGCGCGACCTCGTGCCGATCCCCGAGCTCTCCGGCGACGTGATCGGCATCGCGCTCGGCGTGATGGCGGCGGTGGCGCTGCTCGCCGGCGTCGTGCCCGCCTGGCGCGCGATGAGAGTCGATCCCGCCCTCACCCTGCGGGCCGACTGATGCGCGACCTGCTCGGCGAGACGCTGCGCAGCATCTGGGCGCACAAGCTGCGCTTCCTGCTCACTTCCCTCGGCGTGGCCTGGGGCGCGCTGATGCTGACCGTCCTCTCGGCGCAGATCGGCGAGATGAATCAGCACTTCCGCCACGAGCTCGAGGAGATCGGCCCGAAGCTCGTGATCATGGGGCGCGGGATGATCTCCCACGAGCGCGTCGGGGAGCGCATGTCGCGCGAGCTCGACCTCGAGCCCGAGCACGTCGAGCGCCTCGAGGCCCTCGCGATCGTCGAGCACGCCTCGCCCAGCGTCGAGCTGCGCAACCAGGTCGTGCGCCACGGACGCCGCATCAAGCTGCTCGAGGTGGTGGGCTGGGACGAGGATGGCGGGCGGATCCGCAACGTCGGCGTCGCCGAGGGCCGCTTCCTGACGGCGGGCGACGTGGCAGGCGCGCGGCGCGTCGCCGTGCTCGGGCCGGAGGCGAAGCGGCGCCTGTTCGGCGCCACGCCCGCGATCGGCGAGGCCATCGACGTGAACGGCATGCGCTTTCGCGTGATCGGCGTCTCGGAGGAGAAGGGTACGCAGGTCTCGAACGTCGGCAGCCCCGACGATCAGCTCGTGATCGTCCCCTACACGACCGCGCAGCGCTGGTTCCAGCAGAAGGACGACGTGCATGAGCTGGTGCTGGTGGCGCCCGAGCGCGAGCAGAGCGCCGCGGCGATCGACGCTGCCCGCGGGCTGGTCGGTCTGCACGAGCGCTTCACACCCGACGACGACACCTCGATGTGGGCGATGAACTATTGGGACTCGCTGCGGCCGCTGTTCGGAATGTTCCTCGCGCTCCAGCTGTTCTTCCTGATCGCGGGCGTCGTCACGCTGTTCGTCGGCGCGGTGGGCGTGATGAACATGATGCTCGTGGTGGTGGGCGAGCGGACCTGGGAAATCGGCCTGCGCAAAGCGCTGGGCGCGCGCAGCCGCGACGTGTTCGCGCAGTTCCTGCTGGAGGCGACGCTCGTCGCGGGCAGCGCGGGCGCACTCGGCGCCGCGGGCGGCGTCGCGCTGCTCCAGCTCACGAAGGGCGTGTTCCAGCAGGGCGGCATCCGCGCGACCGGCTGGCCCGATCCACTGACGACCGCGGCGATCACGCTCTCGCTGGTGGGCGTCGCGATCGTCGCCGGCGTGATGCCCGCGCTGCGCGCCGCGCGCATCTCGCCCGCCGAGGCGCTGCGCGCGTACTGACGGGGACGTCGCTTTGGGAGTTCGGAAGTCGAGCCCCGGCTTTCCGTTCTAACTTCCGAACGACTACAGGAACGTCCCCGGGGAGGTGGTCGTGAAGCCCGCAGAGCGCAGCCTGATCGCCGACGCCCTCGCATTCGCGCTCGAGGCGCACGGCACGCAGACGCGGAAGGGCACGAAGATCCCCTACGCGAGCCACGTGATCCGCGTGTGCGGGCTCGTGCTCGAACACGGCGGCGACGCGCGGCAGGCGGCCGCTGGGCTGCTGCACGACACGATCGAGGATTGCGACGTCACGGAGGCCGAGCTGCGCGCGCGCTTCGGCGCCGACGTCGCGCGCATCGTGCGCTCGCTCAGCGACGTGCTCGAGGGCGACACCGCCCGGCGCAAGTCGCCGTGGCTGAAGCGCAAGCGCGCTTACGTGGCGCACATCGCGCGCGTGCCCCAGCGCGTCCGCCTCGTCGCCGCCTGCGACAAGCTCGACAACCTGCGCGCGCTGGTCGACGACGTGGCCGCTGGCGGCACGCGCACGCTGCGCCGCTTCTCCGGCTCGCCGCGCCAGATCCGCTGGTACTACGAGAGCGTGATCGAGGCGCTCGGCCCGCACATTCCGCACCGTCTGCGCGCCGAGCTGCGGCTGCTCGCCGCCGAGCTGGCGCGCTTCGTCCCGGAGGTCTCGCCCCGCCCATGAGCACGCTCTGCAAGCTGGCCGCCGCGCTCGCCGTCGTGCTCGTGGCGGGCTTCTGCGCGCTGCCGCGCATCGCAGATCGCGCGATGAACCGCGTCGAGCGGCCTCCTGATCCGTTCGCCCTCGCGAGCGGCGCGCGCGCGCTCCACGGCGAGCTGCGCATCGCGGACCTCCACGCCGACCCGCTGCTCTGGCCGCGCGACCTGCTCGCGCGCGGCGGCCCCGGACAGGTGGACGTGCCGCGCCTGATCGAGGGGCGCGTCGTGCTGCAGGTGTTCGGCGTGCCGACCCAGACGCCGTGGGGCCTCAACTTCGAGCGCAACTCGGCGGAGACCTTCGACATGGCCACGCCGCTCGCGATCGCCAGCGCGTGGGGACCGAGCACCTACACGAGCCGCCTCGCGCGCGCGCTGCACCAGGCCGAGGCGCTGCGCGAAGCGGCCGACGCGTCGGAAGGCAAGCTCGCGCTGATCCGAACGCGCGGCGATCTCGCGAAGCACCTGGCAGCGTTCGCCGACGACCCGCAGCGCAGCGCGGGCTTCCTGGGCCTCGAGGGCATGCACGCCCTCGACGGCCGCGTCGAGTCGCTGGACGCGCTCTTCGACGCGGGCTTCCGCATGATCGGCTTCGCGCACTTCTTCGACAACGCCTTCGCGGGTTCGTCGGCCGGCGAGGAGAAGCACGGGCTCACGCCGCTCGGCCGCGAGGCGCTCGCGCGCATGGAGCAGCGCGGCCTGATCGCCGACCTCGCCCACGCCTCGCCCGCCACGATCCGCGACGTGCTCGCGTTCGCCACCCGGCCCGTGGTCGTCTCGCATACCGGCGTCCAGGCCACCTGCCCGGGCCCGCGCAATCTCTCGGACGACGAGCTGCGCGCCATCGCTGCGAACGGAGGCGTCGTCGGCATCGGCGCGTTCGAAGGCGCGGTGTGCGGCACGAGCCCGCGCGCCGTCGCCCGCGCGATGCGCCACGTGCGCGACGTTGCGGGCATCGAGCACGTCGCGCTCGGCAGCGACTTCGACGGCGCGGTTACCACCGCCTTCGACGTCTCGGAGACGGCGCTGCTCGTGGACGCGCTCTTTGCGGAGGGCTTCACGCCCGACGAGGTGCGGCTCGCGCTCGGCGAGAACGTGCTCGCGCTGTTTGCGAGGCTCCTGCCCGAATGAGCGGCGCGCGCCGCTTCGAGCCGACGCTCGCGAGCCTGCGCCGGCACGTGCCGCCGGCTTGGTACGACGAGGCCAAGCTCGGGATCTTCGTGCATTGGACGCCGGCGTCGGTGATCGGCTTCGCGCCGCGCGAGAAGGAGATCAGCGAGCTGCTCACCCAGCGCTACGACGACATGCAGGTCGAGGTGCCGTACGCAGAGTGGTACGAGAACTCGCTGCGCTTCCCACAGTCGAGCGTCGCGAAGTACCACCGCGCGCACTACGGCGCGAAGCCCATGCACGCCTTCGCCGAGGAGTTCGCGCGCGCCGTCGACGCGCACTGGAATCCGGAGGCGTGGGCCGACGACTTCGCCGCCGCGGGCGCGCGCTGGGTCGTGCTCGTCACCAAGCACCACGACGGCTTCTGCCTCTGGCCGACGCGCGTGCCGAACCCGAAGCGCCCCGGCTTCCACCTGCAGCGCGACGCGGTAGCCGAGCTCGGGCGCGCCGTGCGCGCGCGCGGCCTGCGCTTCGGCGTCTACTACTCGGGCGGACTCGACTGGACGTGGGACGCACGGCCGATCGCCAACATCGGCGACCTGATCGCCGCCGCCCCCGGCGGCGCCTACCCGCGCTACGCGGACGCTCAGTTCCGCGAGCTGATCCAGCGCTACGCGCCCGACGTGCTGTGGAACGACATCTCCTGGCCGGGCAGCCGGGCGCAGCTGCTGCGGCTCTTCGCGGACTACTACGACGCGATCCCCGACGGCCTCGTGAACGACCGCTGGACGCCCGTCATCCCGATGGGCCGGCTGCTGCGCATTCCGTTCGTGCGCCGTCGCTTCAACGCGCGGGTGAAGGCGGCCGCGCTGCGCGCGCGCGGCCTGCTCGCGCCGCCGCCCGCGCTCCACGCCGACACGCGCACGCCGGAGTACGCGGCCTTCCCCGACGTGCGCGCCGAGAAGTGGGAGTGCGTGCGCGGCATGGACAAGAGCTTCGGCTTCAACCGCGCCTCGCGGCCCGAGGACTTCCTGTCGCGCGAGGCGCTCGTGCGCTCGCTCGTCGACATCGCGAGCAAGAACGGAAACCTGCTGCTGAACGTCGGGCCGCGCGGCGAGGACGCGCAGATCCCCGAGGAGCAGCGCGAGCGCCTGCGCTGGCTCGGCAGCTTCACGCGGCGCTACGGGGAGGCGCTCTACGCCACGAAGCCGTGGCTGCGCGCGGAGGGCGCGACGGGCGACGGCAGCGCGCTGCGCTTCACGGCGCGCGGCGACACGGTGTATGCCTGGCTGCTGTCCTCGCGCGCCGCGGCTGCGCCCGTCGAGTTGTTGGGCATCCACGCGGACGCGGCGAAGCTCGTCGGCGGGCTCGCGCTCGCGGTGGAGCGCACGGCGCGCGGCACGCGCGTCGCGCTGCCCGCGCTGCCCGACGAGCCCGCGCACGCGATCGCGCTCACGGGCGCGCGGGAGAGCGGCGCGGGCTAAGCGCTGGCCGTCCGCTCCGCGAGCGCGCGCCGCAGCTCGGCGTGGCGAGCGCGCGAGATGTCGTAACGCCACATCGCGAGCATCGGCAGCAGCAACGCCGCCGCGACCAGCGGGCCCGCCACCATGCCGAGGCGGAACAGCACGTCGGCGGGGATCTGGCCGGGCCGCATGCCGGGCTCGAAGCCGATCGCCCAGATCACGAGGCCGCCGAGGCCTTGGCCGAGCCCCGTCGGAATCTTGTAGGCGAACGCCTGGGCCGCGAAGAATACGCCGTCCTTGCGCGTGCCGGTCTCGAGCTCGTACTCGTCGGCGACGTCTGCGACGATCGAAGGCCAGACGCTGCCGTTCAGCACCAGCGCGGCGATCGTGAAGAAGCCCGAGATCACCGCGCCCCAGAAGATCTCGGGCGAGCCGTTCGGCGGGAGCAGGCCCAGCAGGCGCCCGCCGTACCAGGCGAGCGTGCTCGCGATCACGACGCCCATCGTGCCGAGGAAGAGCGGCTTCTTCTGGAAGCGCCGGCTCAGCGGGCCGACCGCGGCGAAGGCCACCAGCGTCGGCACGACGGCGCTGAGCGTCAGCCATTGGGTCTCGCGGACCGAAAGCTCCCAGAAGTAGAGCGACGCGAAGGCGCCGAGCAGCGTGGAGACGCCGGTCGTGGCGCCGGCGAGCACGAGCGCCGCGAACACGCGCCGGAAGTTCCGGTTGCGCAGCGCCTCGGCGACGTCGCGGAATGGGTCGAGCCAGCGCAGGCGCCGCCGTTCGGCCGGGACGGGCAAGCGCGGGATCTCGTGGCGCGTGCCCAGGCTCGAGAACAGCGTGGTCGCCAGGATCGCGGCGGCGGAGAGCCACGCATAGGAAGTGTAGTTCTCGGCGACCAGGCGCCCGTCGACGTCGCCGCGCGCGGGGAACAGATAGGCGTAGGCGGCGACGGGCAGGAGGATGCCGCCGAGCCAGGCCAACGTGTTGCGGTCGCCGGCGATGCGCGTGCGCTCGTCGTAGTCCGTGGAGAGCTCGGCGCCGAGCGCGGCGTGCGGGATCGCGAAGGTCGCGAGCGAGACGCGCGCGACCATCATCCACGCCGCGGACCAAGCGAACAGCGCCGCGTGTCCGAGGCCCGCTGGCGGCGAGAACATCAGCACGAACGCCGCGGCGTAGGGGATCGCGGCGCCGAGCATGAAGGGGTGGCGCCGGCCGATGCGAGTTCGCGCGTTGTCGGACCAGGTGCCGAGCGCCGGGTCGATGAACGCGTCGAGCACCTGCGCGAGCGCGGACGCGAAGCCGAACAGCCAGCCGGGCAGCCCGGCGAGCTGGACGTAGAAGATCGTCAGGAAGTGGACGACCGCCGCGTCCTTGATCGCGGTGGCGATGCCGCCAACGCCGTACGCGAGCCGCGTCGCGGCGGGGAGCGGGCGCTCAGGCACTCGCCGCGATCCGACGCGCTTCGAGGCGCGCGTGGATCTCCGCCATGCGCGCGCGGGAAAGGTCGTAGCCGCGGAACACGAGCAGCGAGAGCCCGATCAGCACGAGCACCGAGAGCGTCATCGCGAGGCCCAGCTGCTCGCGCATCTCGGGCGTGACGTCGCTGACGTCGTGCAGGCCGGTGAGACCGACGAGGTCGGTGATCATGCCCGCGATCCACGCGCCACCGCCCAGCGTGACCTTCGCGGCGAGAGAGGCGGCGCCGAAGAACACGCCCTCGCGTCGCCTGCCGCTCTCGTCTTCGTCCTGATCGGCGCAATCCGCCATCATCGATTGGCCCAGCGCGAAGGTCGAGGCGACGGCGAACGGCGCGAGCAGGCCGGTGCCGATCAGGTAGAGCGGCACGAAAGAGGCGTGGTCGCGGTCGGGCCAGAAGCCGTAGGTCGCAGCGAGCCACACCGCCGTGTGGATCACCACGTACCAGAGCAGGCCTGCGCTGAAGAGCGCGCCCTTCTCTCGGGTCGCTGCCTGCCGCGTCCAGTAGGCGAGGCCGGCGAGGATCGCGACCGCGACTACGATGCGCCAAGCGCCGAGCACCTGCGTGTTCACGTCCCAGAAGAAGCTGCCGGCGTGCAGGCCGAGATTGATCGTGACGCCGGACGCGATCGAAGCGATCGCGAGGCCGAAGAAGACGGCGCGGAACGCTCGTTGCCGGAGCAGGGCGACCAGGTCGAGCCAGGTCGCGACGAAGGCGTTGCGGGTCCCGGCGCGCGCGTCGGGCGGCGCCAGCGTGGGGATGCGGTCGCGCGTCTGCCACGCGCTCAGCAGCACGATCACCAGCACCGCGATCGCGCAGATGCCGGCGTACACCGGATAGGCGGGCGCGTGGAACTGGCCCTTGCCGTGGGCGGCGCTGTCGCGGAAGAGCCAGAGGAAGCCGAGCACCGCGGGGGCGAACAGCGCGAGCTGGCCGAAGGAGTGGCGCAGCGAGACGAGCACGGTGCGCTCGTGCCAGTCGCGCGTCAGCTCGGCGCCGAGCGCCAGGTAGGGCACGTGGAACATCGTGAGCGCGAAGCGGTTCACCAGCGTCCAGCCGAGCATCCAGGCGAACAGGGCGCCCTGCGAGAGCCCGGTCGGCGGCGCGAACACGAGGTAGAGGCTCGCCGCGAGCGGCAGCGCGGAGGCGAAGATCCACGGATGGCGGCGACCGAGGCGCGAGCGCGTGCGGTCGGTGAGCACGCCCATCAGCGGATCGGCGACGGCGTCGACCACCATCGAGATCAGGATCGCCAGCCCGGCCAGCGTGCCCGGCAGATCGAGCACGTTCGTGTAGTAGAAGAGCAGGAAGTAGGCGAAGGACTCGTTCTTGATGCCTTCGCCCAGCTGTCCGAGCGTGTACCAGAGCTTGGTGCGCAGCGGCAGCGCGCCGCTCGCAGCGAGCGCCGCCGGGCCGACGCTGGACGTCGTCGCGCTCACGGCGCGCTCAGACCGCGAAGCGGTACGCGGCGCCGTCCTTGACGATCTTGCCCGCGGTCGGCGTTGCGAAATGCGTGCCGATGATCAGCACCGGTCGATCTGCGTAGCGCGCCAGGAAGTCGCGCCGCGTCTGCTCGGCGGCGGCGCCGTCGCTGTCCGCGCTGCTGCGCCACTCCGGGTGTGCGCACTGCGCGGGGTGGTGCATCAGGTCGCCGGTGATCACCGCCTCCTCGCCGCGCGAGCTGACGTGCACGCTCACGTGGCCGGGCGTGTGGCCGTGGGTGGGCTCGAGCCTCACCTCGCTCGTCACCACGTGATCCGGCGTCACGAGGTCGACTCGGCCGGCCTCGTAGACGGGCAGCACCGACTCCTGCACGACGCTGCCGTAGTCGCTCTGCTCGGTCTTCGACCAGTGCTCGTACTCGGCGCGGTTCCACAGATATCGCGCGTTCGGGAAGGTCGGCACCCACTTGCCGTTTTCGAGCTTGGTGTTCCAGCCCACGTGGTCGACGTGCAGGTGGGTACACAGCACGGTGTCGATCGAATCTGGCGCGAAGCCGGCGGCCGCGAGGTCGGCGAGGAACGGGCCCTGGCGCTTGTTCCAGTTCGGGAGGTTCAGCGTCTTGTCGTTGCCGACGCAGGTGTCGACGATGATGCGCCGCCCCTGCGACTCGATCACGAGCGCGTGGATGCTCATGATCACCTCGCCGTCCGCCTTCGCGAAGTGCGGCCTCACCCAGGAGATCGTCGCGAGGTTCTCGGCGGTGAGGTCGGGCAGGATCCAGGTCGCCTTGGACGCAACCTCGATCTCGGTGAGCTTGGTGATCGTCACGTCGCCAATCCGCCAGCGCATTCGACTCTCCGCGCGGTGCTCGGCCGCTTGCCGGGTTGGGTTGCCGGGCGTGAAGCCTCACCCAGCGCGCGAGCGCGCGGCAAGGGGTGCGAGCCAAGGGCGCCCGACCCCGATGGCTCGCGCGCCGTCGTATGCTCGCGGTCGTGGGCGCCGACGATCTCCACTACGAGTTCATCCAAGCCGGTCCGCTGCGCTTCGAGGTGGCGACGGCCGGCGACCCTGCGAGCAAGAAGCTTGCGCTGCTGCTGCACGGCTTTCCCGAGTGCGCGTTCTCGTGGCGTCACCAGCTGCCGTTCCTCGCCGCGCGCGGCTACCGCGTGTGGGCGCCGAACCAGCGCGGCTATGGCAACAGCCCGATGCCGAGGGGCGTGCGCAGCTACCGCGTCGACGAGCTGGTGAACGACGTCGCCCACCTGATCGACGCGTCCGGCGCGACGGAGGTGCATCTCGCCGGCCACGACTGGGGGGCGCTCGTCGCGTGGGAGTTCGCGATGCGGCGGCCGCGGCCGATCCAGCGGCTCGCGATCTTCAACGTCCCGCACCCGACGCGCTTGCGCGAGGAGTTGCGGTCGAACTGGCGCCAGCGGCGCCGCTCGCTCTACGTCGCGTTCTTCCAGCTGCCGTGGATCCCCGAGTGGATGCTGCGCCGCAAGAACGCCGCGCTGATCGACCAGGCCTTCCGCGGCATGGCGGTCGACAAGTCGCGCTTTCCGGACGAGGTGCTGGCCGTCTACCGCGCGAACGCGCTGCGACCCGGCGGGGCGACCGCGATGCTCAACTGGTACCGCGCCGCGGGCCGCAGCGTGGGCGACGCCCGCGCGCCAGCCCCGCTCATCGACGTGCCGACCCTGATGGTCTGGGGCGAGGAGGACCGCGCGCTCGGCAAGGAGCTGACCGTCGGCACCGACCGCTACGTGAAGGACCTCACGCTGCGCTACCTGCCGCGCGTGTCGCACTGGGTGCAGCAGGAGGCGCCGGAGCGCGTGAACGAGATATGGGGCGCGTGGCTGGACGGCCGCGAGGTGCCGGGGAACGCAAGCTGACGCCGCGGATGCAAGCGCGCGCGAGCGGAGAGTCGTAGGCGGTGGCGATCTCGCGGACCGAGGAGCAGCTCGAGGCGCTGCGCACGGGCGATCCGACCGAGCGGCTGGCGCTCGTCTCCCTATTCGCGCTGCGCGACCCGGCGGCGTGGCCCGCCTTTCTCGCGGCGCACGACGCCGCTGCGAAGGCGAGCATGGGCGAGAGCGTCTACCTCGGCCGCGTCGACCGGGTGCTGCTGGGCACGGCGTCGCGCTTCGACTGGCTCGCCGTCGACTCGTTCCCCTCGCGCGAGCTGGCGGCGGAGTCGCTGCGCCTCGAGAACCCGCATGCCAGGGACGCGCTGGAGGAGGCGCTGACGCTCGTCGTGCGCCCGCGCGCGCTGCCGGGCCTCGCGCTCGCCCTGGCGCGCATCGCAGCGCGTCTGCTCGGCCGCGGCGCGGGCGCGCCGAAGCGCAGCGTCGCCGACGCGCGGCTGGAGAACCCGGCGATCTCGCCGGACCCGCGCGCGCTCGAAGCCTTTCTCGCCGCGGAGCCGGGCAGGCCGCTCTTCATGCTCAACCTGAACCGGCATCGCGAGCGCGCGCAGTACGGCGCTGGGCCTTCGGCCGCGGCGGGCGACGCGCGGCGCGCCGGCACGAACGGCGGGAGCGGAGCGGCCGCCTACGCCCGCTACGGGCGAAACACGCTGCCCTTCGTGCTGCGGCGCGGGCGTGGCCCGGTGTTCGTGGGTGAGCCGATTGGCGTGGCGGTCGGAGATCCGGCGCATTCGCTGGCGGGCCCTTGGGACGAGATCCTGCTGGTCCACTACCGGGAACGCGGCGGCATGCTCGACATGCTCACCGCCGCCGCCTACCAGGCCGGCATCCCCCACCGGGAGGCCGGCCTCGAGCGGGCCGCCTTGATCGCGACCTCTCCGACGAGCGAGCCGAAGGAGGTCTGACCCCTTCCGGGTTCAACGGGGCGAGCTGGGGCAGGAGCAGACCGACGCCTCGGAGGCGAGGCGGATCAGGCCGCGCTGCGCTTGGCCGCCCAGTCCCGGGCCTTGTGGATCACGACCGCCTTCGGGTCCCGCCGCAGCGCCGGGACTGGATCGCGCAGCAGCTTCTCGGCCTCCGCGCGGTCCGCCGCCGTGAAGTCCCGGACCAGCGTGCAGAACTCCACGAGAATGCCGTTCGGATCGGTCGTGTAGACGGACGCACACCAGTCGTGGTCGATCTCCATGACGTCGTGACCGCGCGAAAGCCAGCGCTCCTTGCGTTTCGCCAGGTCCTCGAGGCCGTCGGCGGAGAAGGCCAGGTGGTTCACGCCCACGGGCAGGCCCTGGCCGCGCGAGATGTCCGCGCTCCAGTCGCCGAGGCTCGGATCGTGCAGGTCCCAGAAGGCCACGAGCTGGTCGCGCTCGGGCCCGGTGGAGTAGAAGAGGTGCTTGGCCCAGCCCTTGCCGATGTTGGCCACCTCGACCTTGACCAGCTCGAACCCCATCGCCTCGGTGTAGAAGCGGTGGTTCGCCTCGACGTCCTTGGTGGCGAAGGCGAGATGGTGAACGCCCATGTGAGCCTCCTGGCGGTGGACCGCAGCCTACTCCAGCCCGGCGGCAACCCGGCCTGTGATTTGGGCCACTCAGAATGCGAGCGGTTTCCGACGGCGGAACGTCGATTTCGGGCTGTCTTGTGATCCCGCTCACGCTTAGGATCTCCGGCGGTAAGGAGCTGTGCGATGCGGTGGCTCGGGTGGACGACGCTGGCGACGTGGGTGGGGGCGAGCGCTGCGCTCGCGAACGACGCGGCGCAGCGGGCCGGCACCGGCATCCCGGCGATCCCCGAGCCCGGCGCGCTCGCCTTGTTCGTGCTCGGCGTGAGCGTCGTGGGCGTCGCGGTCCGCACGCGGAAGTCCTGACGCCCAAGCATTAGGGAGTTCGCGAGCCCGACGCGCTCGCCGTACGCATTGCGGCGCCGCGCGTGCGCCAATTCGCGCGAGCCTCTTGACCCGCGTCGACTGGCTGGTCGACCCTCGCGCTCCCGATGCAAGCGCAGAAGCCTGCCGAGATCCCGCGCGAGCCGGAACTCTCCGCTGCGCGGACGCGTTATTCGGTGGGGCTGCTGATCGTCGTCTACACGTTTGCGTTCATCGACCGCAACGTCGTGAACGTGCTGCTCCAGCCGATCGGTGAGGAGTTCAACCTGACCGACACGCAGCTCGGCTTCTTCAGCGGCACCGCGTTCGGGATCTTCTACGCCACGCTGGGCCTGCCGATCGCGTGGGTCGCGGATCGCGTGCCGCGCAAGCGCATCATCGGGCTTGCGCTGGCGTTCTGGAGCGCGGCTACGGCGCTCCAAGGCCTCGCCACCGGCTTCCTCTCCCTCGCGATCACGCGCATCTTCGTCGGCGTGGGCGAGGCGGGCTGCAGCCCGCCCGCGCACTCGATGATCTCGGACATGCATCCGCCGGAGCGCCGCGCGCGAGCGCTCTCGGTCTACGCCTTCGGGATCCCGATCGGCGGAGCGCTCGGCCTCTTGATCGGCGGCTGGATGCGCGAACTCTTCGGCTGGCGCGAGGCCTTCGTGGTGGTGGGGCTGCCCGGCATCCTGCTGGCGGTCGTCGCGTTCGCGACGCTGAAGGAGCCGACGCGCGGCTACTGGGAAGGCGGCGCGCGCAAGTCGGACGGCGCTTCGCTGCCCGAGGTGGTCCGCCTGCTCGCGAAGCTGCCCTCGTTCTGGCACCTCGCCTTCGCCGGCGCGCTGCACGCCTTCTACGGCTACGGCGCCGCGGCCTTCAACCCGGTCTTCTTCGAGCGCAGCCACGGCATGCGGCCCGGCGAGTACGCGACGATCGGCGCCACCATTGGCCTGACCGCCGGCGTGCTCGGCACCTACCTCGGCGGTTGGCTCGGCGATCGCTACGGCGCGCGCGACGTGCGCTCGTACCCGTTCGTGCCCGGCATCGGCAGCGTGCTCACGGTGCCCTTCATCTTCGCCGTCTATCTCGCGCCGAACGCCGAGCTCGCGCTGGTGATCTCGCTGATCCCCTCGGTCGCGAGCGGCCTCTACCTCGGCCCGACCTTCGCGATGACGCAGGCGCTGGTGCCGCCGCAGATGCGGGCGCAGGCGGCGGCCGTGCTGCTGCTGATCCTCAACCTGGTCGGGCTCGGCCTCGGGCCGCAGTTCGTGGGCTGGTTCTCGGAGATGCTGAAGGGCGCCCACGGCATCGAGTCGGCGCGCTACGCGCTGCTCTGGACGATCTCGATCGGCGCGGGCTGGTCGGCCATCCACTACTGGGTGTCGTCGAAGACGCTCGGCCGAGATCTCGAGACGCAGCGCACGCTGGCCTGAGCCCGCCGGCGAGCGCTCGTGCGAACCGCATCGGTCCGATTCGCCGTGGGGCTCGTATCACAGGGACGCGCCCGGCGGCGCGACGAGGAGCCAACGTGATCACCATCCATCATCTGGGCGTCTCGCAGTCGGATCGCGTGGTCTGGCTGATGGAGGAGCTCGGTCTCCCCTACACGCTGCGCTGGTACGACCGTGGTGCCGACGGCCTGATGCCGCCGGAGTACATGAAGCTCCACCCCGCGGCGACGGCGCCGGTCATCCAGGACGGCGAGCGCGTGGTCGCCGAGTCGGCGGTGATCCTCGAGTACGTCTGCCATCGGCACGCGGGCGGCCGGTTCACGGTGGGCCCGAGCCAGCCGAACTACTTCGACTACCTCTACTTCATGCACTTCAACAACAACGTGCAGGGCCTGTTCTTCGCGAAGCTCGCGCTCGGCGCCGCGCAAGGCCCGGAGGCGGAGCGCGTCGGCGGCTTCGTGCGGCGGCGCGAGAACGGGTACTACGGCTACCTCGACCGGCGCCTCGAAGAGTCGCCGTTCGTGGCCGGGCCCGATTTCACCTGCGCCGACCTCATGGTCACGTTCAACCTCACGAGCCTCTCGCTGTTCGGCGGGCGCAAGATCGACGATCTGCCGAACGTGCAGGCCTACGCGAAGCGCATCACCGCGCGGCCCGCCTACGCGAAGGCGATGGCGATCGCGGGGCCGGGGGCGAAGAAGCCGGCGTGAGGCCTCGAGCGCGCCGCGCTCCGGCGCGGCCCGGTGCTCAGCTCGACGCGGGCCGGAAGTGCACGACGGCGCCGCCCTCGACGTCCTCGTAAGCAGCCTCGACGCGCATTCCCACGCGCACCTTCTCCACGTCGCAGTCCACGAGGCGCGCGGTGCAGCGCGGCCCCTCGTCCAGCTCGACGATGGCGATCGCGTAGGGTGCCAGCTTCGCGAGCGCGGGCAGGTGGCCGGCGCGGTCGATCGTGAACGAATGCACGACGCCGCGGCCGCTGGCGGTCTCCCAGCGCCAGTCGTCGCCCAGACAGGTGGGGCAGCGGCTGCGCGGGTAGAAGAAGAAGCCGTCGCGCGGGCAGCGCTGCATCGCGAAGCGGTGCTCGCGCGCGGCGTCGAAGTGCGGCTTCGTGGTGGGATTCGCGAGCGGAAGCGGGCGCCCCGCGGAGTCGTGTCGCGTTCCCATCTTTCACGAGCTCCGCTCGGCTGTTCGGAGGAGAGGTCGCGGCGCGATGCCGATGACCCCGCCTCGCTGCGCGCCACCTGAGCTCGCTCGGGTGGCTTGCTGCCGCGACGGCGGCCGGGGCCTACGACACCGGTCTCCGCGTTCGGTCGTCCGCAGCATCGAGACCATCACGCCCCCTGCAGGATCAGGGCGACCTGCTCGGCCATCATGCCGCCGGTGCCGTTCGCGTAGGCGAGGTCGCACTTCGCGAGCTGGCGCGCGCCGGCGCGGCCCTGGAGCTGGCGCACCGCCTCGGTGAGGTGCGAGAGGCCGCCCGCCATGCCGGCCTGGCCGGCCCCGAGCTGGCCGCCGTGGGTGTTGAGCGGGAAGTCGCCGTCCCAGCGCAGCGAGCGCTCGCTGACGAAGCGCTCGCCCTCGCCCTTGCCGCAGAAGCCGGCGTTTTCGAGCGTGACCAGCACGGTGATCGTGAAGCAGTCGTACGGCTGCACCACGTGAACGTCGCGGTGCGCGACGCCGGCCATGCGGAAGGCGCGCTCGGCGGCGACGCGGATCGGGTTGTCCAGCAGGTCCGGCGCGTAGGTGATGCTCTTGTGCGTCAGGTGCTCGCCGAAGCCGGCGACGTACACCGGACGGTGTCGGCCGCGCGCGGCGCGCTCGGGCGTCGTCACCAGCAGCGCGCCGCCGCCGAAGCACGGCATCACGATCTCCAGCAGCTTCAGCGGATCGGCGACGCGGCGCGATCGCATCACGTCGTCGACCGTGATCGGCTTGCCGTAGAAGATCGCGTCGGGGTTGAACTGCGCGTTGTAGCGGGCGTCGACCGCGATCTTCGCGAGCGTCTCCTCGCGCAGGCCGTACTGCGCCATGTAGCGCTGGGCGACCATCGCGAAGCTGGGGGTCGCGGCGACCAGGCCGGCGGGAATCTCGAAGGCGCCCTGCGGCGAGCCCCAGGCGTCGCCACCCAGATAGATCGGGAAGTCCATCTTCCCGCGCGGCGCGCCGTCGGGGCGCGGCGGAATCACGCTCGGGCACAGCACGAGCACGGTCTCGCACGCGCCCACCTCGATCGCGGCCGCCGCGCGCCACAGCATGCCCGCGCTCGTCGCCCCGCCGAGGTCCACGGTCTCGGCGAAGTTCGCGCGGATGCCGAGGTACTCGGCCGCCGCGCTCGGCCCGAACATCGGCGACTCGTAGACGCCGCCGATGCACAGGCCGTCCACCTCGCGCTTGTCGACGCCTGCGTCGGCGAGCGCGAGCGCGGCCAGCTCCGCGCAGGCCTCGAGCGAGAACATCGGCCGCGACCAGACCCGCTCCGGCTTCCACTCGGCGAGGCCCGCGATCGCGGCGGCGCGCTTCATCGCCCTGCGGCCCGCTCGGTGCGCTTCTCGAGAGCGCGGCGCTCGCTGTCTGGCGCGACGGCAATCTCGTAGCAGCGCGCGAACTTCACCGGCGACCTCGCTTGGGGCGGCCGATGCTTGCACAGCGGGCGCGGGCCCGCCGTGGGTGCGCAGCGCTCAGGTGTCGAGCTCGTCGCTCTTTGGCGCCGACTCGCGCAGCCGCTGCTCGAGCGCTCGCAGGCGCTCCTCGACTTCGCGCAAGCGCTGCTCGAACTCGGCGCGCATCTCGGGCATGCGCTCGCGCATCCAGCGCATCGGCGCGCCGGCCATGGGAGGCTCGCCGGTCGCGACCGCTTCGACCCTTCGCGTCTTGCCGTCGCGCACGATCTCCAGCGCGAGCGTCGCGTCCTTCTCCGCGACCATCACGGCGTGGACGACGTCGAAGGTGCCGTCCACCGGCTCGCCGCCGATCGCGACGATCACGTCGCCCACGCGCAGCCCCGCCTTCTCCGCCGAGGAGCCCTGGTTCACGCGCACGACGAGCACGCCGCGTTCCTTCGGCGCGTGCAGGAACTCGCGCAGCTCGGGCGTCATGTCCTGGAGCTGCACGCCCAGCCGGCCGTGGCCGGGGACGAAGTGCTCGAAGTGCACGCGCTCGCCCGAGGAGCCGGACGCGCCCCCGTGCTCCTGCGGATCCGCGCCGGCCGCAGCGGCGCCGAGGAGCGCGAGGGCGAGGGTCGCGGCGAGACGAGAACGCATGGTCCACCTCCTGGCGCTCGGAACCCCGCGCGGGCGGGCAGGTTCCGCGCCGGCTCGGGAATCGCGCGGCCGCGGGAGGGCGCGGCCGTCCGCCTCAGCGCGCTCCGCGGCCTCGGCGGCGACGTGCGGCGGCGAGCAGCGGCAGCAGAACCGCCAGCTCCGGCCCGATGCCGCAGGAGCCCGGATTCACGAACTGCTCGGTGGTGTCCCAGCCGTTCGTGCAGTTCGGATCTGCGGGGAAGTCGATGGCGCCATCGGCGTCGTTGTCCAGCGAGTCGTAACAAGCGGCCGGCGCGAGGCTCTTCACCGCCACGTCCACGCGGATGCGCGGGCGCGTCAGGTTGTTCGCCAGCGGTCGCGTGTCGACGACGGCTAGGCCGGTGTTCTCGAGCGCCGTCTCGAGCGCCGCGATCGTGGCGCCCGGGCTCGCCTGGCGGAGCACCGCAAAGGCGCCCGCCACGTGGGGCGTCGCCATCGAGGTGCCGTTCAGCGTGGCCGTCGCGCCGCCCGGCATCGACGAGCGCACCAGCACGCCGGGCGCGAAGAAGTCGAGCATGTACATCGAGTTCGAGAACACCGCGACCTGGTCGGAGTCGTCCACCGCCCCCACGCCGACCGCGCTCGAGATGCAGCCCGGCGCGGACATCGCGTCGGGCCAGTAGTCGTTGCCCGAGGCCGCCACCGAGGCCACGCCCGCCGCGAGCAGCAGGTCGATCGCCTGCTTGGTGAGCGCGTTGCCGTTGTCGCAGCCCGATCTCCCGTAATAGGTTCCGCCGCCGAAGCTCATGTTCGCCGCGACCAGCGGCAGCGTCGCCGCGAGCGTGCGGGCGTGGTCGATGGCGGCGAGGATGTCGCTGGGCAGCGCCAGCGCGCAGGGGTCGTAGCCGGTCCCCGTGCAGTCGGCGCCGTCGAAGCGCGAGAAGATTTGGATCGAAACGAGCTGGGCGCCGGGCGCGACGCCCTGATAGACCGGGTCGCTGCTGGCGGCGATGCCCGCGACGTGGGTGCCGTGGTAGCAGGGCGTCGCGAAGTCGCAGGGTACGCCCGCGCCGGGGCCGAGCTGCGTGGCCTGTCCGTTCGGGCAGTTGCCGTTCCCGGAGAAGCAGGCCTCGGCGGTCACGCGGTTCCCGAAGAACGGGTGGGTCTTGTCGACGCCGGTGTCGAGGATGGCGATCGCCGTGCCCGCGCCAGTGAAACCGGCGGCCTTGGTGGCGGTCGCCCCCACGATCGGACCCGTGCCGTCTAGGGAAGGCGCGGCGAGGGGGCCGTCCACGAGCAGCTCGGCGACCTCGGGCAAAGCGGCGAGGGCGTGCAGCTCGAGGGCGCTCGCCTCGAGCGCGACGGCATCGAGGTGCGCGTAGCGGCGCGCTGCCGCGCGCGCGGGACCCGCGGCACGCGCGAGCGCCGCGTCCTGGCGCGCGCCGCGCTCCGCGCGCGACGCGGACGGCGCGAGGCGCACGATCACGCGCACCTTGCCCCGCGCCAAGGCCTCGCTCTCGAGCGCCGCCGGAACCGGGGCGCCTGCAAGAGCCGCAGGTGCGACCGTGACGCTCGCGAGCGCGGCGAGTGCGGCGAGCGACGCGGAGCGGAACACGGAGCGCACGGCCGGGGATTCTACGCGCGCGCGCGGTCTGCGAGCGCGCGGCGTGGGCGAAACGAGCGCGAACCCACGCGAGACGCCCGCGTGGAGGCGGGCGCGGCGGCGCGCAGCGCGCGCGCAGCCGCGGGTGCGATCGCGGCGCCGCGCCGTGCGAAACCGCCGCCGGGTGCGCCGCCGCGGGCACGAAGGGCGGGCGCGCGCAGCGGGGTCGCGGAACGCCGCACCGGCGCCGAGCAATCCGGCCAGAGGCCGCGGAATGTGCCTTCCGGCCGAAGCTCGCTCAGCTCGCGACGCCGATCACCCCCGCTTCGCGCAGCGTCACCACCTCGTCCGGGCCGAAGCCCAGCTCGCCGAGGATCGCCGCGCTGTGCTCGCCGAGGCGCGGCGCCGGCGAGGCGGGCTCGTGCGGGGTCGCGTCGAAGCGCGCCGCGGGGCGCGGCTCGCGGATCGGCCCGGCGCCCGGCAGCTCGCGCTCGAACAGCGTGCCGTTCGCGCGCACCTGGGGATCCTCGTGCAGCTCCTCGAGCCTGCGCACGATGCCGACCGGCACCTCGTGCGCGTCGAGGCGCCGCTCGATCTCGGCGCGCGTCAGCTTCGCCGCGGCCTCGGGGATGTCGCGCCCGAACAGCGCCGTCAGCTCCGCCAGGTGATTCATGCGCGAGGCGACGGTGGCGAAGCGCGGGTCGCTCGCCGCCGCCTCGAGGCCGAGCGCGCGGCACAGCCCCACGAACTCGGCGTCGCTGAGCGCTCCCGGCGAGGCGTAGCCGTCGGCGACGCGCAGCGCGCGGTAGTTGCTGCCGATCGGCGGCTGCCGCGTGACGCCTTCGCCGAGCATCATCACGTCGGAGGCGGCGTCGGGCCACAAGAACGCGATCGCCGAATCGAGCATCGACAGCTCGACGTGCGTTCCGCGCCCGCTCTGCGCGCGGCCGAGCAGCGCCGCGCAGATCGCCTGCGCGGCGGTCAGCGAGGTGAGCTTGTCGCAGGCGAGCTGCTTCAGCAGCGCCGGCTCCGCGGCGCCGCCCTGCACGGCGGCGAGGCCCGAGTAGGCCTGCACCACGTTGTCGTAGACGCGCTTGTTTGCGTACGGGCCGCTCGCGCCGAAGCCGCTGATCGAGACGTAGACGAGGCGCGGGTTCAGCGCGCGGAAGGCCTCCCAGCCGATGCCGATCCTGTCGACGACGCCGGGGCGGAAGTTCTGTACGAACACGTCGGCGCGCGCGACCAGCTTCGCGAGCACGTCGCGGCCGCGCGCGTCCGCGAGGTTCAGCGCGAGGGAGCGCTTGCCTCGGTTCACGACGTGGAAGAGCCCCGAGACGCCCCCGCGGTGGCTGCCCACGTGACGCAAGATGTCGCCGCCCGCGAGCGGCTCGACCTTCACCACCTCGGCGCCTTGGTCCGCGAGGATCGTCGTGGCGAGGGGCCCGGAGACCACGGCTGAGCAGTCGACGACGCGCACGCCGGAAAGCGGACCGGGCATGGGGACATTCCCTTCGTTCGTGAGTGGTGCGGGTCTCGGCCGCGGGGCCGCGTCCTCGGCCAGAAGCCGACAAGATGGCTCGCCCACTACTTAACTTCTAAAGGAACGTCCCCGATATTCGGCGGCATGTCCGACGCCGCGCGCGATCTGCTCCGCTTCATCGACGCGTCGCCCACGCCGTTCCACGCCGTCGGCGAGTCGCTGCGCCGCCTCGAGGCCGCCGGCTTCACACCGCTCGCCGAGACGGCGCCCTGGACGCTCGCGCCCGGCGCGCGCCACACGGTCGTGCGCAGCGAGTCCTCGCTGCTCGCCTTCGAGGTGGGCGAGGCGCCACTCGCGGACGCCGGCTTCCACGCGATCGGCGCCCACACCGATTCGCCCAACCTGCGCGTGAAGCCGAGCCCCGACGTGACGGCGCACGGCTGCCGCCAGCTCGCCATCGAGCCCTACGGCGGCGTGCTGCTCCACACCTGGCTCGACCGCGACCTCTCGCTCGCCGGCCGCGTCGTGGTCGCCAGCGCGAGCGGCCTGCGCAGCGTGAGCCTCGACTTCGCGCGCCCGCTGCTGCGCATCCCGAACCTCGCGATCCACCTCCAGCGCGAGGCCAAGAGCGAGGGGCTCAAGCTGAACGAGCAGACGCACCTCGTGCCCGTCGTCGGCCTCGAGAGCGCGCCGCCCTTCGCGGAGCTGCTGGCCGCCGAGCTGCGCGCGCAGGGCCACGGCGCGATCGAGCCGCGCGCAATCCACGGCTTCGACCTGATGCTCTACGACACGCAGCCGAGCGCCGTCTCCGGCGCGCGCGGCGAGTTCCTGCACGCGCCGCGCCTCGACAATCTCGCCTCGTGCCACGCCGCGCTCTGCGCGCTGATCGGCGCCCGGCGCACGCCGGCGCCCGCCTTCACGCGCGTGGTCGTGCTCTACGACCACGAGGAGGTCGGCAGCCGCAGCGCCCAGGGCGCGCAGAGCGGCTTCCTCGCCGACACGCTCGCGCGCATCGAGAGCGCCGCGAAGAGCGGCGGCCCCCAGGGCTTCGCGCGCGCGCTGGCGCGCTCGCTGCTCGTCTCCGCCGACATGGCGCACGCCGTCCATCCCAACTACGCGGACAAGCACGAGCCCGGCCATCGCCCGAAGCTCGGCGGCGGCCCGGTGCTGAAGGTGAACGCGAACCAGAACTACGCGAGCGACGCCGTCACGCTCGGGCACTTCACCGCACTGTGTCGGGCATGCGGCGTCGAGCCGCAGAGCTTCGTCGCGCGCAGCGACATGGGCTGCGGCTCCACGATCGGGCCGATCAGCGCGGCGCGTGCGGGCATCCGCACCGTCGACGTGGGCAACCCGATGTTGTCGATGCACTCGTGCCGCGAGATGGCGGCGGTCGCCGACGTCGAGCCCATGATCGGCGTGCTGCGCGCCTTCTTCGAGACGCCGCAGGGGCTCGCGTGATGGCCGACTTCGGCGCGAGCGAGCGCAAGATGCGGGCGGCCGGGCTGCCCGAGCTCGCGATCGAGGCTTTCCGGCGCAACTTCGAGCAGCTCGTGGCGGGCGCGCGCGGCACGCTCTCGCGCCGCGAGATCGATCCGGTGAGCGACGTGCCGAGCTTCGAGGGGACGCCCGCGCTGCGCGCGGCCGGCGAGCGCGCCCTCTCGCGCGCCGTCGTGATCAAGCTGAACGGCGGCCTCGGCACGACCATGGGCATGACGCGCGCGAAGTCGCTCTTGCCCGTGAAGGAGAGGCTCAGCTTCCTCGACGTGATCGCGCTGCAGATCCGCTCGCTCGCGGAGCGCACCGGCGTGCGCGTCCCGCTAGTGCTGATGAACAGCTTCCGCACGCGGGCCGATTCCCTCGCCGCGCTCGCGAAGCACGGCCCGCTCTCGGCCCGGCTCGCGCCCGATTTCGTGCAGCACAAGGTGCCTCGCCTGCTCGCGAGCGATCTCGCGCCCGTCGCGTGGCCGCGCGAGACCGAGCACGAGTGGTGTCCGCCTGGACACGGCGACCTCTACACCGCGCTCGTCAGCTCGGGCTCACTCGCCGCGATGCGCGCGGCCGGCCTGCGCTACGCGTTCCTCTCCAACGCCGACAACCTCGGCGCTTCGCTCGACCTCGCGCTGCTCGGCTGGTTCGCCGAGAGCGGCGCGCCCTTCGCGATGGAGGTGAAAAGCCGCAGCGAGAAGGACAAGAAGGGCGGCCACCTGGCGCGCACGAAGAGCGGCCGCCTCGTGCTGCGCGAGACCGCGCAGTGCCCCGACGACGAGCTCGCCGACTTCCAGGACGTCTCGCGCCACCGTTTCTTCAACACCAACAACCTGTGGATCGACCTGGACGCGCTTCAGCGCGCCCTCGACGAGAACGCGGGCGTGCTGCCGCTTCCGTTCATCCGCAACGAGAAGAGCGTCGACCCGCTCGACGCCTCGTCGCCGCGGGTGATCCAGCTCGAGACCGCGATGGGCGCCGCGATCTCGTGCTTCGAAGGCGCTCGCGCGATCCTGGTTCCCTCCCACCGTTTCGCGCCGGTGAAGAGCACCGGCGACCTGCTCGCGATCCGCAGCGACGCCTACGTGTTGAGCGACGACTTCCGCCTGCTCCCGGCCCCCGGCGGCCCCGGCGACCAGCTCGTGGTCGACCTCGATCCGGAGTTCTTCAAACGCGTCGACCAGCTCGACGCGCGCACGCCCCACGGCCCGCCGAGCTTGATTCGCGCGAGAAGGCTCGTGGTGCGCGGGGACTACACGTTCGAGAAGGGAACGGTGATCGAGGGGGAGGTGAGGATCGACGCGTGAGCGCGCCCGGCGCGCGTTGCGCGCCGCGCCGCAGCCAGGCGCTCAGTTGATCCGCATCACCAGTGGCCGTAGCTGTGCGATCTGCTCCTTCACCGCCTCCGCGTCCTCCGCGTTCGGCTCCAGCGCCAGGTACTGCTCGAGGTCCGCCAGCGCGGGCCCGAAGCATTCGAGGCGCGCGTAGAGCACGGCGCGGTCGCGGTGCTCGCTGGCCATCTCGGGCGCCAGCATCAGGATGCGATCGCACAGGCCGACCGCCTTCAGCCACTCCTGCTTGCCCACGTGGATGTGCTTCAGGTTCGAGCACATGCGCACGAGGGTCTGCCGCGCGTTCGCGGGGCGCAGATGGACGGGGTCGAGGCGCGCCTCGGGGCCGAGGCTCTGGCGCAAGCGCTCGGCGGCCTCGGCATCGCTGACGAGGCGGAAGTGGAACGGATCGCCGAGGGCAGGCGGGTCCTCCGGCGTGCGCACGAGGAAGTGCGCGGGGAAGGAGACGCCCTGCAGCGGCACGCCGCAGCGCGCGCCGACCTCGACGACCACGATCGCGAGCGTGATCGGGATGCCGGTGCGGCGCGCGATCACTTGCGAGAGATCGCTGTTCTGCGGGTCGCCATATTCGGCGCGGTTGCCGAAGTAGCCGCAGTCGCGCTGGAGGAAGCGAAGCAGCGCGTCGAGACGCGTGGCGGGCGTGCCGTCGGGCAGCTTCCTGCGCGCGCCGTCGCCGAGGCGGTCGAGCTCGGCGAACGCCCTAGCCGGCTCGACGCGCGCGAACTCGCCGGCGAGCACGAGCGCCGCCTCCGCGAGGCCCACCGGCGCGCTCGCGCGCAGCTTGGCCGCGAGCGCCTGGAAGCGCTCGCTCGGCGGCTTCGCGTCGTCCATGCGCGGGAGTAAACGCACGGCGCCGCGGTGGCGCAATGCGCCCGCTCTCCCCGGCGCCACGCGCGCCCGCGATCTCGCCTACAGTCGCGCGCCCCATGCGGCCACTGATTCGAAACCAGATCGCAGGCGTGCCCGTCGCGGAGATCGCGCGGGAGTTCGGCACCCCCACCTACGTCTACGACGCGGCCACGATCGCGGCGCGGGTCGCGGAGCTGCGCTCGTTCGACGTGGTGCGCTACGCGCAAAAGGCGAACTCGAACCTCGCGGTGCTCGATCTCGTGCGGCGCAGCGGAGCGCTGGTCGACGCCGTCTCCGCCGGCGAGATCCATCGCGCGCTCGCGGCCGGCTACGCGCCCACGGGTGAACCGCCGCCGATCGTCTACACGGCCGACGTCTTCGATCGCGAGTCGCTCGACGTGGTCGCCGAGTACGGCATCCCGGTGAACTGCGGCTCGACGGACATGCTCTTGCAGTACGCCGAGCGGGTGCCGGACGGCGAGGCGACGCTGCGCGTGAACCCGGGCTTCGGCCACGGCCACAGCAAGAAGACCAACACCGGCGGCGAGCACTCGAAGCACGGCATCTGGCACGAGGAGCTGCCGCGCGCGCTCGAGGTCGCGGCGCGAGTGGGCGTGCGCGTGACGGGCCTGCACCTCCACATCGGCTCGGGCGCGGATCTCGAGCACCTCGCGCTCGTCGCGGGCGCGGCCGAGAAGCTCGCGGGCGTGGTGGGCGGCCCGCTGCGCGTGCTCAGCGCGGGCGGCGGCCTCCCGATTCCTTATCGCGCCGGCGACGTGCGCCCCGACATCGGCGGCTACTTCCGCGTCTGGGACGCGGCGCGCAAGCGCGCCGAAGAGAAGCTCGGCCACGCGCTGCGGCTCGAGATCGAGCCCGGCCGCTACGTGGTCGCCGAGGCCGGCTACCTGATCGCCGAGGTGCGCGCCGTGAAGCAGGTGGCGAAGCGCACCTTCGTGCTGCTCGACGCCGGCTTCAACGCGCTCGCGCGGCCGGTGATGTACGGCTCCTTCCACCCGATGTCGCTCACGCCCCGAGACGACGCGCCGCGTGCCGAGCGGGACGTGGTGGTGGGGGGGCCGCTGTGCGAGAGCGGCGACATCTTCACGCAGGACGAGGGCGGCGTGGTGCGCACGCAGCGGCTGCCCGAGGCGCGCGTGGGCGACTACGTGGTGATCGAGTGCGCGGGCGCCTACGGGTTCGCCATGGCCTCGAACTACAACGGCAAGCCGCGCCCCGCCGAGGTGATCGTGAGGAACGGCAAGGCGCGGCTGAGCCGCGCGCGCGAGACCAGCGCCGACATGCTGCGCGGGGAAGTGATCCCGGCGGAGTAGGCGGAGTAGGGCTAGGGCTCCGCGGCGACTGGAACGATCTCGTCGCCGCGCTTCACGCCGAGGCGGAGCGGGCGCGGCGCGCCGCGCGGCGGAACGGTCACCTCCATCCAGAGCGGCTCGCGGCGCAGCGTCGGGTCGTCCGCGTGCTCGGGCAGGAAGAAGGGCACGGGCGGCTCTAGGGAGAGCCCGCCGCGCCCGTCGTTCCAGACGTAGAGCTCGCTGCGCTCGCTCGGCGTCGCCGCGCGCGCGACGAGCTTTCCGTCGCGCGCCTCGAGCACGACGCTGGCGCCCTCCGGCGGCAGCGCGTCGCTCACCGGCAGCAGCGAGAGCAGCACGTAGCGCCCGCGAATCGGTGCGTTCGGGTCGTAGCCCCGCGTCTCGACCCACACGCGCGGAAGGCGCTCGCGGTCGATCAGGTACTTCGCCGCAACGCCGCTCGCGAGCACCACGTGCGCGAGCGCCAGCGCGAGGCCCCTCTGCAGGCCGGTCACGGGCGCGCCTCCTCGATCCGCCGCAGCAGTGCGCGCCGCGTGCGCTCGAGCGCGTAGCCGCCGCCGATGAACAGCACGCCGAGCCCGATCAGCCCGAGCGAGCGCCCGAGCTTGTCGAACACGCTGCTGAAGTAGAAGAACGTGATCGAGACGCCGGCCGCGAGCGTGCCCACGTTCGCGCGCAGTCGGCTCTGCTCGCACACGCCCCAGGCGACCACGCCGACGGACGCGGCGAGCAGCGCGAGGTAGAGCCACGCGTCGGGCCAGTCGGCGGCGCGCAGCGCGTACAGCGCGGCCGCGACGATCGCGGCCGCAATGCCGTAGGCGCCCTCGCGCCCGCGCAGCGCCAGCGCGACGGCTGCGGAAGCGGCGAGGCCGAGCGCGAGGACGGGCAGCGACGCGTCCCTCGCGACCTCGCAGCTCGCCACCACGTGCCACACGCCCGCCGGCACGAGCGCGACCGCACCGAGCCGCGCCAGCGCAGACCGCCAGGCGACGCTCGCCTCGCGCCGCTCCGCGCCGAGGTAGACGAGCGCGAGAGGCAGCACCCCGAGCGCGATGCCGGCCAGCTCCCGCATGCGCGCCTCCGGCAGCGCGGCCCACTCCGCGAGCGCCCACGCCGGCGCGAGCAGCGCGAGCCACAGCGTCTGCGGCCAGTCGCGCAGCAGCGCGCGGCCGAGCGCCGCGCCGAGCGCCCACAGCCCAACGCCCGCGGGCCACTCGATCTGAAGATGGAACGACTGGCCGATCAGAAAGATCGCGCCGCCGAACGCAGCGGTGCCGACCGCATGCAGCGTCGTCGCCGTGGCCGCGTGCCGGCTCGCGAGCAAGCCACCCGCGACGTGCAGCGCCCCCGTCGTCGCGCAGACCAGCGCGAACCGCGACCACGGCGACAGCTCCGCCCAGTGGGCCGCGACGAACAGCAGCACGCCCGCCGCAAGCAACAGCCCGCCGATCGCCAGCACCCAGATTCCGAGCCGGCTCTCCGCCCGCCCCCCGTGCTCCTCCTCCCAAGCCCGAATCCGCTCCACCGCCGCGCCCTCGAGCAGCCCCGCCTCCCGCCACCGCTCGAGCGCCCGCCGAACCCTCGCGTCCATCCCACCTCTCTCGGCCACCCCACAAGCAATCCCCGTGCCCCGCGAAACCTACGCCCCACCGCGCTTCAGGGCGCCCCCCGAACAGCCAGTGCCCACCCCGATCCCCCGCCGCTCCCTCTTTCGACGCCCCGCAAGCCTCGCGCGCGCTGGCGCAGCCAGCGCGTGACCCCCTCGACCTCTTCCTCTTCTCTCCTCCCCGGCGGCGGCACCGGCGCGCGCCGCCTCGATGCTCTTCACACCGAGACAAGCGATCGCGTCGTACCGACGCTCACCACTCCTTGCGCTTGTCGCCTCCGTGGCTCGGCAGCTTCGCGAGCCGATGCGCCAGCGTCCGGATGAAGCGCAAGCCGATGGCGGGGTTCGCGGTGATGAAGCGTTCCAACT
Source organism: uncultured Spirochaetales bacterium (assembly GCA_964460485.1). GTDB lineage: Bacteria > Myxococcota_A > UBA9160 > UBA9160 > UBA6930 > VGRF01. Next base: position 35,662 of record CAYWRY010000017.1, read on the forward strand.
CCGCCGCGTTCAGCACCACGGCCCAGACGGGGCCCGCGGCGTGCATGCTCGCCGTGCGCGGCTTGCTGGTCAGCGTCGCGACCTCGGAGAGGAACGCGCCCTCGCGCTCGACGCGCGCCAGCTCGCGGCCCGCGCGCGACACGGTGACGGCGCCCTTCAGCAGGAGGAAGGCGTAGTAGGAGTGCTCTCCCTCGCCGCACATCAGCTCGCCGTCCTCGAACTTCACGAAGTAGGGGCGCAGGCCGGGGCGCTTGCACAGGTCGATCAGCAGCGGGTCGACGAGCGACTCGATCAACTGGGTGAGCGCGGTGTCGTCGATGTTGCTGCGCCGGCTCGCGGCGTAGGTCGCCGACTCGAACGCCCAGCCGGAGACGGCGGCGTTCACGCGCGCCTGCACCTCGGCCACGCTGCCCGGCCGCCGCGAGGGGTCGAGGTAGAGCATGCTCATGATCACTTCTTCGAGCTCGGGCGAGCAGGTGAGGCGGCGCTCGCTGAGCTGGGGCAGGCCGTAGATTTGGTCGTCGCCGTCGGTGCGTACCAGGTCGCCGCGCTCGGCGAGGTTCACGCCGGTGGCGAAGGCCCAGGCGGTGACGCCCACGCCCCAGAGGTCGGTGCGCAGGTCGTACTGATCGAAGCGTTCGTTGCGCTGCTCGGGCGCCTGAAAGCCGCGCGTGCCCACGCTGAACGGGATCACGCCGCGGCTGATGCGCGAGGCCTGGGCGACGCCGAAGTCCGTCAGCACGAAGCCGCCGCGGCCGTCGATCAGCACGTTCGCGGGCTTGATGTCGAGGTGGAGCAGCGACGCACGGTGGGCGACGTCGAGCGCCGAGAGCAGGTCGCCGAGCAGGCGCCAGACCTGATCTTCCTCGGCGGGGCCCGCGAGCGTCATCAGCTCGCGCAGGCTGCCGTCGGGGAAGTACTCCATCACCACGAAGGCCGGGGCGGTGTCGAGGCGCCAGTCGTAGACGCGCGGGATGCGGTCGTGCTGAATCGCGAGCAGCGCCGACAGCTCGCGGCGGGCGAGGTCGCTGGAGGCGCCCTTCGTGTCGCCGAGGATCTTGATCGCCACGCGCTCGGGCGGGCTGTCGTCGCGGCGGCGATCGTGGTCGAGACAGCGCGCGAAGAACACCGAGCCGAAGGAGCCCTTGCCGAGGCGCTTGATCAGCCGGTAGCGGAAGCGCGCCCGCAGCTCGGAGCCGAAGCTGGGCGCGGCCGGCGCGGCGGGCGCATCGGCGGTCGCTTCGCTGCTGCTGGCCACCGGCTTCACGCAGTTCCTCCAAGCGTCTCGTTGCGGAGGAACCCGCGAGGGGCTTGAGGCGGCGCGTTGCCGGCGCAGAGCCGAGAGCGTCGCGCGCGGGAAGTTGCGCACCGCCTGCGCATCTCTGCTTGCTCCGTCGGCGGCGCGCGGGTACCTAGGCGCCACGCGAAGCGGAGGCGCCCGTGCCCGTCAGTCCCGATCTGCTGCGAGAGCTGTGCTCGCGCACGCTCGACTCCACGAGCTTCACCGGCCTCGGCCAGCGCATCCCCGGCAAGGTGCGGGACAGCTACGTGGAGGAGAAGCGGCGCACGATCGTGGTCTCCGACCGCGTGAGCTGCTTCGACATCGTGGTCGGCACGATCCCGCTGAAGGGTCAGGTGCTGAATCAGATGGCGGCGTTCTGGTTCGAGAAGACGCGGCACATCGCGCCGAACCACCTGATCTCCGTGCCCGATCCGAACGTCTCGATCGTGCGCGAGCTGAAGATCCAGCCGGTCGAGTTCGTGACGCGCGCCTACCTGACGGGCGTTACGTCCACTTCGATCTGGACCGCCTACGCGAGAGGCGAGCGCGAGTACTGCGGCCACCGCCTGCCCGACGGGCTCGTGAAGCATCAGAAGCTCCCGCAGGCGATCGTCACGCCCACTACGAAGGCGGAGCAGGGCGAGCACGACGAGCTGACCTCGCGCGCCGAGATCGTGCGCCGCGGCGTGATGAGCGCGGAGCTCTACGACCGGGCGGAGTCGCTCGCGCTGCGGCTGTTCGCGGCGGGAAGCGAGTGGGCGGCGAGCCGCGGGCTGATCCTCGTCGACACGAAGTACGAGTTCGGCCTCGACGAGAACGGCCAGCTGGTGGTCGCAGACGAGATCCACACGCCCGACTCGTCGCGGTACTGGTACCTGGGCACCTACCCCGACGCGCTGAGGGCCGGCGCCGACCCCAAGGCGCTCGACAAGGAGTACGTGCGACGCTGGTTCGTGAACGAGAAGGGCTACCGCGGCGAGGGCCCGCCGCCGCCGCTGCCCGACGACGTGCGCGTGGAGGCCGCGCGCCGCTACATCGAGTCGTTCGAGCAGCTCGCGGGCCGCGCCTTCGTGCCCGACACGAGCGAGCCGCTCGCGCGCATCAAGCGGAACCTCGGGCTGTAAGCGAGCCGATGTCCGATCCGCAGCGCGGCGCGGGCGACGGCATCACGCCCGCCTACGCGAACTACGTGCTCGCGCTGCTGTTCGTCGCCTACGTGTTCAACTTCATCGACCGGCAGATCCTCGGGATCCTGCTGGACTCGATCAAGCGCGACCTCCAGGTGAGCGACTCGGTGATGGGTCTGCTCACGGGCACGGCGTTCGCGGTGTTCTACGCGACGCTCGGGATCCCGATCGCGCGCCTCGCCGACGTGTGGGTGCGGCGCACGATCATCGCGCTCGGCCTAGCGCTGTGGAGCGGGATGACGGCCTTGAGCGGCGCCGCCCAGAGCCTCGTGCAGCTCGCGGGCGCCCGCATCGGCGTGGGCGTCGGCGAGGCGGCGCTCTCGCCGCCCGCGCACTCGCTGATCTCCGACTACTTCCCGGTCGAGAAGCGCGCGACCGCGCTCGGGATCTACGCCGTCGGGATCCACGTCGGAACGCTCTTTGGCTTCAAGGGCGGCGGCATCCTCGACGACGCCTTCGGCTGGCGCTGGGCGTTCGTGATCGTGGGCCTGCCGGGGCTGCTGCTCGCGCTGCTCGTGTGGCTCACGGTGAAGGAGCCGGCCCGCGGCCGCACGGACCCGGATCACGTGCGCGCTGCGTCGCCGCCAGCGCTCTACGTGCTGCGCCACCTGATGCGTCTGCCGTCGTTCCGCCTGGTCTCGACGGCGATGGGCTTCATGGCCTTCGCGGGCTACGCGTTCTCCGTCTGGGCTCCGACCTTCCTCAAGCGGGTGCACGGCTGGTCGTCGAGCGAGGCGGGCGACCTGGGCTGGCCGATCGGCGTCGGCGGCGCGCTCGGCTCGGTGCTCGCGGGTTGGGTCGCGGATCGCCTCGGCCGCCGCGATACGCGCTGGTGGATGTGGGTGCCGGCGCTGGCCGGCGTCGCCCCGCTGCCCTTCACGCTCGCGTTCCTGTTCGCCGGCGACCCGACCCTGGCGCTCTGGGTCTCGACGCCCGGCCTCGCGATCGCCGCCTTCTATCAGGGCCCGAGCTTCGCCGCAGCGCAGAACCTCGCGCCGCCGGCCATGCGCTCGGTGGCGAGCGGCCTGCTGCTCTTCATCACCACGATGATCGGCTACGCGCTGGGGCCGCCCGCGATCGGCCTGCTCAACGATCACGTGTTCGCGGATCGCGGCGACGAGGCGCTGCGCTACTCGCTCGCGGTCGTCCTCAGCGGCGCGGGCGCGGCGGGCACGCTCTGCTACGCGTTGGCCGCGCGCCACCTGCGGGCCGACCTCCAGCGCAGCGCCGCCTAATAGATGGGCGCGTTGGTGGTCTCGCCCTTGCGCGAGGACGAGCTGCGCAGCGCCGCCGCGCTGCTCGGGCGCGCGTTTTGCGAGAACGCCATGAACCGCGTCGTGGTGCCCGGCAGCGCGCAGCGGCGCGAGCGCTCGAACGCCGCCGGCATGCGCGCGGTGCTGCCGCTCGCCCGGACGCGCGGCACGGTGCTCGCCGCGCGCTCCGCCTCGGACCTCGCGGGCGTGCTGATCGCACTGCAGCCCGGCGTGACCCAGCTGGGCCGACCCTCCTGGGGGACCCTGCTGCGCCTCGCCTTCTCTCAGGGGCTCGGCGTCGCCAGCCGCTGGTCGGCGGTGGCGGAGGCACTCCAGCTCCATCGGCCCCTGGCGCCCCACGCTTACCTGGCGACCCTCGGCGTCGAGCCCGCGCTCCAGCGCCGAGGCGTCGGCCGCGCGCTGCTGAGCGCATGGCTCGCCTCGGTTGACGCCGCCCGTCAGCGTGCGTATCTCGAAACCGATTCGACGCAGAACGTGCTTTGGTACCAGCGCTTCGGCTTCGCGCTGCGCGCGGAGCTGGCTGTGCTCGGTGTGACCGTGCATTTGATGGAGCGGCCGGCCCGAGATGCCTGACAAGTCGCAGAGCCTCTACGAGACGCTGGGCGTCGGGCGCGACGCGGACGCGGACGCGCTGCGCAAGGCCTACCGCAAGCTCGCGAAGAAGTTCCACCCCGACGCGAACCCCGGGAACCAGCAGGCCGAGGAGCGCTTCAAGCAGATCTCGCGCGCCTACGACGTGCTCTCCGACCCCGAGAAGCGCTCCGCCTACGACGAGTTCGGCGACATCGCCCTGCAGGCCGGCTTCGACGCGGCGGCCGCGCGGCGCGCGCAGGCGAACTTCGGCCAGGCCTTCCGCGGCCAGCACGGCCCAGGCTTCGACTTCGAGTTCGGCGAAGGCGCCGGCATGGAGGAGATCCTGGGCCGCCTGTTCGGTGGGGCGGGCGCGCGGGGGGGGTTCGGACGCGGCATGCGCGGCGCCGACGTCGAGGCCGAGCTCGAGCTCGACTTCCTCGAGGCCGTCCACGGCGGCGAGAAGAAGATCACGCTGTCGAGCGCCGGGGGCAGCGAGACCGTCACCGTGCGCATCCCGCGCGGCGTCTCCGACGGCGGGCGCATCCGCCTGCCCCGCAAGGGTGGCGCGGGCGCCGCGGGCGGCGCGCGCGGCGACCTCTACGCGACGATCCGCGTGCGCCCGCATCCCGTCTTCCGGCGCGAGGGCCGTGACGTGCTGGTCGACGTGCCGATCACGGTGAGCGAGGCGATCCGCGGCGCGCAGATCGAGGTGCCCACGCTCGCCGGCCGCGCCACCGTCGCGATCCCACCCGGCACCGACAGCGGCCGCAAGCTCCGCCTGCGCGGCAAGGGCGTCCCCGACCCCGGCGGCGGCGCCCCCGGCGACCTCTACGTCGTCGTCCAGATCCGCGTCCCGAAAAACCTCGGCCCCGAAGCCCAGCGCCACCTCGACGCCCTCGCCGACGCCGAGCCCAGAGACCTCCGCGACGCTCTATTCCGAGGCTGAGAGCAACGGACGCGCGCGTACGCGCGCGTCGCGCCACTCGCCCCCGCCCGGGAGGCTCTTCGAGCCGTGGCCCAGCTCTCGGCTTTCGAGCCGAGCGGACCGCGTCGCACGGCGCGCGCCTCGCGGGCAACGATCCCGGGTGTGAGCGCAAGAGCGCGCCCGAATGCCGCGCACTCTCAACCACCCAACCGCGCACTCCTCAGCGGGAGGGCCCGGAGTCGCGACCCCCGCCCCGACCGCCCTACGCCGCCTCGATGCTCCTCCCCAACCGCCGCAATCCCGCAAGACCCGCCCCCGAACTATGCGACCCTCTGAGCCGCCCGATGGACTCGCAACCCCCCGCCTCAAGCGCTCCCGCCCAGCGCTCCCGCCGCCCGCGCCGCGCCGACGACGGCCGCCTCGTCCGCGGCCGCAAGTCCCGCGCCAAGATCCGCGCCGCCTTCCGCTCGCTGTTCCGCGAGCACGGCTTCGACGCCACCACGCTGCGCATGATCGGCGACCGCGCGGGCATGGGTGCGAGCTCGATCTATCGTCACATCCGCAGCAAGGAAGAGCTGCTGGTCGAGGATCTGTTCGAGCTGCAGGACGAGGCCTGGCGGCGTTTCCGCGCCGCGGAGCCGCGCCGGCTCGCTGCGCGCGCGCGGCTGCGCCGCTTCCTCGACGCCGAGCACGCGCTGCTCGCCCAGGACCGCGACTTCACCGTGATCATGCTGCGCGCGACGACACATCCCGAGGCGCGCGTTGCGAAGCGCGTGCTCGCCCTCCAGGATCGCACGATCGGCCTCGTCGCCGAGATCCTCCAGTCTGCGCGCTCCCGCGGCGAGCTGAAGCGCGAGGCCGACGTGCTCGCCGCCGCGCGCACGATCACCTACGTGACCAACGGCGCCCGCATCGCCTGGGCGAACGGTCAGCTCGACGCCGACGAGTGCAGAGAAGCGATCGGGGCTGCGGTGGAGCTGGTGTTCGAGGGGATTACGGCGAACAGGGCCGCGAAGGCGGACCGCTGAGGCGAGCCCGCCTGCGCGGATCACGCGCCGAATCGCCCCAAGTCGATCTTCGCGGGCGTCTCCGGCAACGTGCCCGGGAGGGACACGGGCACGGTTCCCGATCGAGCGTGCGGTGCGGGCAGCGACGTGCGGGTGGAGCGTGTGCCGCTCACCGGACCGATCGCGCGCGTCGCCGCGGAGACGCGCGCCGATCCCGCTGCCGATGCGCCGAGCACGCCGAGTGCGGGGCCCGGGCGCGATGTGGCCGCGGCCGAGAGTGCGCGAGACGTCTTCCAGCCGGCTGTCGGTCGCCAGCACCGAGAGGCGGACGCTTTCCACGAGCAGCGCAAAGCCGACCACGGCCGCTGCGATCACGCACGCCGCCGTCGCGTAGGCGAGACGTGCGCCGGTGAGCCGGAACCAGCATCAGCGCCCCTTCATCTCTGCGCGGAAGTTCGCGAAGGCCTCGCCGTCCCAGGCGCGATGCTCGCCGCGCGCGTAGGCCTCCGCGTTGCGCACGTAGTTCCAGGCGTTCGCGCGGTTCTCCGCGCCGAAGTCGCGCTGCTTGATCACCTTGGCGGGCACGCCCGCCACCAGCGAGTGTGGCGGCACGACCATGCCTTCGCGCACCACCGCCCCGGGCGCGACGATCGAGCCGCGCCCGATCACGGCGCCGTCCATCACTACCGCGCCGATGCCGATCAGGCAGTCGTCCTCGATCGTCGCGCCGTGGATCACCGCGCGGTGGGTGATCGAGCAGAAGTCGCCGATCTGCGTCGGCGCCTCGTAGCCCACGTGGATCATCGTGAAGTCCTGCACGTTCGTGTGGCGGCCGATCCGCACGTGCTGGCACTCGGAGCGGATCACGACGTAGGGCCAGAGCGACGAGCCCTCGCCGATCGCGACGCGGCCGTACACCTGCACGCCGGGCGCGACGAACACGCTCGGATGGATCTCCTGCATCGTCACTCCTCGCGCGCTCACTCTCGCGTGCCGGCGTCTGCGGCGCCGTCCGGCGCCTCGGCCGGGGCCGCGCTCGCAGGCGTCTTCGCGATGCGCTCGACGCGATAGCCGCGCGCGGCGAGCAGCTGCGGGATTCCGTCGGCGCCCACCATGTGGCCCGCGCCGATCGCGACGAACCAGCGGCCGCCCGTGTCGACGAGCTGCGCGATGTCGTCGGCGAACGAGCGGTTGCGGGCGAAGTAGATCGACTCGAAGTAGGGCGCCGCCGCGGGGCCCTTCGGGCTCTCGAAGATCTCGCGCGCGAGCGCGCCCAGGTCGCCGTTGCGCCAGGCAGCCTCGAGGCTGTCCTCCGAGCGGCTTCGGCGCGGGTCGAGGCTGTCGCTCAGCAGCAGCTCCTGCGTCTCCAGTGGCAGCGCGTCGAAGCGCTCGATCTGCTCGCGCGCCGTCTCGAGGCCGCGGGTCGGCTTGCCGGCGCGCGTGGCCGTGGCGCCGACCACCGGCTCGATCCCGCTCTCCACCGAGAAGCCCGCTCCCTCCAGCTCGTCGTTCGCCAGCATCAGCGAGACGAGCCACGGCTCCCAGCGCTCCCACACGGCGAGCGGCGTGCCGCTTGCTGCGACGCGCCTGGCGAGGCGGCGCATCGTGCGCGCACTCACGAGCTGTGCGAGCGATTGCCCGGGCGGCAGCTGCCCGAGCGCGACGACGAGCTCCAGCAGCTTGCCGGGTTCGAGCTCGGAGGGCGCCACCTCGAGCGCGATCTCGTCCGCCTCGGCGAGGGCGCTCTCGATGGCCGGGTCGAGCGCCAGCGCGCTCTTTGCCACGTGCATCGACCCGAGCAGGTGCGCGCTGCCGCCCACGCCGTCCTCGCGCGAGATCCGCCAGAAGGGGAGGAGCTGGGGCGCGGGCGGAGCGGAGAGCATCGCGCAGCCGGCGAGGCTCGCGGCGACGAGGAGCGTGAGCAGGCGGAGAGCGCGGCTGCGCGGCACGAGACTTCCCGGCGTGAGGGCACCTATGGTAAGCGGCCCCGTTCGAGGAGCGCCGCATGCGTGCAGTCGTCGTCGATCGCTGGCTGGAGCCGGCGGAGCTGCGCGTCTCGGAGGCGCCGGAGCCGGCGCTGCGGCCGGGTGCGCTCGCCGTCGAGGTGAAGGCCGCGGGCTGCAATTTCTTCGACATCCTGATGGTGCAGGGGCGCTACCAGCAGAAGCCGCCGTTCCCGTTCATTCCCGGCGCGGAGCTGGCCGGCGTGGTCACCGCGCTGGGCGAGGGCGTGCGCGGCTTCGCGGTGGGCGACCGCGTGTTGGCGGGCGCGGGGCTCGGCGCGTTCGCGGAGCGCGCGGTGGTGCCGGCGGGCGCGGCGCACAAGCTGCCGGCGAACATGGACTTCGCGGCAGGCGCGGCGCTGCCGACCACCTACCCCACCTCCTACGCGGGCCTCGTCTACCGCGCGCGGCTCGCGCAGGGTGAGACGCTGCTCGTGCACGCCGCAGCCGGCGGCGTCGGCAGCGCAGCGGTGCAGATCGGGCGTGCGCTCGGGGCGCGCGTGCTCGCGACGGCCTCGGGGGCGGAGAAGCTGAAGATCGCGCGCGAGGCGGGCGCGGACGTCGCCATCGACTACACGCGAGAGGACTGGGTCGCGCGCGTGCTGGAGGAGACCGGTGGGCGTGGCGCCGACGTGATCTACGACTCGGTGGGCGGCGACGTGTTCGACAAATCGCTGAAGTGCATCGCCTGGAACGGTCGGCTGTTGGTGATCGGCTTCGCAGGCGGCGAGATCCCGAGCGTCAAGGCGAACCGCATCCTGCTGAAGAACATCGCCGTGGTGGGGCTGCACTGGGGCGCGTACGCGAAGTTCGAGCCCGAGCGCATCCCGGAGACCTACCGCGCGCTCTTCGAGATGCATGGGAAGCGCGAGATCCGCCCGCTCATCTACCGCGAATACCCGCTCGAGGACGTCTCGGCCGCGCTGGCCGTGCTGGGCTCTCGACAGAGCTGGGGGAAGGTGATCCTCGCTCCCTGAGCGAATCCCTGAGCCCACGCGCGCCAGAGCCAAGGGCTCGACCGGCTCCCCTGGGGGTCGGGGCCGGAAATCCCTGACGGCGCGTGGCGTTCGGCGGACGCGTCGCCTACTGTGCCGCGCCTTCGCGCCGCCCGGCGATTCGTTCGGCCGCCGGCCGCGGGCGCGCTGCTGGAGATCTCATGGCCAAGCTTTCGCAAACGCTGCGCGACCAGAAGCGCCAGCGCCTGATCAAGAAGCACGCGGCCAAGCGCGCCGAGCTTCGCAGCAAGCTGCAGGACGCGAACCTGTCGCTCGAGGAGAAGTTCGCGGCGCAGGAAGCCTTCGCGAAGCTGCCGCGCAACTCGTGCAAGACGCGGCTCTCGCGCCGCTGCCGCATCACCGGCCGCTCCCACGCCGTCTACAGGAAGTTCGGCGTCTCGCGCATCATGCTGCGCGAGATGGCGCTGCGCGGCGAGCTGCCCGGCGTGCGCAAGGCGAGCTGGTAGGGCCATGAAGGACGGGATCCACCCCGACTACCACACCGTGGTGTTCCTCGACACCGCGACCGGCCGCGAGTGGGTGTCGCGCTCGACGATGACCGCGAGCACCACCAAGGAGCTCGACGGCGAGACGGTGCCGGTGATCCACCTCGACATCTCCGCCGAGAGCCATCCGTACTGGACCGGCCAGCAGCGCAGCCTCGACACCGAGGGCCGCGTCGATCGCTTCAACAAGCGCTACGCGAAGAAGAAGGCCTGAGCCATGCCGCGCCGCTGCCAGCTCACCGGAGCGAAGGTCCAGTCGGGCCAGAACGTCTCGCACTCGAACCGCAAGTCGAAGCGCACCTTCGACCCGAACCTCCAGCGCGTGCACTTGATGAGCGACGCGCTCGGCCGCCAGGTCGCCGTGCGCGTCTCGACGCGCGCGCTGCGCACCGTCACCAAGGTGGGCGGCCTCGACGCGTTCCTGCTCGGCACCGACGACGCGAAGCTGCCGCCCGAGGGGCTTGCCATCAAGCGGGATGTGCAGCGCGCCCTGCGGTAGCCCTCGCGACCATCGAGCAGGCGGCAGCTTTCTCTCGATTTACTTCGCTCCGCTGCTCGAAGACTCGCAGCTCCGCTGCGCGCTTCGCTTGCGTGGGTGGAAACGGGAGCGGGGGGTGAGGGGCATCGAGCACGGCCTGACGCTTTCTGGCTAGCGTTCGCTCCTTCCGCCGGAGAAGCGCATGCAGATCGATCCTCGCCTCTTCTCTCCCGACGCGATCGACGCGAGCACGGGCGCGGCGAACGAGATGCTCGAGAAGTTGCTCGCGCAGCTGCCGCCGTTCACTTCGCAGACGCCGGCCGCGATTCGCGCGGCGCGCGAAGCGGGGGGCGGCGCGTTCCCGGCGCCGGTGAGGCTCGACCACGCGGAGACGCGGCGCATCGCGGGGCCGGCGGGCGAGATCCCGCTGCGCATCTTCCGCAGCGATGCGCCGCGCGGCGTCTACCTCCACATCCACGGCGGCGGCTGGACGATCGGCTCCGCGGACCAGCAGGACGTCATGCTGGACGCGATCGCGAGGGCGGCGCGCGCGACCGTCGTGAGCGTCGAGTACCGGCTCGCGCCGGAGCACCCGTACCCGGCCGGCCCCGACGACTGTGAGGCGGCCGCGCTCTGGCTCGCGCGCAACGCAGAGCGCGAGCTCGGCTCGGCGCGGCTCGCGATCGGCGGCGAGTCGGCGGGCGCGCACCTCTCGGCGGTCACGCTGCTGCGCCTGCGCGACCGCCACGGGCTCATGCCATTCTGCGCCGCGAACCTGGTCTACGGTTGTTACGACCTCGGCTTCACGCCGAGCGCGCGGCGCTGGGGCGAGCGCGCGCTGGTGCTATCGACGCCCATCATCGAGTGGTTCACGAACCACTTCGTGCCCGACCCGGCGCTGCGCTCGGCGCCGGACGCGTCGCCGCTGCACGCCGACCTGCGCGGCCTGCCGCCGGCGCTCTTCACCGTCGGCACGCTCGACCCGCTGCTCGACGACACGCTGTTCATGGCGCAGCGCTGGCTCGCGGCGGGGAACCGCGCGGAGCTCGCGATCTACCCGGGCGGCGTGCACGGCTTCAACCTGCTTCCGACTCCGCTCGGCAGCGCGGCGCTGCGGCGTTCGGAGAGCTTCCTCGCCGCCGCCTGCTCGGGGGACGCGTCGTGAGCGCGTACCAGCTGATCCTCGTCGACGATCCGCGCCCGAAGATCCGGCGCATCACGCTGAACAGGCCGGAGAAGCGCAACGCGCTGAACAATCAGATCCGCGGCGAGCTGTTCCACGCGCTGGAGTCGGCGGATCGCGATCCCGAGGTGCACGTCTCGATCCTGCGCGGCGCCGGGCCGTGCTTCTCCGCCGGCTACGACCTCGGCAGCAACAACGCCCTGAACCAGCCGTTCTTCAGCGCGAGCGGCGACGGCAACTGGCCGCGCCACGTGGTGGACGGCGCCTTCAAGATCTGGGACCTCGCGAAGCCGGTGATCGCGCAGGTGCACGGCTACTGCC
>CAYWRY010000018.1:0-45986 GCA_964460485.1 uncultured Spirochaetales bacterium
GCTAGGGCCGCAGCGCCGCCTTCATCTCGCGCGCGAACTTGGCGACGCTCTCCACCGCCGCCGTTTTGCTCGGCGCCGCCTCGATCAGCGAGACGATCGCGCTCCCCACGGCCACGCCGTCGGCGTAGCGGCCCACCTCGCGCGCGTGCTCGGGCCGCGAGATCCCGAAACCCACGCAGACGGGGATGTCGCTCAGCTTGCGAATCGCAGCGACGCTCGCCTCGATCCCGGCGGCCAGCTCGGCGCGCGCCGCCGTCACGCCGGTCAGCGAGACGTAGTAAAGGAAGCCGCGCGTGCTGTGCACGAGCATGCGCATGCGCGCCGGCGTGGTCGTCGGCGCCGCGAGCAGGACGCCGTCCACGCCGCGCTTGGCGAGGGCGCCGTACAGGTCGGCGCCCTCCTCGGGCGGCAGGTCCGGGCAGATGATTCCGTCGACGCCGGCGTTCGCGCAGGCGGCGGCGCAGCCGTCGGCTCCCAGCGCGTAGAACGGATTCGCGTAGCCCATCAGCAGCAGGGGGATCTTCAGCTGCGGGCGCAGCTTCGCGACCAGCGCCAGCACGCTGCGCAGCTTCGTGCCGCGCGCGAGGGCGCGCTCGCTGGCGCGCTGGATGGTCGGCCCGTCGGCGCTGGGGTCCGAGAACGGGATGCCGATCTCGATCAGGTCGGCGCCGTTCTCGGCGAGCGCGAGCAGCAGCTCGCCCGTGGTCTCGAGATCCGGATCGCCCGCGGTCACGAAGGGCGCGAAGGCGCGCTCGCGCGCCGCGCGCAGTGCGGCAAAGCGCTCGGCGATGCGGCTCACGACGCGCGCTTCTCGGGCGAAGCCGCGAGGATCTGCCGCACCAGCGGCGCGTCCTTGTCGCCGCGGCCGGACAGGCAGACGATCACCAGCGCGCCCTTCGGCAGCTGCGCGGCGAGCTTCGGCAGATAGGCGATGGCGTGGGCCGACTCGAGCGCCGGCAAGAGGCCCTCGAGGCGCGCCAGATGCTGGAACGCCCCCAGCGCCTCGTCGTCGGTGACGGAGACGTAGGTCGCGCGCCCGATCTCGTGAAGGTGCGCGTGCTCCGGGCCCACCGCCGGATAGTCGAGCCCGGCGGAGACCGAGTGCGCGGGGAAGATCTGGCCGTCGTCGTCGCTCATCACGAGCGTGCGCTGGCCGTGCACGATGCCCGGCACGCCCGTGCCGATCGTCACGCCGTGGCGCCCGCTGGCGATGCCCTCGCCGCCGGGCTCGACGCCGAACATGCGCACCGAGGCGTCGCCCAGGAAGGGATGGAACAGCCCCATCGCGTTCGAGCCGCCGCCCACGCACGCGACGAGCGCGTCCGGCAGTCGCCCGGCCTGGGCGAGCACCTGCGCGCGCGCCTCCACGCCGATCACGCGCTGAAAGTCGCGCACGAGCGTGGGATACGGATGGGGTCCCATCACCGAGCCGATGCAGTAATAGGTCCTGCGCACGTGCGTGACCCAATCGCGCAGCGCCTCGTTGATGGCGTCCTTGAGCGTGCGCGAGCCGCAGGTCACGGGCTGCACGCGCGCGCCGAGCAACTCCATGCGGAACACGTTCAGCGCCTGGCGCGCTACGTCCTCCTCGCCCATGAAGACGTCGCACTCGAGGCCGAGCAGCGCGCACGCGGTCGCCGTCGCGACGCCGTGCTGTCCCGCACCCGTCTCCGCGATCACGCGCGGCTTGCCCATGTACTTCGCCAGCAGCGCCTGGCCGAGCACGTTGTTGATCTTGTGCGCGCCGGTGTGCGCGAGATCCTCGCGCTTCACCCAGATCTCGAGGCCGGTCTCGGCCGAGAGGCGTCTCGCGTGATAGAGCGGCGTCGGCCGGCCGGCATAGTGCCTCGACAGGTCGCCGAGCTCGCGCTGGAACTCGGCCGAGGGCACGATGCGCGCGACCGCCTCCTCGAGCTCGTCGAGCGCCGCGATCAGCGACTCCGCGACGTAGCGTCCGCCGAAGCTGCCGAAGCGCCCGCGGCTGGGGCCGGGCTCCAGCGGATCGGTCATTTCGACGCCTCGCGCACGGCCTTCACGAATGCGGCGATCTTCGCCGCGTCCTTGCGAAAGTTCGCGCCGTCGACGCCCGTCGCGACGTCCACGCCCCACGGCAGCACGTCGCCCACGTCGGCGAGCGCCTGGCCCACGTTCTCCGGCGTCAGTCCACCGGCCAGGATCACGTCGATGCCGGCGGCGATCAGGCCGGACGCCTCGCTCCAGTCCCACGCCTTGCCCTTGCCGCCGCCCTCGGTCGGATGGTCGAGCAGCAGGATGGCGCCCGGAAACTGCTCCGCGGCCTCCATGTCGGCGCCGCGTACGGCCTTGATCACCGGCAGGTCCACGGACTCGATGTCCTCTTCCGTCTCGTCGCCGTGAAATTGCACGCGCTCGAGGTCGACGCGCCGCATCACCTTCTGGATCTGCTCGAGCGGCGCGTTCGCGAACACCGCGACGCGCTCCACCTGGCCCGCGACGCGAGACGAGATCTTCTCCGCCTGGTCGATGCTGAGCGCGCGCGGGGAGCCCGGCACGAAGTTCAGTCCGATCAGGTCCACGCCCGCGTCCACGGCAGCCGCCGCGTCGTCCGGGTGGATGATTCCGCACACCTTGATGCGAACCGTCACGCGATGCCTCTCAGTTTGCGAAGCGCGAACCCGACGTCGGCTTCGCGCATCAGCGATTCTCCGACCAGGTAGCCGCGCGCTCCGGATCGCGCGAGGCGCTCCACGTCGGCGGGGCCGAAAATACCGCTCTCTGCGACGACGACGGCGCGGCCGGCCGCGCGCGGCGCGAGCCGCTCCGTCACCGCGAGGTCGGTGTGGAAGCTGCGCAGGTCGCGGTTGTTGATTCCGATCAGCGCCGCACCGCTCGCGAGGGCGACGTCCAGCTCCGCCTCGTCGTGCACCTCGACGAGCGCCTCGAGGCCCAGCTCCGCCGCGCGGCGCGCGAACGCACCCAGCTGCGCGGCGGGCAGCGCCGCCACGATCAGCAGGACCGCGTCGGCGCCCGCGACGCGCGCCTCGTCGATCTGGTAGTCGTCGACCACGAAGTCCTTGCGCAGCAGCGGCAGCGCGGTGACGGCGCGCACCGCCTCGAGCACCGCCAGCGATCCCCCGAAGTAGCGCTCGTCGGTGAGCACGGAGATCGCGGCTGCGCCGGCCCCGGTGTAGGCGCGCGCGATCGCGACCGGGTCGAAGTCTCTGCGGATCTCGCCCTTGCTGGGCGACTTGCGCTTGATCTCCGCGATCACGCGCACGCCGTCGCCGCGCTCCAGCGCCGCGCGCAGGCTCACCGGTTCGCGGGCGCAGGCGCGCGCGCGGGCGGCGAGCGCGGCGGCGCTCTCGCGCTGCTTCGCGGCGGCGACCTCCTCGCGCTTCGTGGCGAGGATCTGCGCGAGGATCGTGCTCACGCCCGCGCCGCCTGGCTGGCCGCGGCGAGGGCCGCCAGCTTCGCCTTCGCGGCGCCCGAGGCAACGCTCTCGCGCGCGAGGGCGACGCCGGCGGCGAGATCGCGCGCCGCGCCCGCCACGAACAGCGCCGCGCCTGCGTTCACGAGCACGAGGTCGAGGGCCGGGCCTGCCTCGCCGTCGAGCACCGCGCGCGCGATGCGCGCGTTCTGCTGCGCGTCGCCACCGCGCAGCGCTTCGGGACGGGCGCGCGCCACCCCGAGGTCCTCCGGCTCGATGCGCAGCGTGCGCAGCTCGCCGACATCGAGCAGCGCGGCGTGGGTGGCGGCCGTTGTCGTGATCTCGTCGAGGCCGTCCTCGCCGTGCACGACCAGCGCGCGCTCGCTGCCCAGCTCGCGGAGCACCTCGGCGAGCTTCTCGACGAGGTCGCGCGCGTAGACCCCGATCAGCTGCCGCCTCGCGCCGACCGGCGAGAGCAACGGTCCCATCGCGTTCATCAGCGTTCGATGCGGCAGCTCGGCGCGCACGGGTGCGACGAAACGCATCGCCGGGTGCGCACGCCGCGCGAAGAACGGAGCGATGCCGATCTCGGCGAGGATCCGGGCGGCGACCGGCACCGGCAGGTCGCCGTTCACGCCGAGCGCCTCCAGCACGTCGAAGCTGCCGCACTTGCTGGTGGCCGCCCGGTTGCCGTGCTTCGCCACGGGAACGCCCGCGCCGGCCACCACGAAGGCCGCGATCGTCGAGACGTTGAAGGTCTCCGCGCCGTCGCCGCCGGTGCCGCAGGTGTCGATCGTGCGCGGGTCGACGAGCGGTGCGCTGTCCGCGTGCCGGCGCAACGCGCGCGCCGCTGCGGCGATCTCGCGAGCGGTCTCGCCCTTCGTGCGCAGCGCGACCAGCAGCGCCGCGATCTGCACGGGCGACGCGCGGCCCGTCGCGATCTCGTCGAAGGCGGCCTCGAGCTCCGCCGCGGGCACCTCCTCGCGTGCGGCGGCGAGCGAGATCGCAGCGGCGAGGCTCATGCGGCCGCCCGCGGCGCGCAGCGCTCGAGAAAGCTCGCGAGCAGGCGCTTCCCTTCGCGCGTGAGGATCGACTCGGGATGGAACTGCACGCCTTCGATCGGCAGCGAGCGATGGCGTACGCCCATGATCTCCCCGTCCTCGGTCCGCGCGGTGATTTCCAGGACCGCGGGACACGTCGCCGGCTCGATCACCAGGCTGTGGTAGCGGGTGGCCTCGAGCGGGCTCGCGAGCCCCGCGAAGACGCCCTTCCCTTCGTGATGGATCCACGACGTCTTGCCGTGCATCAAGCGCTGCGCCGAGACGATGCGCCCGCCGAACGCCTCGCCGATCGCCTGGTGCCCGAGGCACACCCCGAGCACCGGCGTCCCCCGCTCCCCGAACGCGCGCACGGCCGCCATCGAGACACCGGCCGCATCCGGTCGCCCCGGCCCCGGCGAGATCACGAGCCCGTCCAGGTCGCGCGCAAGCAGCTTGTCGAGCGGCTCCGCGTCGTTCCGCACCACCTCCACGCTCGCGCCCAGCTCGCCCAGGTACTGGTAGAGGTTGTACGTGAACGAGTCGTAGTTATCGATCAACAACAAGCGCGGCATCGCCCTCACGCCCCACCCCGACCGCGCGCGGCCGAGTCTTCGACGGCCGCGCTCCCCCGCAACGGCGACGCGAGCACATCGCATCGCAACGGATTCCGCGCGGCTCGAAGCCGCGCGGAATCCGCCCTCCCCACCCGGAACGAGGCGCGGACGTTGCAACCAGCCTCTCCGCGCAAACCGGCCCGCATCACTCCTCTCCCTCCCTCGCCATGTCGATCGCCTGAATCAGCGCGCGCGCCTTGTTCTCGCACTCCTTGTATTCGAGCCGCGGATCCGAGTCCGCCACGATGCCGGCGCCCGCTTGCACCGAGATCTCGCCGTGGTGCGCGAGCATCGTGCGGATCGTGATGGCGAGGTCCATGTTCCCTGAATAGTCGACGTAACCGCAGCAGCCGCCGAAGGGTCCGCGCCGCAGCACTTCGAGCTCGTCGATGATCTCCATGGCGCGCACCTTCGGAGCCCCCGACAGCGTGCCCGCCGGGAAGGTCGCCCGTAACAGGTCTAGCCAGTCGAGGCCCGCGCGCAGCCGCGCCTGCACGTTCGAGACGATGTGCATCACGTGCGAGTAGCGCTCGATCGACGCGTACTCGGTCACCCTCACGCTGCCCACCTCGGCCACGCGGCCGGCGTCGTTGCGCCCGAGGTCCACGAGCATCACGTGCTCGGCGATCTCCTTCGGGTCGCTGCGCAGCTCCTGCTCCATGGCGAGGTCGTCGGCGGCGTCGCGCCCCCGCCGGCGCGTGCCGGCGATCGGGCGCACGTCGATCTGCCCTCCCTCGAGGCGCACCAGGATCTCCGGCGACGAGCCGATCAGGACGGACCCGCCCATGCGCAGGAAGAAGAGGTAGGGGCTCGGATTGATGCGCCGCAGCTGGCGGTAGAGCATCAGGGGCTCTACTTGCAGGGGCACGGTGAAGCGCAGTCCGAGCACGACCTGGAAGACGTCGCCCGCGACCACGTACTCCTTCGCGCGCTTCACCGCGTCCTGATACGCCTCGGGCGTCATCGAGCGCTGGAGGGACATGGGCGCGCGCACCGGCGCGTTTCGCACGTCGGCGCCGCGCGGGCCGCGGATGCGCGCGACCAGCGCGTCGAGCTTGGCGCTCGCCTCGGCGTAGGCGGCGCGCGGATCGCGCCCGCCGCGCAGGTCGACGTGGTGCACGATCAGCGCGCTGTGCCGCAGGTTGTCGTACACCACGACGCTGTCGGGGAAGCTGAACCACACGTCCGGCAGTCCCAGGGGATCCGGGTTCGCGTCGGGAATCTTCTCGATGAAGCGCACCCAGTCGTATCCGATCATGCCGACCGCTCCGCCGGTGAAGCGCGGCAGCTCGACACCGGGGAGTGTCACCGGGCGGAACTCGGCGAGACGCGCGCGCAGCACGGCGAGCGGGTCGCCCCCCGCGTCGAAGCGGCGCGTCTCGCCCGCCTCGCTCCACTCCACCTGCGAGCCGCGCGCCGAGAACAGCGCTCGGCTGCCGACCCCGATCAGGCTGTAGCGCGCCCACTTCTCGCCGCCCTGCACGGATTCGAGCAGGAACGAGGTCTCGCCGTCGTCCAGCTGGCGAAACAGCGAGAGCGGCGTGTCGAGGTCCGCGAGCACTTCGCGCACCACCGGAACCAGGTTGCCGCGCTCGGCCAGCGCGACGAACTCGTCGGCCTCGGGGCGGTTCACGGCATCCTCGCTGGGGCGCGCAGAAGTGCGCGAAAAAGCACGTCTATCAGAGCGCGCGCGGCGCTGCAAACCAGCCGCGCCGCGGAGCCCCCGCCTCAGCGCGTGAGGATGGAGTCGCGGTCGCGTCGCATGCGCGACGCGAACGGACGCACGGTGTCGTCGCCAACGCCGAGGATCTTGTACGAGACGCCCACCTCGAAGCCGCGCGAGCGCTCGTCCTCCGCCTCGATGCGGATCGCCCAGCACTTGCAGCGCGACACGTACTCGAGCCCGAGCTGGTGGCGCAGAGAGAAGTGGCCCTCGAGCGAGTACTGAACGCGGTAGGTGGCGGCAAAGCCGCGCAGCAGCGTCCAGCGACCGTACAGGTCGAACTGGTTGATGCGCTCGAAGTTGACGGAGTACTCGTCCCAGCGGCTGCTGTCGTAGCGGAAGCCCTCGAAGAACCGGGGCAGGTCGCGCAGGAAGCGGTAGCCGAAGGCGACGTCGTTGCCGCGTTCGTCGGCGTAGCCAAGCTCGAACAAACCTTCGTCGATGCGAGTCTCGTCGAGGTCGAAGCCCACGTCGAAGCGCGAGCGCCACCGGACCGCGGGGAAGACCGCGCCGTCCAGGAAGATGTTGCGCACCGAGTCGCCGGCGAAGTCCCACCAGGCCGTGAGCGTCGCGTCGGCGACGAGCCGCGGGGGTGCACCCTCTTCCGCGCCGCGCGCGTAGAGGCGGTTGCCGAGCGAGACGTGCAGCGCCTCCACCTCTTCGATCCGGTCGGCGGGATCGCGCGTGATGCTGGTGGGATCGAGCGCGCGCAAGCGCGCCTGGAGGATCTCGGAGCGCGGCACGAACAGAGGGTTGTCGGCCTGACTGCCGCCGCCCGCCTGCTCCACCAGCGCGAAGCCGATGCGCGGCTCGAGCAGATGGATGGCGCGCTCGTTGGTGAGCGGCAGGGGCACCGTGCGACGCAGGCGCGCGCGCACGTCGACGTTGGCGGTGAAGAGATTGCGCAGCTCGGCGCCGCGGCGTTCGGAGTCGTAGAAGGTCCCGTAATACGCGAGCTCGGGGAGGATCTCCACGACGTCGCCCAGCCGGAGCGGCGCGTAGAGCCGCGGGTTCAGCACCACGCGGTGGCCGCGGTCGGCTAGCAGCTCGCCCTCTTGGAACACACCGTCACCCTCGGTGGCCAGCGGCGTGGAGACCCGATCGATGAAGTCGTCGCCGGACTCGTCGAGCGGGCTGCGATCTCCGTACGGGTCGCGCTCGAAGCCCGTCGGCACGCCGTCGATGCCGCTGTCGAGGAACAGCCCGTCCGGCCCGAGCGCCGCGCCCGGGAAGCGGTCGCGCGGGCGGTCGAACGAGGTGAAGTGCGTGTAGCGCGCGTCGAACGCCCAGAAGATCCCCGAACCGAGCACGCCGGTGGGCAGCAGCGACGCGCGCAGATCGGGCAGGCGCTGGAGCCAGGTGCGGTCGCGGTCGAGGTTGTCGGGGTTCTGGAGGTCGTCGGCGACCCGCACCTCGCCGGAGAAGCCGACCCGATCGCGCGCCCCGGTGCGTCCCTCTGCGAAGGCGAGCGAGTCGATGTGGCGGTCGTTGCGCACCGCGGCGTACTCGCGGAAGTCGAACGGGAAGAGGTCGTCCGACAGCACGGTGGCATCGGCCTTCGCGCGCAGACCGCCGGGCAGGTCGTGCTGGTCGTGCGTCCAATCGATCGCCCAGCGGTCGTTCGAGAAGGGCGTCGACGGGTTGTCGCCCGGGTTGTCGCCGGGGCGGTTCTTCCCCACCTCGTCGTCGTTCCAGAGGAACGTGCCGTACGCCTCACCCCAGGACTTCTCCCCGATCACGTACTCGAGCGTCAGCTCGGGCTTGAAGCCGCGCTTGGTCAGGTAGTGCGGCGCGATCGTCAGGTTCAGCGGGTCCGCCACCGCCCAGAAGAAGGGCAGGCCCACGTCGACGCCCGTGCGCGAGCTGGTCCGCACCTCCGGGAGCAACAGGCCGGTCTCGCGCGCGGTCTTCACCGGATACGCGAGCCAGGGCAACCAGAGAACCGGCACGCCGAGGATGTCGATCGTCGCGTTGCGCGCGGTGGCAAAGCCCCCGACCTCGACGTTCAGCTCGGACGAGCTCACCACCCACGGATCCTTCTCGCCCTCCGGGCAGCGACAGGTGGTGAAGCGCGCGTCGACCAGGCGGTACTGGTCGACGCCGCGCCGCTCGATCTCGCCGCCTTCCAAGCGAAACTCCTGCGTGGCCGATTCGATGCTGCCGTCGAGCACGAGCCCCACCTGCTCGTCGACCTTGAAGCGCATGGCCCGCGCGTGGATGACGTCGTCGCCCTCGCGCGCGATCACGTTGCCGATCGCCATGCCCTTGCGCGTCTCGTTGCTGAAGGCCGCCCAGTCGGCGGTGAGCACGCGCCCGTCCTGCGCGACCTGCACTGTGCCTCGTGCGACGTAGAGGTCCCCGGCACGTTCGTAGGTGATGAAGTCCGCCGACATGTCGAAGGCGCGGGTCCCGGTGCGGAAGCGGCGGTGCTCGCGGCCGGGCTCGGTCTGGGCCTGGGCGGCGGCCGCTAGCAAAATGAGGAGCGCGCCGAGCGCGAACGAGCGGCGGCTGCGTCCCGAGCGCGAAGTTGCGACCGCCAGGACTGCGCCCCCGAAGCCAGCGGGCGCGGCGCGCCCGAACGGCGGCACGCTAGCGGCGCGGGGATGCAGGGGCGAGATGCGCGGGCGGCGCGCCCGGGCTACTCGCCGGGATCGAGAGCGCTCGCCAGCGCCTCGAAATCCCGCACCTCCAGCGCATCCTCGACGAGCCGCACCAGCTTCTGGTCGAGGAGCTGGTTGAGCGCGCGGTGCGCCTCGTGCATGCGCAAGCCGGACTCGGCGGCAAGCTTTCGCAGCGTCGTCTCGATGCGCGCGCTCGTCTCGCCGGAATGCGCGTGGCGCAGCAGCACGCGCACGACCGGTCGCAGCAGGTCGTCGACTCCCAGCGCAGCCAGGCGCTGCTCGAGCTCGATCGCCCGCTGGGCGAGCCGCTGAATGACCCGCAGCCCGATCTCGGGCCGGTCGACGCACATGCTCTCGAAGGTCGCGCGATCGAGCTGGAGCACGCGCGCGTCGGTCACTGCGACCGCGCGCGTGGTGCGCGGCCGGCCGAGCAGCACGGCGATCTCGCCGAAGAACTCCCCGGGGCCGAAACGCGCGACGACGCGCTCGCCCTCTGGCCCGCTGCGCGTCAGCTCGACGTGCCCGGACTGGATCACGAACAGCACCTCGCCGGGCTGGCCCGCGTCGTAGAGCACGTCGCCCGCCGCGAACGACCGTTCGTAAGTGCTGCGGACGGTGAATCCCGTGTCTTCTCGGGCGTCTTCGCTCGGGTGCTTCACACGCAGCGTTTCGGCGGGGGCGCTCGGACGCTTGAGCCTCAGCGCGGCGCGCCCTGAAGCAGCGGCGCGACCGCCTCCTCGAGCTCCGGCAGGCTCGTCACGCCGACGTGGGCCTCGGCGATGCGGCCGTTTGCATCCAGCACGAACAGCGCAGGGAAGCCCGGGGCGCCGTAGTCGAGGGCGAGCGACTCGTCCCCGAACAGCACCGGGTAGGCCATGCCGTGCTCGCGGGCGAAGGGCTCCACGGCCTCGCGCTCCCAGTCCACCGACACGCCCAGCACGTGGACGCGCCCCGCGTACTTCTCGTGGAAGGCGACGAGCACGGGGATCGACTCCTCGCACGGCGCGCACCAGGTCGCCCAGAAGTCCACGAGGACGGGCTTTCCGCGCAGCGACGCCAGCGCGACCTCCCCGCCCCCGAGCCGCTCGAGCGTGAAGTCGGGCGCCGGCTCGCTGGGCTCCGCGCGGCGCGCCGCGGGAACCGCCTCGACCGGGTCGCAGCCAGTCGCCGCCATCAGCGCCGCGAAGGCCAGCGCCAGCGCGCCCCGCGCGCTCATCGCAGCCAACCCTCGAAGGCCCGCACCCAGTCGTTCATGAAGGCAAGATAGGAGTTGAAGAGCGTGAGCCGGTTGGTGATCACGAGCAGCCCGGCGACCACCAGCAGTGCGCCGCTGCCGATCTCGATCCAGCGGAAGCGCGTGCGGACGACGGCGAACGTCGCGAAGAACCAGTCGAGGCTGAAGGCCGCCGCGAAGAACGGGAGCCCGAGCCCGAGCGAGTACACGGAGAGTAGGGCGACGCCCGCGCCCACCGTCTCGTGGCTCGCCGCCAGGGTGTAGACGCCGCCGAGGATCGGCCCCACGCACGGGATCCAGCCCGACGCGAAGGCGGCACCCACCAGGAACGTGCCGAGCGGACCCTTCGGCTGTAGGCGCTGGCCGAGGCGCACGTCGCGATACAGCCAGCCGATCCGCAGCACGCCCATCAGGTGCAGCCCCATCAACAAGATCACGCCGCCCGCCAGGTGCTCGAGCGTGATACGCAGCGGACCGAGCTCGATCGCAAAGCTGCGCAGCGCGCGGCTGACGCTCGTGGCGGACGCGCCCAGCGCGACGAACACCGCCGAGAAACCTGCGACGAAGCCCGCGCAGCCGCGCAGCACGCGGCCGCGCACGGCGGCGCGGGTCTCCGCGTCGCGCAGAGCCTCGACCGAGACGCCCGAGAGCAGCGAGAGATACGCCGGCATCAGGGGGAGGACGCACGGCGAGAGCACGGAGACGACGCCAGCGCTGAAGGCGGCGCCGAAGGACGCCAGCGAGACGTGTTCCTGCATGGTGGCACGCCTCGCTGGCGATGAGTGACCCCGCTAGAAGCCCGGCTCGGGCTGCGCAGCCACGTCGCCGAGGCTACCGCCGCCCTCCACGGACTCCCGCGCGCGCTGCTGCTCTTCGCTCTGCCCGAAGAAGACCAGCTTCTTGTCGCCCGACAGGTGCTCTGGCTCCACGATGTAGTCGCCGCCGATCGAGGCATCGAGGATCGGCTTCGCGACCTCCTTGTCCCCGGCGGAGAACAGGTACGCCATGCCGGCGACCAGGCCGCCGCCCGCCGCGTACAGCACCTTGGCGGGCATGTAGACCACGTTCGCGAGCACGACGGTCGCGCCGGTCTTGGCCTCCTTGGCCGGCGGGTCGGCGAGCGCGGGGCTCGCGGCAAGCGCGGTCAGCGTGAACGCGAGCACCACGGATCGAATCGTCTGATTCATCGTTGGGCCTCCCATTGCGGCGCAGCGCGCCGCCCACCCCATCGGGTGCGAGTGTGGGAATCGCATTCGCAAGGGTCAAGGGCGGCCGTCCCCGCTGACACCGAAAAGCGTCGGTCAGAACTGCCGCTTCGTGTCTAGGAGGATCGTCACGGGCCCTTGGTTCACGAGCTGCACCGCCATCTCGGCCCGAAAGCGACCGGTGACGACCGTCACGCCCAGCGCGCGAGCCGCGGTAACAACGGCCGCGACCAGCGGCTCGGCGCGCTCGGGAGGCGCTGCTTCCGTGTAGGACGGCCGCCGCCCCTTCCGGGCGTCCCCGAGCAGTGTGAACTGCGACACGACCCCGAGCGCGCCACCCACGTCCAGCAGCGATCGATTCATGCGCCCCTCGGCGTCCGGGAAGACGCGCAGGTGCACCAGCTTCTCCGCCAGCTCGCGCGCGTCCTGCTCCGCGTCCGCCGCGCTCGCGCCCACCAGCGCGAGCAGCCCCGCGCCCATCTCCGCGACGACTTCGCCGCCCGCGCGCACGCTCGCCTGCGACACGCGTTGCACGACCGCCCGCACCGCGCGTCCTACAGCTTCTCTTGCTGCGCGAAGCGTCCGCTGTACTGCGCGCGGCCCTCGGCGCGCATCACGACGAGCTGGCAGATGCGCACGCCCGCGTGGATCTCGAGCGGGTGGCCCGACACGTTGCTGATCTCGAGCACCTGCCGGTTCGAGACCCCCGGCTGCACGAACGCAGACGTCACGTGAATCATCAGGCCGAGGCGCGCGAAGCGGCTGCGGCCCTCGAGCAGGCCGCACAGGTCCTGGGCCAGCGTGATGCGCTCGCGGGTGATGCCGTGGATCGTCGCGCCCGGCGCGAGCACGTAGGGCCGCGCCAGCGACGCCACGCGCGTGTAGTCGCGATAGTCGACCTCCTCGCGGATCGGGATCGGCTCCGCGCCGCGCTCGATCACGCGGATCTCGTCGCCCAGGGTGAGGTCGATCGACGCGGGGCCCACCTGCCCCGCTTCGAGCGGCTCGATCACGATGCGCCGCGCCGCGATCTCGTCCAGCAGAACCTCGCGCGTGAGAACCGTCATGGCGCGCGACGGTACCATCGGCACATGCGCCACCCGTTCTTCGCGCTCGCGACCCCGCTGGTGTTCGGCCATCGCGGCGCGTGCGGGGAGCTGCCGGAGAACACGCTGCCCTCTTTCGCGCGCGCGCTCGAGCAGGGCGCCGACGTGCTCGAGCTCGACGTGCACGCCACCGCCGACGGCGAGGTGGTGGTGCTGCACGACGCCGACGTCGCGCGCACGACGGATGGAGCCGGCGACGTGGCCACACTGCGTTGGGCCGAGGTCAGCGCGCTCGACGCCGGCTTCCGCTTCGCGGACGCGGACGGCGGCGCGCCCTTCCGCGGCGTGGGCATCCGCGTGCCGCGCCTCGCGGAGGTGCTCGCCGCCTTTCCGGGCGTGCGTCTCAACGTCGAGCTGAAGCGCGCCGACGCCGGTCTGGTCGCGCGCGTGCTGAACCTGCTGCGCGACGCCGGCCGCGAGGAGCTCACACTGCTCGCCGCGGAGAGCGACGAGACGATGAAGCTGTTGCGGAGCGCCGTGCGCGAGCGAGGCGCGCGCGTCGCGCTGGGCGCCTCGGTGGGCGACGTGCTCGGCTTCGTACGCGCCGCGCTGGCGGGCGACGCGCCGCCCGAAGGCCCGATGGCGCTCCAGATCCCGCCCGAGTTCCTCGGGCGCCCGCTCGTCACGCCCGAGCTGACCGCGTTCGTCCATGCCCACGGCGTGCAGGTCCACGTCTGGACCATCAACGACGAGGACGAGATGCGGCGGCTGCTCGCCCTCGGCGTGGACGGCGTGATGAGCGACTTCCCCGCGCGGCTGCGCCGCGTGGTGGCCGCCGCGCGTGGCGCTTAGCTCGCTGCGCGCGGCGACGCTGCTGGGCGAGGAGCTCTCGCGCGTTGCCCACTGCGCGGCCGGGCGTCCCGTCCTCGACCTCGCCTGCGGGCGCGGTCGCAACGCGCTCGCCGTCGCGGCGGGCGGGCTGCGCGCGGTCGGCGTCGATCGCGACGCGGGCGCGCTCGCCGAGCTGGCGCAGCGCGCCCGCGACGCCCGGCTCGCGGTCGCAACCGTCCGCGCCGACGTGGAGACGCGCGCGGGCCTTCCCTTCGCGAGCGACTCGCTCGGCGCGGTGCTGGTGTTCCGCTTTCTCTTCCGCCCGCTCGCGGCGGAGATCGTGCGCGTCCTCGCACCCGGCGGGCTGCTCGTCTACGAGACGTTCACGAGCGCGCAGCGTTCCCTGGGCCGCGGCCCGCGCCGCCACGAGTTCCTGCTGGCGCCGGGCGAGCTCGCTTCGCTCTTCCCTGCGCTCCGCGCGCTGCGCTTCGAGGAGGGCCTCTTCCACGAGCCCGAGCTCACCGCCCTCGCGCGGCTGGTGGCGCGAAAGCCCCGCTAGCGCCGCGGCGCGGACTCCGCCGCGTCGATGCGCGCGAGCGCCCAGCGCGCGTGCTCGGCGAGCAGCGGATCGGCGCCAGTCGCGTGGCGCGCCACCGCGTCCCGCAGCGCCGGGTCGCCGCGATTTCCCGCCGCCACGAGCACGTTGCGCAAGAGGCCGCGCCACTTGCTGCGGCGCAGCGCGCTGCGCCGCGTCGCTCTGCGCCAGTCTTGCTCGCCCAGCGCGAGCAGCTCCAAGAGCGTCGCGTTCTCGAGCGACGGCCGCGGCGCGAAGCGCTCGCGCAGCGCGGCGCTCGCTGCGCTCGTGGGCGCGGGCTTCCGCTCCGCGCGCTCGTTCCACGGGCACGCCGCCTGGCATACGTCGCAGCCGAACACCCAATCGCCCTGGGCTGCGCGCAGCGCCTCCGGAATCGCGCCGCGCAGCTCGATCGTCGTGTACGAGAGGCAGCGCGAGGCGTCGAGCACGTAGGGCTCGGGGAACGCGCCGGTCGGGCAGGCGTCGAGGCAGGCGCGGCACGAGCCGCAGTGATCGGGCTCCTCTGCATCCGGCGGCAGGGCGAGGTCGGTGATCACGACGCCCAAGAAGAGGTACGAGCCCAGGCGCGGGTCGATCAGCAACGTGTGCTTGCCGATCCAGCCGAGGCCGGCGCGCGCGGCGGCGGCGCGCTCGAGGACGGGCCCGGTGTCGACGTACGAGCGCAGCGCCACGCGCGCGCCCGCCAGCGTCGCGATCCCGGTCTCGAACGCGGAGAGCCGCTCGCGCAGCACGTCGTGGTAGTCGTCGCCGCTCGCGTAGCGGGCGATGCGCGCGCCGCCGGGCTCGGGCGCGCGCAGCGCGCCAGCCTGCGGGTAGCGCAGCGCCACCGCGACGAGCGTGCGTGCTCCGGCGACGAGGCGGCGCGGATCGATGCGCTCCTCGACGCGGCGCGCGAGGTAGTTCATCTCGCCCGCGTAGCCGCGCGCGAGCCACTCGCGCAGGAACGCATTGCGCGGGGCGGGCGCAGCGGGCGCGAAGCCCACGCGATCGAAGCCCAGCGCGAGGCCCAGCGCGCGCACGCGCTCGGCGAGCGCGCTCATGCTGCGGTGGGACGCTCGAGCCGCCGCAGCGCGGCGTCCGCCCCGAGCAACAGCCCCACCGCCACCACGTAGATCAATAGGCCGAGGGCGGTGTGAACCCAGCCGCTGGTCGCGCGCTCGAGGCCGATCTCGAGACAGAGGAGCACGGTCACCACCACGCGCGCGAGGTTTCCGACGAGCGCGGCAGGCAGCACGAGCGCGACGAGCGCGCAGCGCGTCGGCCAGCGCGAGAGACTCAGGAAGGCCAGCAGTACGCCGAGCGCGGTGAGCGTGTAGAGCGAGGTCGCGCCGCTGCAGGCCTCGGCGACCTCCACCTGCAGGCCGCCGGCCATCTCGATGATGTAGCCCTCGAGGTAGACGGGCACGCCGAGGGTGTACAGCGCGGAGACCGACGCGGTCGAAGCCCAGGTCTGGAGCCAGACCACGAGCGGGCGATGCCACACCTCCGGCGGCGGCACCATGAACAGCAGGAACGCCAGCGGGAACACGAGCGCGGAAACCCAGGCCCTGCCGCGCCGGAACCAAAGCAGCGCGACGACGCAGCCCACCACGCCGACGCCGGCGACGGTCATCGACGGAGCGAGCAAGCCCCCGAAGGCGATCAGCAGCGCCGCGCCGAGCGCCAGCAGCCCGCGCCGGTCGGTCGCGGCCGGCAGCGCGGCGAGCTTCGGCGCGCGTCCGGAGGCGATGAACCACGAGACGATCGGAACCAGGAAGCCGTGGGACATGTGATCCGAGTTCCACCAGGTGCGCGCGAGTTGCGCGAGCACCACGCCGAGGACGGCGATCAACGCCACCGAAAGCAGCTTGTCGCTCGCGTCGAAGCGCAGATTGGCGGTAGGCGACTCGGACAATGGGACCCCGCTGCGGTTTCGCCATTATCGGCCGCGGCTTTGCGAAGCACAGCGGCAAAGCGGCATCACGGAATTGCAGCTTCGGGCACTCACGCGCGGAGCCCCGATCGCCGATGGATCTCGCCATGCAGGAGCGCCTCGTCTTCCTGATCGGCGCGCCGCGCTCCGGGACGACGCTCACCGCGCGGATGCTCGGCGCGCACCCGGACGTGCTCGCGCCGCCCGAGCCGCACCTGATGCCCCCGCTCGCGCACCTCGGCTTCCACGAGCGAGTCGAGCAGGCGCCCTACGACCCGGTGATCACGCAGATCGGCCTGCGCGAGTTCGTCGCGGGCTTGCCCGGCGGCGAGGCCGACTGGCTGGAAGGCCTGCGGCGCTTCACCGACCACCTCTACGGGCGCGCGCTCGAGCCCAGCGGGCGACGGATTTACCTCGACAAGACGCCGGCTTACGCGCTCGTCCTCGAGTTCCTCGCGAAGCTGTATCCGCGCGCCCGATACGTGGTGTTGACCCGCCACCCGATGGCGATCTGGTCGTCCTACGTCGACTCGTTCTTCGCCGGCGACGGGCTGGCCGCCCACGCCCGAAATCCAGTGCTCGAGCGCTACGTCCCGGCGATCGCTCGCTTCTTGCGCACCCGCCCCGTTCCCCTCCTGCACGTCCGCTACGAGGAGCTGGTGCGCGACCCGGAGAAGCACCTGCGCGAGATCTGCGAGTTCCTGGGGATCGCCTTCGATCCGCGGATGGTCGAGTACGGCGACGCCGAGGGGCCCACGCGGCCCGTCGCGGCCGGCCTCGGCGACCCCGTCACCGTCGACCGCGAGAAGCGGCCGACCACCCAGTCGATCGGCAAGTGGGCGGCGGCGCTCGCCGCCGATCCCGCGCGCCTCGGGCAGTGCCGAGAGATCGCCGCGCGCCTCGCCGACGAAGACCTCGCCGCCTGGGGCGTCTCCGGTGCCGAGCTCCGCAGGTCTCTCGCAGCGATCGCACCGGCATCCGCGGGCCCGGGCCGCGCGCGCCTCACGCGCTACGCGCTCGAGCGGCGCGTGCTCGTCGCGCTGCGCCGCAACATCCACACCAACGCGCTCGGCCGCCTGGTCCGCCGCGTGCGCACGCTCTGCGACGTGCTGTTGCGCTGATCCCCTAACGCGTGGCGTTCGCGACGAGCTGCTGCACGCGCGGGTCGCCCAGCACGGCGAACGGGTCGCCTGCCTGGATGCGCGCACGCAGGGCCTCGTCGGCGAGCAGCTCCTGGAACGCCGGGTCGGCCTTGATGCGCTGGATGCGCGGGCCGGCCTCGGCCATCACCGCCGCCACTTCGGCGTGGAACTTCTCGGCGTCGAGCGCGCTGGTCTCGTCGACCAGACCGAGCGCCGCGAGCTTCTCGCGCAGCGCAGCATCGCGCGCCAGCTCCGCGAACGTGGGCCGCGCCAGCGCGCCCTCCACGTCGCCGCGCTCGAGGTCGTTCCAAAATCCGGCGTCGGCCTGGAGCGCGCGCAGGCGCGGATCGGTGGCGACCGCGCTCAGCGCCGCGACGCTCTCGCCCGGCTGTGCCACGAACCTCGCCGTCACGCGCGCGGCGCCGTCCGCGTTGTCGGCGATGCGCTCCGCCGCCGCCCCGGCCACCGCCCGCCCGACCGCCGCCGAGCGCGCGCCCGAGAGGTCCGGCAGCCCGGCGCCCGCGTCGAGGGCGCGCATACTCTCGATGAAGCCGGCGAGCCACAGCACCGGCAGGAGCAAGAGGCCCCCGCGCGCGATGCCGAAGGCGGCCCCTGCGACGCGCGACCCGTCCGAGAGCTCGTCGGCCGCCCTCCGCAACTTGCGCGCCGCCACCTCGACCGCCGCCTGCGCGGCGAGGAAGCCCAGCATCCCGGCGCCCGCGAGGCCGATCCAAGGCGCGATGTCGAGGGCGCCGGCCAGCGCGCCGCCCGCGAACCGGGTGGCAAGAAAGGCGCCGCCATAGGCCAGCGCGAGGCCTAGGAAGCGAACCCCGGACTCCGGGCCGCCGCGGTGGGCGCCCAACCACGCGAACGCGAAGAGCGCCAGGAGGGCGACGACGTCGAGGGCCATGGGGAGCGGAATCGACCTGCCCTCGCCGCGGCTTGAAGCTGTTGGTGCAGTGTCGGAGCTGCAGCGGTGCAGGGAACCTGCTGCGCTTCAGGTCGCGCTTTCGCTGCGCGGACCCTCCAGAAGCGACGCGGGCGCTGGCATGGCGGTTGCTCTTCGCAGCCGGACATGCTGCGATCGGGCGAAATGGACGAGCATCCGGGCGACCGGCGGGAGTTGCGCCGCGCGATGCGCGAGGCGCGCCGCGAGGCGCGGCGCTCGCTTCGCCGCGGCTACCCCATGCCGCGCCCGCCGCTCACACCCGAGCAGCGCGCCCTGCGCGACGCGAAGCGCGCCGCCGACGCGCGCATCGGCTTCTTGATCCACGCCACGGTCTACTTCCTCGTCGTGTTCGGGATCCTGATCTCGGGCGGCTTCATGGGTGCCTTCACGACCGCGGTGTTCTGGGGCATCGGCATCGCCTGCCACTTCATCGGCGCGATCCTCGGCCCGGAGCTGCGCAAGCGCTGGATCGAGCAGGAGGTCGGGCCGCGCGTCGCCTCGGAGACGCAGCAGCAGCGCCGCGACCTCGAGGGCGAGCAGGCGCGGCGCGTCCAGCGGCTGTCGGCGTCGCTCGCCCACGAGATCCGCAACCCGATCACCGCCGCGAAGAGCCTCGTGCAGCAGATGGGCGAGGATCCCTCCGCCGCGGAGAACGTGAGCTACGCGCAGGTAGCGCTGCAGGAGCTCGAGCGCGTGGAGCGCTCGATCGCGCATCTGCTCAAGTTCGCGCGCGAGGAGGAGCTGAATCTCTCGAGCACGCGCCTCGACGAGATCGCGACGTCGGCCCTCGCCACGTTGCGCGACCGCATGCGCGACCTCGGCGTGCGCCTCGAGACCGACTACGTCGGCGCTGGCGTCCTGGTCGGCGACGCCGAGCAGCTCCGCCGCGTCGTCATCAATCTGGCCTCGAACGCACTCGATGCGATGCGCGACGCGAAGACGCCGGCGCCCCACCTGCACGTTGCCGTCGGCGAAAACCTCGCGGGCACCGAGGCCTGGCTGCGCGTGCGAGACAACGGCCCGGGCATCCCCATGGAGCACCGGTCGCGCCTCTTCGACCCCTTCTTCACGGCCAAGGAGGGAGGCACCGGTCTCGGCCTCGCTCTCGCGAAGAAGATCGTCGACGCCCACGGCGGCAAGATCGAGGTCGGCGGGGAGCCGGGCCGCGGCGCCGAGTTCGTCGTCACGCTGGCGAAGCGCCCCGCGCCGGGGGGCGCGCTGTGACGGGGCCGCGCGTGCTGATCGTCGAGGACGAGCCGGGCATCCGCCTCGCGCTCAGCGGCCTCTTGCGGCGCGAGGGCTACGAGGTCGCCCAGGCGAGCGACGGGCGCGAAGCCCTGACGCGGCTGCGCGACGGCGCCTACGACCTCGTGCTCACCGATCTCGCGCTCGGCAGTGGGCCTTCGGGACTCGACGTGCTGCGCTGCGCCCGGGAGGCCGCGCCGGAGTGCCCGGTCGTGATGATCACCGCCCACGGCAGCGAGAAGATCGCGGTGGAGGCGATGCGGCTCGGCGCCGAGGACTACGTGCCGAAGCCGTTCGACAACGACGAGATCCGCCTCGTCTTGCGGCGCGCGCTCGAGCGCACGCAGCTCGCGCGGGACAACCGCCTGCTGCGCGAGCGCATCGCCCGCGACTACGGCCTCGCCGGCATCGTCGGCGGCGGCCCTGCGATGCAGCGCGTCTTCGAGACGCTGCGCAAGGTGGCGCCCACCGACTTGACCGCGCTCGTGCGCGGCGAGAGCGGCACCGGCAAGGAGCTGGTCGCCCAGGCGCTGCACGAGCTGTCCCCGCGCCGCGAGCGCCCCTTCGTGGCGGTCAACTGTGCCGCGATCGCGCGCGAGCTGGTGGAGAGCGAGCTGTTTGGCCACGAGCGCGGCGCCTTCACGGGCGCCGACGCGCGGCGTGTCGGCCGCTTCGAGGCGGCGAATGGCGGCACGCTCTTCCTCGACGAGATCGGCGACATGGCGCCCGCCACGCAGGCGAAGGTGCTGCGCGTGCTCCAGGAGAGGCGCTTCGAGCGCCTGGGCGGCACGACGCCGATCGAGGTGGACGTGCGCATCGTCGCCGCGACCCACCGCAACCTCGAGGCCGAGGTCGCCGCCGGGCGCTTCCGCGAGGACCTCTACTACCGGCTGCGCGTGGTGGAGATCGCGCTGCCGCCGCTGCGCGAACGCCGCGAGGACGTGCCCGCGCTCGCGCAGCGCATCCTCGCCCAGCTCGCCGA
Organism: uncultured Spirochaetales bacterium; assembly: GCA_964460485.1. Classification (GTDB taxonomy): domain Bacteria; phylum Myxococcota_A; class UBA9160; order UBA9160; family UBA6930; genus VGRF01. The sequence continues at coordinate 20,546 of CAYWRY010000018.1, forward strand.
GCGACACGGGCGCGCCCCGAAGTCGCTCACGCCCGGCGCCCTCGCCGCGCTCGCGCGGCACGCCTGGCCGGGCAACGTGCGCGAGCTGCGCAACGCGCTCGAACGCGCCGCGGTGATGAGCGAGGGCGACTCGATCGACGCGTGCGACCTCCAGCTCGACGTCGCGGCTGCGGCGCCGCCGGACGATCCGAGCCTCCCGTTCAGCGAGGCGAAGCGGCGCGCCACCGAGGAGTTCGAGCGCGCCTACCTGCTGCGCGCCCTGCGCGCCCACGGCGGGAACGTGTCGCGCACCGCGGACGCGATCGGCATGGTGCGCCAGAGCCTCCAGCAGAAGATGCGCGAGCGGGGGCTGCGCGAGGCCCTCGCGGGCGACCACGACGGCGCGGCCGGGGAGCGCGAGTCGTGAAGTCCGCGCCGTCCGCGCGCGCCCTGCCCTCGATCGCGACGCACGGCGCCTCGCCGCCGCCGGCCCCTCGCCATCTGCCCTTCTGCGCCCGCGCCCACCGATCCGCGCCCCACGGAGACCGCGCCCCCGCGCTCGCTCCGACCTGACGGCCCGTTCTCGTGAACCCGATCCGACGCGCGCCGCGTAGGCGCGCACAGGGCAACCGCGGTGCCGCGCGCGCCGCACGGAGGAACACATGGACTCGCAGGAACGACCCGGCTTCTTCGCTCGCCTCGGCTCCCTGCTGCGCGGCCTCGGCTTCGGCTGGGTGCGCGACCGCGAGGAGCGCAATCCGCGCGCCGTCTACGAGCAGGCGATCCAGCAGCGCCTCGGGCAGTACCGCGCGCTGAAGGACGCCGTCGCCGGCATCCTCTACACGCGCAACAAGCTCGAGGCCGAGCTCGCCGAGCGGCGCCACGAGCTGTCGCGCACGATCGACGACATCCGCCGCGCGCTGTCGCGCAGCGACGACTCCGCCGGCCTCGCGCTGGTGCAGCACAAGCAGAACGTGCAAGCCGACGTCGAGCGCGTGGAGCGCGAGGTCGAGACGCTGCGCGGCGAGGCGGAGGAGGCGAAGCGCAACCTGATGCGCTTCCGCGAGGAGATCAAGGCGCTCGAGCACGAGAAGGGCCGCATGCTCGCTTCGCTCGCCAGCGCGCGCGCGCGGCGGCGCATGCACGAGGCCCTCGACGGCCTCTCGGTGGAAGCCGACGTGCAGGCGCTGGAGAACGTGCGCATGCACGTGCAGCGATCCGTGGCGGCTGCGTCGCTCGAGCGCGAGCTCGGCGCAGGAGACGAGACGACCCAGCGCATCCGCGCGCTGCGGCGCGAGGCGATCGAAGAGGGCGCGCGCCGCGAGTTCGAGGAGCTGAAGCGCCTGCACGGTGCGCACAACGTGGCGGCGATGAGCGGGCGCGAGATCGTCGTCGCCGCGGGAGGACACGCGTGAGCGCGCCGCGGGAATGGACCGATGCCCTCGCGCGAGTGCGGCCGCGCAGCGAAGCGCAGCCGCGCGACGACGAGCGCGAGTTCGCTGCGGCGCTGCGCGCAATCGAACGCGCGAGGAAGCTCGCGCCCCACCTGCAGCTGCTCGGGCGCGTGCACACGCTGCTCGGCGCTGCTGCGCTGGCCGCGGCGCTCGGCGCGAGCGTCGTGCTGAGCGGCGCGCTGATGTTCGCGCCCGAGCGTCCCGCGTGGGCGTTCGCCGTGGGCGGCGCCGGCGTCGCCGCTCTCGCCCTGCTCGGCGCGCCTTGGCTCGCCCTCGGCTTCGGGCTGCGCCGGCGGCGCGCCTGGGCGCGCACGCTCGGTTGCCTGTGCGGCGCCCTGCTGCTCCCGTTCGCGCCGGTCGGAACCGCGCTGGGCGCGTGGACGCTCGGGGTGCTGCTCGCGTGGGAGCCGCGGCTCGCGCAGGCAGCAGGTGCCGACTGACGGCGGCGCCTGCCTTCAGAGATCTTCCAGGCGCTCCACCGCGCTGGCTCGGATCACCCAGAGCTCCTGCTTCAGGTAGCCGTGCTCCCACTCGCCGCTGACGCGCACGCGCACGCCGACCGGACTTTCGCCGGGCGTCGCTTCGAGTTCTCGACGCAGGTACTCGGCCACGGCGACGAGCACCTCGCCCGTCTCGTCCTCGACGACCGCGATCCGCAGCGAGCCCGGTCCCGAGCGCACCTCGCGGATCTCACCCTCGATGGTCAGGTAGTCCCCCTCCTCTGCCTTCTCGATCACCTCGGCGATGGTGACCACGGCGCGGGCAGACTCGCTTTTCCACGCGTGCGCGGGAATCACCGCCGCGAGCAGGAGCAGGGCTGCGAGGACGAGAACGATGCGTCGCATGAGTCCTTCCAACCGCTCTCCCGATCGGTCGGCCGGGCTCCGCCCTGAGCGCGCCGTAGCGACAACCGGCGTATCCTGCGCGCCCCAAGCGAGGAGCCGCGATGTCCCAGCCCGTCCTGTTGGTCGAGCGCGCCGAAGGCGTCGCCACGCTCACGATGAATCGGCCCGACGCGCGCAACGCGCTGAACGCCGCGCTGCGCCGCACTCTGCGCGACGCGTTCCGCGAGCTGGAGAAGGACGCGAGCGTCCGCGCCGTGATCCTGACGGGCGCCGGCAAGGCGTTCTGCGCGGGGCTCGATCTCAAGGAGATGGGCGAGCGCGGGCCTGGCGCGGGCGGTGAGGGAGAAGCCGGCGGACTCTCGCACGGGCTCGTGGAGACGATCGAGGCGTACCCGCACCCCGTGATCGGCGCGATCAACGGAGTCGCGGTGACCGGTGGCTTCGAGCTCGCCCTCGCCTGCGACGTCTTGATCGGCTGCCCCGAGACGCGCTTCGCGGACACCCACGCCCGTGTCGGCATCCTGCCCGGCTGGGGTCTCTCGCAGAAGCTCTCGCGCGTGCTCGGGCCCTCGCGCGCGAAGCTGGTGTCGTTCACGGGCAACTACGTCAGCGCCGACGAGGCCGAGCGCTGGGGGCTGCTCGCGCGCGTCGTTCCCCGCGACCAGCTGCTGCCCACCTGCCGCCAGCTCGCGAGCGACATGCTCTCCTGCGTGCCCGGGGCGGTGGAGGGCTACAAGCGCATGATCGACCAGGGCTACGCGATCAACTACGGCGACGCGCGCGCGCTCGAGGTGAAGCTCTCGAACGAGCACGTGCGCTCGGTCTCGGCCAAGGACATCGCCGAGCGGCGCGCCGGCGTCCTCGCGCGAGGGCGCGCGCAGGCCAGCTAGCCGCTCAGTCCTCGGTCGCGAGCGAGAGCCGCGCGCTCAGCTCCACGCCCTCTTCGACCAAGGCTGCGAGGGCCGTGCGCGCGCGCGGCGAGAGCTGCGCCGTGTCGACCACCAGGCGGAGGTGAAGCGCGCGGGCTCTCTGCGGTAGCTCCGCAGCCAGCGCCGCAGCTCGAGGCGCGGACGCCTCGGACACGCGACCGAGCGTCGCGTCCTTCTCGTCGTCGTCGAAAGCCTCGCCGCTGAGCAAGTCGGACTCCGCCAGATCGGGCGAGAGCACGGACTCGGCGGTCTGGGCGGCGCCCATCAGCGGGTCGTCGGCAGGCGGCAGGATCTCGAAGCCGTCGGTCGTCTCCTCGAAGGCCGCGGGCGCGTAGTGGGGCACCGGAGCGACAGGGTCGGCGGCGACCGCGTCGACCTCGAACGTGTCCTCGCTCTCGCGCGCGGGAGCCTCCAGCGAGAACTGGGTCGCATGCGCCGCAGCCTGAGGCTTGGCCGGCGCCAGCTTGGGGCCGCTGACTTCGCTGCCGATCGGCGAGTGGTCGAGCACGAAGGTGAGCTCGAAGCACTCGACGCGCACCACGTCGCCGACGGAGAGCTCGTGCTGCTTGGTGCGCTGTCCGTTCACGTAGATCCCGTTCACGGAGTCGAGATCGCGCACGACGTGGCGACCGCCGCTGCGCGTGAAGATCGCGTGGCGACGGGACACGCCGGCGTCGGCGAGCACGATCTCGCACTCGGGGGCACGGCCCGCGCACAGGTCGCCGTCCTCCCAGGTGCGCAGCAGATGGAGCTTGCCGTCCCGCTGCACGATCAGGCCGGCGTAGAGCTTGCGTGCGGCCTCGGCCGGTGGAGCGCCTTGCGCTCCCGCTGACGTCGCGATCCGCGCGGCGGCGGGTACCTCCGCGGGCTCCGGCGCGCCGAAGTCGAACAGCGAAGTGTGCTCGGGATTCGGGGTCGCCGGCGGCGGCGTCTCCGCGCGGGCACTGGGCGGCTCGGGCACCTCGCTGGCGATCTCGTCCTCGCCGAACGCGAACACGCCGTCCGGATCCGGGGGCGCGGCCGCCTGCGACTCGGCCTCGGGCTCGAGCTCGATCGCATCGAGCATCGGCAGCGCGAGCTCCTCCTCGACCGCCTGCGGCGAGGGAGCGCTCGGCGCGACGGCGGGCGCCGCGCTAAGCGCCGGAGCCGCGCTGGGCGCGGGCGCCGCGGAGCGCGCGGGAGCGGGCTTCGCGCTCGCCAGCGGCGACGGCGGGATCATCGGCTTCGCGGACGCGGCCGGCGCCGCGGCGGGCTTCGCGGCCGCCGGCGCTGCAGGCGGCTCGAGCGCGAGAAACGTCTGCGACGCGTCCCACGCGTCGCTCGCCTTCGCCTTCGGCGCGCCGGCGATCTGCACGCCCGGGTTCGCCGCGATGCGCAGCTCGTACTTCCCGAGCTGGATCACGTCGCCCGCCTCGATCGGGACGCTGCCGGTGATCCGCTTGCCGTTCAGCTGGGTGCCGTTCTCGCTGCCGAGGTCTTCGAGCGCGAAGCCTTCGCCCTCCCGGCGCAGCACGGCGTGGAAGCGGCTCACGGCGAGGTTGTTCACGACCACGTCGTTCTCGCGCATGCGGCCGATGCGCAGTTGGGGCCCCGCGAACGCGACCTCGCTCAGCAAGCGGCCCTTGAGCGAAAGCTGAACCCGGGGCGATCCCGCCATGCGAACCTCGCGCGCGAAAGAGGGAGTTCTCCCGCGGCTTTTCGCCGGTTGGCTGCCGCGACTTGACCCCTTCCGACGGGGCTCGGCGGCGCCGTCGCCGCGCGCGATCAGCGCCGGCGCAGGGGGAGGTGCGGCAGCAGTCGCTCCAGCGTTCCGGGCGCGATCTCGGTGAGCTGCACGCGCCCGAAGCCGAGGCCCTCGAGGTCGCAGAGAGCCTGGGCCACCGCGGCCGGCTCGCCGAGAAAGCGCGAGAGGAAGCCGCGCCCGAACGGAGCGCGCAGCGCTTCCGCCTGCGCCGCCGGCACCGCTCCCACCAGCACGAAGGTGCCGAGCGGGGCGTCCTCGCGGACGCGCCGCACCTGCGCCACCGCGTCGCGCACATCGGCCTCGGACACGGCGCCGTACTTCCCGAGGTCGAGGGCTCCGCCGCGCGTCGCCGGCGCGTTCGGCTTCACCTCCATCCGATCCACGAGGCGCGGCACCTCGCGCAGCGTGCGCGGTCCGCCCGCAGAGCCCACCAGCAGCGGCGGCGGGCTCGCGAGATCGGCGAGCCCCGGCTCGCCCACGTCCACCTGATAGTGCTTCCCCGCGAAGCGGCAGCGGCCGGTGTGGAGCAGCTCTCGCGCGATCTGCAGCGCCTCGACGTACATGCCCGCGCGCTCGGGCCCCGGCGGAAAGCGCCAGCCGAGACTCCGGATCTCGTCCTCGACCCAACCGGCGCCGAGGCCGGCCTCGAAGCGCCCCCCAGCCACGCGATTCAGCGTGAGCGCTGCCTGGGCGAACTCGACCGGCGAGCGGAACAGATTGTTGGCGAACGACGAGGTGATCGGGATCTCGCGCGTCGCGCAGGCCATCTCGGTGAGCACGACCCACAGGTGCGGGTAGGCAAGCCCGAGCGTCACGAGGTGGTCGCTGGCCGCGAGGCCGTGCCAGCCCTCCGCCTCGCGCGCTCGCGCCCAGTCGCCCGGCCGCTCCGCTCGCCCCGCGTTGTAGTTGGGGAAGAACTCCACCCGCTTCCTCAGGCCTCGTAGCGGATCGCAGAGATCGAGACTGCGGCCTCGCCGCGCGGGCGGCGCACGGTCACCTCGTCGCCCACGCTGCGACCCATCAGCGCGCGGCCGAGCGGCGACTCGATCGAGAGCAGACCTCGCGCGGGGTCGGATTCGTCCGGGCCCACGAGCCGGTACTCGGCGCTCTCGCCCGACTCTTCTTCGACGGTGACGAAAGCGCCGAAGTAGACGCGGTCGCGGCGCGGCGGCGGGTCGCTCACGACCGTCAGGCTGTCGAGCTTCTTCTGCAGGAAGCGCAGGCGGCCGTCGATCTCGCGCAGGCGCTTCTTCCCGTAGATGTACTCGGCGTTCTCGCTGCGGTCGCCGAGCGCGGCCGCCTCGGAGACTTGTTGGGTCACGCGCGGCCGCTCCACGCGCCACAGGCGCTCCGCCTCCTCTTGCAGGCGGCGGAAGCCGTCCGGCGTGATGTAGCTGCCCATGCCGCGGGAGTTACGGAACCGCGCATGCGCCGGCAACTGCGCTGCGGCCGCCGCGCGCGGCCTCTACGTTGCGCGCGTGCGGGCGATCTTCGAGCGAGTGCGCGCGGAGGCGGAGCGCGGCGCGTGGACCGCGGGCGTCGAGCTCGCGCGCGCGAACGCCGTGACCCAGGAGCGCGCCAGCGGCGGCGAGCGCGTGCTGCGGGTGCGCCCGAGCACCGGGCTGATCCATCCGACGGTGCTGCTGTACGTGGACGACGCGGAGTGGGAGTGCGACTGCGGCGGCGAGGAGGATCCGTGCGCGCACGTGGCGGCCGCCGTGATCGCGCTGCGGCGCGCGCAGCAGGAAGGGCGCGAGCTGCCGGCCGCCGCGGCCGCGGGCGCCCTCGCCTACCGCTTTCGCAGCGAGAGCACGGGACTCGCGCTCGAACGCGTCGTGGTGCGCGGCGAGGCCGAGGAGCCGCTCCGCGCCTCGCTCTCGGCGCTGCGCAGCGGGCGCGTGCCGGGGCCCGCCGTCAGCCCGACCCAGAGCGACGTCGCCGTCGAGCTCGCGCTCGGGGCGTCGCCGAGCGGCCCGCTGCCGCGCGGCGTGCTGCGCGCGCTGCTCGCGCCGCTCGAGAGCTGCGACGACGTCCGCCTCGACGGCGCGCGCATCCGCACCAGCCGCGAGCCGGTGGGCTGGCGCGCGCGCCTGGTCGACGACGGCGACGGCTTCCGCCTGCGCGTGGATCCGGATCCCCCGATCACGCGCGCGCTCGCGGATGGCTTCGCGCTGTGCGGCGACACGCTGCGCGAGATCGCGCCGTCGCGGCTCAACGGCCGCGAGCAGAGCGAGCTCTTCCCGCCCGGGCGCTACTTCGCGCCCGGCGACGCGGCCGCGCTGGTCGCCGACGTGCTGCCGAACCTCGAGCAGCGCGTGCCCGTGACGATCGTGACCACGCGGCTCGCCCGCGGCCGGCGCGAGCCGCCGCGCCTGCGCGTCGAGACCGAGCGTCGCGGCGACGCGCTCTCGGTGCTCGCGACGATCGTCTACGGCGACCCGCCGGCGGCGCGCGTCGACGCGGGCAAGCTGGTCGTGCTCGGCGGCGCGATCCCGATTCGCGACGAGGCCGCCGAGCGCGAGCTCGAGCGCCGGCTCGCGCGCCAGCTCGAGCTGGCGCCCGGGCATCGCGTGGATCTGTCGCCGAGCGATGCGATCCGCTTCTGCGAGCGGCTCGAGCGCGCGAGCGTGCAGGTCGCGGGCGCCGCTCACCGCGAGTTCTTCGTGGCGCCGGCGCTCACGGCCGAGGTCGCGCTCGCCGACGAGCGCTTCGCCGTGCGCTTCCGCAACGCGGCGGGCGGAGAAGCGACCGCGGAAGCGGTGTTCGGCGCCTGGCGCGGCGGCGACTCGCTCGTGCCGCTGCTCGGCGGCGGCTTCGCCCCGCTGCCCGCGGAATGGCTCGCGAAGCTCGGACCGCTCGTCGCGGACCTGCTCGCCGCGCGCCGGCCGGACGGCAGCCTACCCGGGAGCGCGGCGCCCGACCTCGCGCGGCTGTGCGACGCCCTCGAGCAGCCTCGACCCCCCGGTTTCGAGCGGCTCGCCGCGCTGTTGGGCGACTTCTCCGCGCTGCCCGAGGCGCCGCTCGCGGCGTCGCTGGCGAGCCGCCTGCGCAGTTATCAGGGCGCGGGCGTGCGCTGGCTGCACTTCCTCGGGCGCGCCGGGCTCGGCGCGCTACTCGCCGACGACATGGGCCTCGGCAAGACGCTCCAGGCGCTCGCCACGTTCGGACCGCGCACGCTCGTGGTCGCGCCCACCAGCTTGCTGGCGAACTGGCAGGAGGAGATCGCGCGCTTCCGGCCGGAGCTCGGGGTGCACGTCTATCACGGCGCGGCGCGGGAGCTGGAGGATCAGGCGCCGGTGACACTCACGACCTACGCGCTGCTGCGCCGCGACGCCGCGCCGCTCGCCGCCGTGCCGTGGGAGCTGGTAGTGCTCGACGAGGCGCAGGCGATCAAGAACCCGAACAGTCAAACCGCGCGCGCGGCGTTCGCACTGCGCGCCGAACGCCGCGTCGCGCTCACCGGCACGCCCGTCGAGAACCGCCTCGAAGAGCTGTGGAGCGAGATGCACTTCCTGAATCCGGGGCTGCTCGGCGGGCGCTCCGACTTCGAGGCGCGGGTGGCGAAGCCGATCGCGAGCGGAGACGTGGAGGCAGCCCAGCGCCTGCGCGAGCGGCTGCGCCCATTCGTGCTGCGGCGGCGCAAGGCGGAGGTGGCGCCGGAGCTTCCGCCGCGCACGGACGTGGTGCTGCACTGCGTGCTCTCCGACGCCGAGCGTGCGGTCTACGACGCCGTGCGCGCCGCCACGAAGCCCGAGCTGCTGGAGAAGCTGGCGCGCGGCGGCAGCGTGCTCGAGGCGCTCGAGGCGCTGCTGCGCATGCGCCAGGCGTGCTGCCACCCGCGCCTCGTGCCGGGCCAGCAGGAGGGCGCGAGCGCGAAGCTGGAGCTGCTCGTGGACCGGCTCGAAACGGTTGCCGCCAACGGGCACAAGGCGCTCGTCTTCTCCCAGTGGACCGCCCTGCTCGACCTGGTCGAGCCGCTGCTTCGCGATGCCGACCTCGATTTCGTGCGCCTCGACGGCACGACCCGCGACCGCGGCGCGGTGGTGGCGCGCTTCCAGTCCGAGAGCGGGCCGCCGGTCTTCCTGATCTCGCTGCGCGCCGGCGGCGCCGGCCTCAACCTCACCGCCGCCGACCACGTCTTCCTGCTGGATCCCTGGTGGAACCCGGCGGTGGAGGACCAGGCGGCCGATCGCGCCCACCGCATCGGGCAGGAGCGACCCGTCCTCGTGCACCGGCTGGTCGCGCAGGACACGGTCGAGGAGCGCATCCTCGCGCTGCAGGAGAGCAAGCGCGCGCTCGCGGCCTCGGCGCTGGACGGCGGCGCCGGCGCAGAGCTGACTCGTGAGGACCTGCTCGCGCTGCTCCAGTGACCGCCGGCGCCGGCTGCGCCGGTGATCTCGCGCGCGGCGCAGCTACCGTCGGCGCTCGTGCAAGAACAGACCGACGTCGACGCCCGGGTGCGCGAGCACATCGCCCGCTACGGCTGGCATCTCGTGATGATCCCGCCGACCCCCGAGGCGGCGGGCTGGGTCCATACGATCGGTTTGCTGGAGCGTTTCGAGCACCCCGAGCTGATCGTGTTCGGCAACGACTTCAGCGTGCTCTCGCCGCTCCTGAATGCGCTCGGCGAGCGCGTTCGCGCCGGCGCGCGCTTCGAGGCCGGCGGCGAGCTGCACGGGGTGATCGAGGGTTTGCCGATCGCGTTCCGCGAGGTCGCGGCAAAGTGGATCCCGCCTTTTCTCGGCAACGCTGCGTGGCACTACCAGCGCGCGGCGCTTCCCGCGCTGCAGTGCTTCTGGCCGGATCCGAGCGGCCACTTCCCGTGGCAGCCGGAGTGCGACGCGAGCTGGCGCGGCGACCAGCCGCTGCTCTACGAGCGCGAGACGCACCGCGCGCTCTCCGAGCGCATGCTCGCGGCACTGCGCGCGGACGGGGCGCTGTGAGCCTGCACGTCGCCATCGCCGGAGCGGGCATCGCGGGGCTGGGCGCGGCGCTGGCCCTCGCGCGCTCCGGCCAGCGGGTGACGCTGCTCGAGCGCGACGCGACGCCTCTGCCGGCCACTCCCGTCGAGGCGTTCGCGCGCTGGGATCGCCGCGGCGCGCCGCAGGTGAAGCACTCCCACGCGTTCCTGGCGCGCTTGCGGAATCTGCTCCGCGACCGCGCGCCCGACGTGCTCGCCGCGCTGCTCGAGGCCGGCGCGGAGGAGCTGCCGCTGGCGAACTTGCTGCGGCCGGGCATCGACGACGCTTCGCCGAAGCCAGGCGACGAAGATCTCACGCTGCTCGCCTGCCGCCGCATCACCTTCGAGTGGGTGCTGCATCGCCTGGTCCTGCGCGAACCGAACGTGACGCTGCGGGACGGCTGCGAAGTGCGCGGCCTCGTCGTGGCGGGCGAGCTGGCGGGCAAGCCGCGCGTCGCGGGCCTGCGCCTCCGCGGCGGCGGCGCCGACGAGACCCTCTCGGCGGATCTGGTCGTCGACGCCTGCGGCCGGCGCTCGCCCATGGCGAGCTGGCTCGCGGCAGCCGGGCTCCCTGCGCTCGACGAGGCGAGCGAGCCGTGCGGCGTCTACTACTGCTCGCGCTTCTACAGGCTGCGGGACGGCGTGGAGCCGCCCGAGCGCGAGACCACGATCGGCGCCGATCTCGGCTACCTGAAGTACGCGATCTTCCACGGCGACGGGCGCATCTACTCGATCACCTTCGCCGCCGCGCCCGAGGACAAGCCGCTGCGCGCGCTGCTGCGCGAGGCGCCGTTCGAGCGGGCGGCGCGACGATTTCCGGTGATCGCGCGCTGGATCGATCCCGCGATCGCGGAGCCGATCACGCCCGTCTACGGCATGGACGGCCTGCGGAACACGCGGCGCTGCCTCGCCAGCGCGGGCGAGCCGCGCGTCGCCGGCCTCGCGCTGCTCGGCGATGCCGCGATCCACACGAATCCGCTCTACGGCCGCGGCTGCAGCTTCGCGCTGGTGCACGCGTGGCTGCTGGCGGACGCGCTCGCGGCGAGCGGAGGTGACGTGCTCGCGGCGGCGCGCGCGCTGGAGGCGGCCACCGAGCGCGAGATTGCGCCGTGGTATCAGCTCGCGGTCGCCCAGGATCGCGACGCGGCCACGTGGGCCGCCGAGCTGCGCGGCGAGGTCGCGGCACCTTCGCCCGCCCGGGGCGATGCCGTCGACCCGCGCGCCTACATGCGCGACCTGCTGCGCCACGGACTGATCCCGGCGCTGCGCCTCGACGCCACCGTGCTGCGCGCCTTCTCGCGGGGCTTCAACCTGCTCGATCCGCCCGGCGACCTGATGCGCCGCCCGGAGCTGCTCCAGCGCGTGCTGAAGATCTATCAGGCGCGCGCGCAGCGTGAAGAGCCCTACCTTGGGCCGAGCCGCAGCGAGCTGATCGACATCTTGGACGCGGCGTGACGCGCGCCGCATGGGAGGCGCCATGCGATTGACCCAGCCCCGCATCGAGCCGCTCGACCCGGACAAGGCCGACCCCGAGGCGCGCGAGCAGCTCGCGAAGCTCGCCGGCGGCGGACTCGGCGGCGGCCGCCTGCTCAACATCTTCGCCACGCTTGCGCACCACCCGGAGCTGATGCGGCGCTGGCTCGTGTTCGGCAATCACGTGCTCGGCAAGTCGACGCTGCCGGCCCGCGAGCGCGAGCTCGCGATCCTGCGCGTCGGCTACTTGTGCAAGAGCGAGTACGAGTGGGGCCAGCACGTGCTGATCGCGCGCCGCTGCGGCATCAGCGACGAGGAGATCGCGCGAATCGCCCTGGGCCCCGGCGCGCCGGGCTGGAGCGCCGGCGACGCCGCGGTGATCCGTGCGGCCGACGAGCTGCACGGCGATCAGATGATCTCCGACGGGACCTGGGAAGAGCTCGCCAAGACCTGGAATCGCCAGCAGCTCATGGATCTCGTGTTCACGATCGGGCAGTACCACCTCGTCGCGATGGCCCTCAACACCTTCGGGGTCCAGCGCGACCCGGGTGTGCCGCCGCTGCCGTGAGGGGCGTCCCCTAGGCCCGGTGCCCATCCGAGAACGCCACGGTGTGATCGCGGCCCGCGCGCCGAGGGCGGCGCGCGTCACGGCTCGTCTCCGTACAAGGCCACCACGGGAGATGCCCCGGAGCAAGCCCAGCCGCGCACCATGCCGGGGGTGTTGAAGCGTGCGAGCGCTGCACCCTCGCGGCCGACGGCTACGCAGCCGCCCGTGCCCCCGAGCGCGGCGATTCGCGCGAGGGCGTGCTCGCATGCGGCGGCCAGCGAGAGGCCGGCGAGGCGGATCGCAGCGTCCACCTCGTGCGCGAAGGCGGCGCGGACGAATGCCTCGCCATGGCCGGTCGCCGAGACTGCGCAGGTCGTGTCGTCGGCCCAGGTGCCAGCGCCCGGAATGGGCGAGTCGCCGATGCGACCGGGCCGCTGATTGGTCATGCCGCCCGTGGAGGTGGCGGCCGCCAGGTGACCCTCGGCGTCGCGGGCGACGGCACCGACGGTTCCGAGCGCCCCGGGCTCGTCGCGGTCCAGACTCAAGCGACCGCTCGCCTGAGCGCTCGCGAGCTCGGCGCGGCGCTCGGGTGTGATGAGCGCAGCGGGATCCGCGAGAGCGAGCCCGGCCTCCCGCGCGAAGCGTTCGGCGCCCTCACCCGCCAGCAGGACGTGGCGCCCCTCGTCGAGCACTCGGCGCGCGAGCGCGATGGGGTTGCGCACGCGCTGCACGCACGCCACCGCGCCCACGATCCGCCGCGCGCCGCCCATCAGCGCCGCGTCCATCTCGACGGCCCCGTCACTCGTGAGTGCGGAGCCGCGCCCCGCGTTGAAGTTGGGATCGTCCTCGAGCGCCGTCACGACTTGCTGTACGACGTCGAGCGCAGGCTCACCGCGGGCGAGTCTCGCGAGCCCCTCGCGGAGGAGCGCTGCGACCGCGCCCCGCAGCTCGGCATCATGCGCTCGCGAAAGCCGCTCGCGCAGGATGCGCCCTGCGCCGCCGTGGATCGCAAGGGCGGGACGACGATCTGCCGGTCGCTCCGACATCCTCGTGCGAGCCTTCCCGAGCTGGCTGCCCGCCGCGCCGCTGCGCGATCGAATGGGTCCGCGCGGCTCTCAGGCGGGCGCGCTTCCGCTACCGCACCCGCTTCACCGACGTCCGGCGACCTCCGCCGTCGCGGCGCGCGTAGTATCCGCCGAAGACGCCGGTCTCGATCACGACCCGGTCCCCGGCGCGCAACGCGAAGGCCTCGGCCTCTCGCTGCCGCCACACCTGTCCGTTCCGTAGCGTGAACTCGACCGTCTGGTCGCCCGTGCGGCGCACGCCCACGACATCCGCGGTGATCTCCGAGGGCGGCTCTTCCGCGCCGTAGGCCTCGCGCAGCACCCGATCCTCACGCTCGGTCGAGCGCCCGAACCCGCGCTCGCGTAGCGCTGCGCGGTCGCTCTCGGCCTCGGCCGTCGCGCCGGCTGGAGACGACGACGCCCGAGGCGGCAGCGGGGCCGCCTCGGGCGTCAACTCAGTCGTCGCGCGATCGACCACGCGGTCGTAGCAGGCGAGCCGCTCCGTCGCGGATTCGATCTTGCGACAGGTCAGGAGAGTCTCCGGCGACTCCCCTGCCGCTGAGAGAGGGAGCAGCAGCAAGAGCCACGCTCCCTCCCTCAGCCTCATTGGGATCAGAACTTCTTCGTCAGCGAGAGCGTCAGCGTGCGCCCGATCGTGTCATAGGCGCCGGGGTAGGTGTTCCCGCTGTTCTGCGTGGTCGTGCCCGCCTCCTGACCCACGATCGGCGGATCCTCATCGAACACGTTCTCGATGCCCACCTGGACCTCGAGGCCGCCGAGCAAGCCGGTCTCACTCGGCGTCCAGCCGACCACGAAGTCGAGGTAGTGCGTGTTGTTGATGGTGCAGAACGGCTTGATGCAGGCGTCCAACACCCCATCGCCGTCGGTATCCAGCGACGAGTCGCCCTCGGTGTCGCTGATGTATCGCCAGCGTGCGCGCATGAGGAAGTCGCCGATGTACCAGGTCGCGCTCAGCGTCGTGCGCAATGTCGGGTTCGGCGGATCACAGATCGATCCGAACGTCCCCGCGCACTTGTTCAGGCGCGAGATCGAGGACGACCGGTAGTCGTACTGCAGCACGTGGGTCCCGACGAAGTCGAAATCGACGTGACCCGCATTGCCGAGGTCGAGGTCGTACTGCACGCCGAAGTCGACGCCGGATACCTCGAGGGTCGAGATGTTCTGCTCGGTTTCGAAGATGCCCGCCTCGGGGCCGCCAACGAGACCGCCGGTCAGCGGATTCCGCTGAATCAGGTTGCAGAGCGCATTCACCGCAGGGTCGTAGCAGGCTGCCAGGACGTCCGAGGCGAGGACGCTGGAGATCGCCTCGTCGATGTCCACGCGGTACCAGTCGACCGTGAGCGTCAAGCCTTCGAGCCACGGCGCTTGGTAGACGCCGCCCACAGTGAGGGTGTGGGACGTCTCCTCACCGAGGTCTGGGTTTCCACCGAGGTAGATGTTGATCTGTCCGGCGATCACATCCGGCACCGCGGTCGCGTACAGCCCGCCGCCGATCGGCGTGAAGGCTGTTGCCGGGGCCCCGTCCGCAACGCACTGGTCGCGCACGAACTGAGTCACGGGATCGGGGACGCCCCCGTTCTGCTCCGCGAAGCCCGCGCAAGGATCGCCCGCCGCGTTGTCGAGGCCCGGCGTGACCGGGAAGAACAGCTCGAAGATGTTCGGCGCGCGCACCGCCTCCTGGTAGTTCACGCGAAGCCTCAAACCGTCGAGGAACTCGCCAGGCGCGTAGTCGCCGCCGACGCGCCAAGCGCTCACGCCACCGGCCGTCGAGTAGTCGGCGTACCGGTAGGCGCCCTCGAACTTCAGCGACTCCAGGAAGGGCCGGTTTTCGAGCAGTGGGACGATCGTCTCGAAGAAGACCTCCTTCACGTTGTACTCGCCGGAGACCGGCGACGTGGATCCGAAGCCGATGCTGCAATCCGGCGTGCTGTAGCAGTCGTCGGGGAACGACTCCGACTTCTGCTGCCGCCACTCCGCGCCGAAAGCGACTTCGATCGGGCTGGCCCCCGGCACCTTCACGGTCTCGCCGAGGTTGCCCGAGACGGACGCCGTGGCGACGTCCATCGTCGTGTAGATCTCCTCGTTGATCTGCAGCGCGATGTAGGAAGCCGTGGCCGAACTCAGGCTGCCATCCCCGAAGAGACTGCCGACCACGCAACCTGCGGCGGCCCCAGAGAAACAGGTACCGCCCTCGACGGCGCCCGGGTTGAAGAACGGGCTGCTCGACGTGAGCACGTCCTGCACTCGCTCGCCCGCCAAGTCATTCTCGAACACGCGCGACAGCTCGGTCCGGCCGTGCTGGATCGAGACGTCGTAGTCCCAGCCGTCCAAGAAGGGGATGTCGCCCTTGACACCGACCAGCACCTGATAGGCCTGGGTGCGATTTCGCGTGATCCGGGGGCCGATCTCGATCGTACGGCGACCGAAGCCGACCGATGCGACATCGCCGGCACCGACACTCCCATCCCCATTCGAATCGAAGCTCGCGTCGAAGACGCCGTCGCCGTCGCGGTCGAAGATCACCAGCTGCGCCTGCGGGGTCAGGTAGATGCTGTCGAACGGGATGTCGAACGTGGAGAAGAACGTTCCGGACGGTGCGATGACCGTGTCGACTTGCTGCTGCGAGTAATGGCCTTCCGCGTAGGCAGTCAGCCACTCCGTGAGGTCGTAGTGCCCGAGGAAGCTCGCCTGGTAGCGCTCCTGAGGCACCCGCAGCAGGTTGAAGGGGTTGAAGTTGAAGCGCCGCGAGCCGCGAGGCTGGAGGTCGCCGTTGGCGGATGCGAAGCCGACGAAGGTCTGCGGGCCAAAACTCCCGCCTGGACCTCGGCAGCTGGGAATGCAGAGGATGTTGCCGTTGGTGTCCGTCGACGAGCCGCCAAAGCCTCCGCTGGCGGTCGTGATCGCGCGCTCGGAGAACCAGCGATTGCCCTGGCTCACGGGCTCGCGATCGGTCCAGCCGGCGAACAGCGTCGCGTTGCCGCGCTCATCGGCAAAGTTCCCGCCCAGCGTGACCGTGAAGTTCTTGGTGGTCTCGCCCCCACGCAGGGCGTTGTCGTAGTTGAAGTCCACCTGGACGCCCTCGAAGTCGTCCTTCAGCACGAAGTTCACGACGCCCGCAATCGCGTCCGAGCCGTAGACCGCCGAGGCTCCGCCGGTGACGATGTCGACGCGCTCGATCAGCGGAGTGGGGATGTTGTTCAGATCGACGATGCCCTCGCTGTCGTACCCGATCATGCGCTTCCCGTTGACCAGCACGAGCGTGCGCTCGTCGTCGAGATTGCGCAGGTTGACGGTCGCAACGCCGGGATTTCCGTTGTTCACGCCGGTCGTGATGCCCGGCAGTGCCTGCGGCATCTCGCGCAGCACGTCCTCGACGCTCACAGTCGTCGTCAAGCTGAGCTCCGTCGAATCGACTACGGAGACCGGGCTGCTCGCCACGAGATCTGCGCGCTTGATGCGCGAACCCGTGACGATGATCTCTTCGGCTTCGTCCGCCGGCGTGGCCGCGGCCGGAGCTGGCTGACCTTGCTGCGTGTCTTGGGCGAAAGCCGCCAAGCTTCCGGCAAGAACGAGCGCCGCAACGGCGACGCTGGAGGTGTGTCGCTTCACTTGGGAAGTCCCCTAGAAACGCGCAGCCGGAATGGCCGCGTTGGCGCGCACACTGCCATCAGGGGGTCCGGTTTTCCAGCAGTTTTTCAGTGGGGCGGGGGAGTTGCGAACGACTCTCAGTCACCCGTCAAACGGGTGTTGGGCGCCGAAAGCCACGAATCCGAACTACCGCGAGGCGTCGCGACCCTGCCGATGGCAGGAAGCGCGCAGGTCTGGAGCGCGAGACGGGAATCGAACCCGCGACACTCGGCTTGGGAAGCCGATGCTCTACCAGCTGAGCTACTCGCGCGCGGAGAGCATGGTGGCGCGCGGCCGGGGACGCCGCAATCGGCGGGGGCCCGGCGTCATTCGTCCACGATGTCGGCGAACAGGTCCTCGAGCTCGCCGGTGTCGTCGATGCGAAACTCCCTGCCCGGCTCGGCGGCGGCGAAGTCGGTCGTGTCGTCGAGGCTGCGCGCTGCGCCGAGGATCACGGTGTTCGCGGCGGCGCCGCGGCGGCCGGTCGGCTCTGCGACCACCTCCCCCAGTTCTAGATCGTTGTCGCCGTCGCTCGGCATGGGCTGAACGGCCGCGAGAGGCGCCTCGCGTCGCCGCGCCGTCGCGGCCGGCATCGGCGCGGCGCGCTCGACGCGGGGGACTTGCTCGCCGCTGGCGCTCGCCTGCGGCTCCAGCACCGCGTCCACGTCCGCGGTCGCGCGCTCGACGTCCGCGGCGGTCGCGCTCACGCGCCCGCTCTCGTGGGCCGCGTAGAGGGCCCCGTCGGCGATCGCGTTGATGCGGCGCGGCAGGCCGCCGCATGCCTTGGTGAGCATGGAGATCGCGCTCGACTCGAAGATGGCCGGGTTGCCGCCCGCAGCGCGGATCCGGTGATGGACGTAGCCAACAACTTCCTTGAGCTGGATCGGCTGGAGGGCGACCCGCAGGTCGAGCCGGTCGCGCAGCGCGGGCTCGGCCCCGACCGCGTCGCCCAACGCCGGCGACCCGACCAGGATCACCGTGACGAGCCGCTTCTCCTCGTACTCGAGATTCAGGAGGCCGCGCAGCTCCGCGAGGATCCCGCGCTCCGCGAGCACCTGGGCTTCGTCGATGATGAGCACCGAGCTCCGGCCGTCCTCCCGCACGATCGCGAGCTGCTCGTAGACCTGAGCCAGCACGCCGGCGAGATCCGCCGCCGGCGCCTCGACGCCGAGCTGCTGCGCCCAGCGGGTGAGCAGCCAGCGCAGATCCGTGACGCCTGGCACCGCCACCAGCATGCTGGCCTCGAAGACCTCCTCCTCGAGCACGTGCAGCAGGTGGCGCACGAGCATCGTCTTGCCGACGCCGCCGCGGCCGGTGACGACGCAAAGCCCCTTCGCCTGCATGGCGGCGCGGTGAAGGCGCTGCGTGGCGGCGGCGAAGCCCGCGCTCTCGAAGTACCAGAGGAGCTGCGGGTCGCAGCCGAACGGGTCGCGGTCCAATCCGAAGGTGGCGAGATGCTCCACGGCTGACTCCAGTCCCTAGACGAAAGAGATTTTCCGCTTGCGGCGCGCCGGCCCTGCGGCCGGAGCGCCAGCGCTCGGCGGCGTCGCCGGCGCGGCGGGCTCAGGCGGTGTGATGGCCGCCTTCCGCGACCGCGCGGGCGCGGCCGGAGGCGCGGGCGGCGCCGCCGGGGGCGGCTCCACCTCGTCCTCCGAGGCGATCTCCCCGTTGGGCTCCTCGGCCTCCGCCAGTGCGTCGGCCTGCCGCTCCGGCGCGAGCGCCGGCTCCGCGGGCGAGTCTTCGGAGATCAGCTCGTCGAACGTCTCGTAGCGCGAGTCCGGCGGGGGCTCCGCGGCTGCTCGCGCGTCCTCTTCGAGGAGGTCGTCGAACGACTCGAAGGCCTCCCCTCCGGCGCGCGGGATCAGCGGTGCGGCGTCCGCCTCGGCGATCAGGCGATCCACGTCACCGAAGCCCGGCGCGAGGCGCTTCACGGTCTCGTACTCGGCCCGCGCGCGGCGGCGATCCCCGCAGGCGAGGTGCGCGCGGCCGAGATCGATCCGCAGGGCGGCCTCCTGCTCGGCGGGCAGCGCGCCGCCCGCGAGCGCCTCCGACAGATGCGAGACCGCGTCGCTCCCTCGACCCAGCTCGAGCGCACAGGCGGCCATCAGGTGGAGGCAACCGAGCCTTCGCGCCGGTGCGCCGAGCGCGAGGCGGAGCTCGCCGATGGCATCCTCGTGGAGGCCCATTTCCTTGTAGGCGATGCCGAGGTCGTAATGCGCCTCGAAGTCGCCCTCGCCCATCTCGCGCTTCACCCCGGCCTTGAAGGCGGCGAACACCTCCTCGAATCCGTCGCCGTCCCGCGCGCGCGATGCCGACGGCGCTCCAGCGTCTTCGGCCAGGGCTCCCGACAGCTCGGCAGCGAGATCGAAGTCCGCGCCGCCCAGGGCGATCGGCGCTGGCGCTGCGGGCTCGGCGCCATGCAAGGGCCGCGTCGCTGGCGCCGGCGCGGGTGTGGGCACGGCCTCGCTCGGGCGCGCGGGCGCAGCCGGGATGGTCGCCGCCTCAGGCAGGTCGGGCACGGTCTCCTCGGACGAGGTGCGCCGCACGGGCGCCGGCGCGTGCGCGTCGGGCGCATCGTCTCCGAGATCGAGCTCGACCTCGGCACTCGGCGCCGGGGCCGCAGCAGGAGCCGCCGCGGGCTTCGCGACCGCAGGGGTCGCTCGCGGCGGCGCAGTCGCCGGCTTGCGCTCGGCCTGCACTTCGCGCAGCCGCCGAGCCGCGTCCGCATGGCCCGGCAAAGCCGCGAGCACGCGCTCGTACAGCGCTCGCGCCTCCTCCCGCAGGCCCTGCTCGCGATAGAATTCCGCCTCCTCGAAGTCGGCCTGAGCGCGCTCGGCGTCCGCGCCGGAGGCCGGCCCCTCCAGCGGCGGCGGCTGCGCTTCCGCCTCGGGTTGCGGCGCACTCGCGGCGGGCGTTTCCGCGTCGTTCGACTCGAAGCTGAACTCCGCCTCGTCGTCCGTCGGCACCGTCTCGGTGGATTCGGGTGGGCCGTCGCGCTCTTCGTCGGCGAAATCGCTCGACACGTCGATCTCGATCCCGGAGAAGTCGTCGCCGCTGGCCACGCCCTCGGAGGCGGGCTCCCTCGCAGGGGGCTCCGTCATCGGCTCGTCGACGCCGGCGTCGATCTCGACGTCTCCCTGGTCGCTCGCCGGCTCGGGAGCCGGCTTGGGCGGTGCTGCCGCCAGCGCGCCCGCCGCCTTGGCGTCGAGCGGCCGAAGCAGCGAGCGCACGCGCTCGACGCCCTCGGCGTCGCCGGCGTCCGCGTAGGCTGCGCCCGCTCGCGCGAGCGCCGAGCTCGCGTGCTGGCGGTTCCCCATGGACGTGAGCGCCTCGCCGAGCTTCTCGAGGGCGGGCGCGCTACCGGGCGCGACGCGCAGCGCCGCGCGCAGCGTGTCGATCGCGCGCTCGTGCTTGCCGTAGCGCATGAACACGCTCGCCTCCGCGAGCAGCTGGTCCACGTCCGCGTCGGGGTCCACGTCGAACTGGGATTCGTCCGCCGCGGGCTCTGCAGCCGCCGACTCCGCTCGCCCGGCGGCTCCGCTGTCGTCGAGCTCGAAGTCGGCGCTCTCGTCTTCCGCCGCAACGCTCGGCGCCGGCTGGGTGGCGACGGCGCTCGTCTCGTCGTTCAGCTCCAGCTCCCCCTCGGCTGGCAGTCCGAGCGAGGCATCGAGATCGGGATCGATCTCGAGATCGGCGGGATCCGACTCGAGCACCGGAGGCTCGGAAGCGCCGCCGTCGAAGGAGCCCTCGCGCGTCCCGTAGCGCTGCATCAACGCGCGCGCGCGATCCTCTTCGCCGCGCGCGCGGAACTTCTCCGCGAGCTTGCGGAACACGTCCGCGGCCTCGTCGGCGCGGCCGGCGCGCTCGAGCGCGGTACCGGCCAGCTCGAGCCCCTCGAGGTCGTCGGGCGCAGCGGCGAGCAGGCTGCGCGCGGCCTTCTCGGCCTTTGCGCTCACGCCCACTTCGATCGCGGCGCGGGCGAGGGCGCGCAGGGTCTCGAGCCGCGTCGGCGCCAGCTCGAGCGCGCGCTCGAGCACCTTGATCTGCTCTTCGCCGTTGTTCTGGCGGGCGAGCTCGCGCACCACCTCGTCGTACTCGGCGAGCGCCTCCTCCGGCTTGCCCTCCGCCCGCAACAGGTCGGCGACCTTCAGGCGGCTGGCGGTGTTGGTGGGATCGAGCGCCGCCATGCGGCGCAGCAGGGAGAGCGCCTGCCCCTTGTCGCCCGCGCGATGCGCGCCGTCCGCGGCGAGCTGCATCGCCTTCATCGCCTCGGACGTGAGACCCATGCGCTGATACAGCTCGCCGAGCTGTGCGTTCACCTCGAAGCGCTTCTCGTCGAGCTTCGTGATCTGCTTGTAGAGGGCGACCGCCTTGGCGTCGAAGCCCTCGTTCGTGAACTGCTGGGCCACGCGCAGGTAGGCGTCGATCGCGTCCTGGGTGCGGCCGAGCTTCAGGTGGAGATCGCCCACCTTGAGGCGGATGTTGGAGTCCTTGGGGTCCGCCTTGACGAGCGTCTGGTAGTCCTCGAGCGCCTTGTCCAAAGCCCCGCGTTGCAGGTGCTTTTGGGCCGACTCGAGGATCTTCCGCTTGTTCACCGCCAACGAGCGCCCCTTCTCCGCCGACACGGCGCGGCCACCCGCGGGCGCGGGTCGCCTCCTCTACTGAGAAGCCGTATCGGGCCGGCGGAGGGGCCTCTTGAGACGGAGAGGCCAGCGCCGCGCGCGTGCCGGGACGCGCTGCGTCAGCGCGCAAGGCGCGCGAGCAGGCCCTCGAGTCCCAGGCGATAGCTATCCGCCCCGAAGCCCGAGACGACCGCCACGCACACGCCCGAGAGCAGCGAGCGGTGCCGGAACTCCTCGCGGGCGTAGATGTTCGATAGGTGCACCTCGACCGCCGGCAGCGCGATGCCCGCGATCGCGTCGCGCAGCGCGACGCTCGTGTGGGTGAGCCCGCCGGCGTTCACCAGCAGGCCGTGCGCCCAGCCGCGCGCCTCGTGCAGGCGGTCGATCAGCCCGCCCTCGTGGTTCGACTGGAAGCAGCGCACCTCGGCGCCGCGTTCCCGGCCGAGCGACACGAGGCGTGCGTCGATCTCCGCCAGCGTGGTCTTGCCGTAGACCTCGGGCTCGCGCGTCCCGAGCAGGTTCAGGTTGGGGCCGTGGAGGACGAGGATGTTCGCCATGTGCCGCACCGTAGCCGCGCCCGCGCGCTCCTCCGCCAGGGCCGTCCGGAGGCGCGGCCGGCTAGAGCTGCTCCCGCACGTCGATCGTGTGGCGCCGGAGCAGATAGCGCGCCTTCCCGAGATTCCCGCTCGGGTCGAGCGCGAGCACGAAGAACGTCTCGTCGTCGACCGCGCGCATGACCACCTGGGTGCGCGCCATCTCGATCACCAGCTCCTCGAGCTCGCCGCCGTCCACGACCCGCGCGACCTTGCGCGCCTCGTCGAGCACGCGCCCGAACTCGACGCCCAGCAGCGTCACTTCGTCGCTCTCGCCCGCGCCGCCCGCCTCGGCGATCGGGATGCCGTCTACGCCCATCAGCGCGATCCCAACGCAGCCGGGGCACTGGCTCGCGATTCCGCGCAGAATTGTCTCGAAGCTCATGCCGTCCGCCTCCGCAGATTGTCGAGCCAGCGCGAGAGCGTCGCGACCACGCGCTCGCGCCGCGCGTCGTCGAGGCGCTGCTCGCGGAACTGGCCACGCGCACGCGCGGCGGAGCGCACCTCGTCGGCGCGCTCGCGCTGGCCCTGCCGCTCCAGCAGGCTCGCGACGGTTTCCGTCGCGAACGGCGAGCGGGCGGAGGTGAGGTCCACGCCCTCGGGCGCGCCGTCCTCGATCAGCTCGAGCGCCGCGGCGGCCACGTGGTTCGCGTCGTGCATCTCGTCGCGCTCCGCCTCGGCGGATTCGAACGCGTCCTCGAGCTCGTCGTCGGCGAGCGCCGCGAGGGGCGCCGGCGCGGGCTCGTGTGCAACGGCGAGCGCGTCGTCGCCGGCCGCCAGCTCGCCCCCGAACGCCGCGTAGGCGGCCTCGAGCGCGCGGTGCGCGCTCACCAGGTCCCCGCAATCGACCAGCGCGAGCACGTGCGCGATGCGCGCGGCCGGATGGGGCGCCGCGCAGTCGAGCGCCACCTGCGCGAGCTCGCGCGCGCGCTCCGGGCGCCCCGCTCTGCGCTCGCGCTCGGCCTGCGCGGCGAACTCGGCGCTCGGAACCTCGCTCGTTCGCTCGCTCGGCATCAGCCTCTCGCCCCTTTGAGCTCCGCCGCAGGGAGAATCTCCCGCGGCAGGAGCGGAACGGTCTCCGCGCGCCCGATCGCCCGCAAGGCGACGAAGCGAATGCGCTCGTCCTTGCTTTTCTTATCGGCGGCAATCGCGGCGAGATAAGCGCGGCGTGGGAAGGCCGGCAGCGCGGTCGGGAGGCCCGCGCGCGTGAGCAGGCTCACGAGCCGCGCGGCGGTGCCTGGCTCGGCGAGCCCGAGCGCCTCGCTGCGCCGGCCAGCGAAGGCCATCCCCATGGCCACGGCCTCGCCGTGGAGCATGCGGTAGCCGGTCAGCGCCTCGACGGCGTGACCGAGCGTGTGGCCGAAGTTGAGCAGGATGCGCTCCCCCGACTCGCGCTCGTCGCGGCTCACCACCCCCGCCTTGATCGCACAGTTTCGTGCGAGGAAGGGGATCGTCGTCTCGGGCTCGAGAGCGAGCAGGCGCCCCAGCTCGGCCTCGAGCTGCGCGAACAGCTCGGCGTCGCGGATCGCGGCGTGCTTCACGCCCTCCGCGAAGCCCGCGAGTAGCTGGCGGCGGGGAAGGGTCGCAAGCGTGGCCGCGTCGATCCAGACGAGGCGTGGCTGGTGGAAGGCGCCCACCAGGTTCTTGCCGCGCTTCACGTTGACGCCGGTCTTGCCACCGACGCTGGAGTCGATCATGGCGAGGAGCGTGGTCGGCACCTGCACGAAGGCGACGCCGCGCAGCAGCGTCGCCGCCACGAAGCCGGTCAGGTCGCCGACGACGCCGCCGCCGAGCGCGACGAGCGTGCAGCCGCGATCCGCCCCCGCGGCGAGCAGCGCGTCGTAGAGCTTCGCGGCCTGGCGCAGGCTCTTGCTGCGCTCGCCGTCGGGCACCACGAGGCGCTGCACGCGCAGGCCGGCGTCGCGCAGGGAGCGTTCCGCCAGCGGCGCCCAGCGCCTCGCCACAGGCGGTACGGTGATCAGGAATACGCGGCTTGCGCCGGTGCGCTGCTTCAGCGCGGGGCCGAGCTCGCCGAGCGTCCCCTGCCCGATCCGGATCGGATAGCTGCGTTCACCGAGGGCGACCTCGACCGTGAGCGCGAGGGACGTCGGGCTCACGCGGGCGTACCGCCGAGGCGCGCGACGATCTCGCGCGCGATGCGGCGCGGATTGCCCGAATCCGAGTCGACGACGTGGTGCGCCTGCATGTAGGCGGGCTCCCGCTGCGCGAGCAGCTCGCGCAGCTTCGCGAGCCTGCCGGCGGCGTCCAGCCCCGCGAGCAGCGGCCGCGACGCCCCCGACCCGACGCGGCGCGCGAGCGTCTCGACGCGCGCGCGCAGGTAGATCACGGTGCCTCCGGCGCGCAGCCGCTCCGGCGCGCCGGGCTGCGCCATGGCGCCGCCGCCGAGCGCCACCACACCGCCGCGCGCCGCGAGCGCCTCGAGCGCAGCCCGCTCGCGCGCACGGAAGCCCGCTTCTCCCTCGCGCGCGAAGATCTCGGGAATCGTCATCCCCGCCTCTTGCTGGATCTCCCGGTCCGCGTCGTACACCGGCAGGCAAAGCTGCTTGCCGAGCTCGGCCGCGACGCTCGACTTCCCCGCGCCCATCATTCCCACCAGAAAGATCGTCCGCGCCATCGCCGAGCGATCTTACGCGGGCGCGGCCCCCAGCGAATGCGCTGCCGAAACAGCAAGAGGCCCGGCACCGCGAGGCGATGCCGGGCCGAACCTTGCGGTGCAACCGCGCGCTAGGAGCCCAGCTCGGGGTTCACCACGATCCGCGGCGTCACGAACACCAGGAGCTCCTGGCGGATGTCGCGGACTTCCTTGCTCTTGAAGGCGTTGCCGATCACCGGCACGCGGTGGAAGTATGGGACCCGGCTCTCGCGGTCGGCGGTGCGCACCACGTAGATGCCGCCGATCACGAGTGTCTGGCCGTCCTTCACGAGCGTCTCGGTGCTCGCCTCGTTCTTGGCGATCGCCGGCGAGCCGGTCGGCGTCGGCACGCTGTCGTCCGGCGCGTTGCGCTGCACCTCGATCTTCATGATCACGCTGCGGTCCGCCGTGATGTGCGGCGTCACGTCGAGGCTCAGCACCGCGTCGATGAACTCGAGCTTGGCGTCGCCGTCCTCGAAGGTCTGGAACGGGATCGACACGCCCTGCTCGATCCGCGCCTTGCGGTTGTCCAGCGTCACGACGCGCGGGCTCGAGATCACCTTGCCCTCGCCGTGGCTCTCGGCGCCGGCCAGCGTGAGATCCACGTCGAAGCGCTCGTCCAGGATGAACGCGCCGAGGTTGATCGCGCCGGTCGCCAGCTCCGTGATCGGGTTCGAGACCGCGAAGCTGTTGCTGCCCGACCCGCTCGGTCGCAGGCGGAAGGCGTCGCTGCCGAGCGCCTCGGTCGGCGTCGAGCTCGTGAGCGGCGCGCTGTCCGGATCCCAGGCATCCGTCAGCGGCTGCACGCCCACGCCCCAGGTGGTGCCGATCTCGCGCAGGAAGTCGAGGTTCGCCTCGACGATCTTCGCCTCGACCATCACCTGCGGCGTCTGCGTGTCGATCGCCTTGATGAGCGCGGTCGCCTCGTCG
>CAYWRY010000019.1:0-11013 GCA_964460485.1 uncultured Spirochaetales bacterium
GCTCGACGAGTGGGGCTTCGACTCGATCGTGATCCCGCACGGCACCACCTGGGGCATCTACACGCCCGCGGGCTCGGCGTGGGACAAGCAGATCGTCGGGCAGCAGTACGACCCGAAGCGCGAGACGCTGATCGAGGTGTTCTCGGGCCACGGTAACTCCGAGGAGTTCCGCCCGTTCCGCGACGTGGAGATTGGGGCGGACGGAACGAAGACGTGCCCGGCGCCCAGCCACGGCTTCACGCCGTCGTGCTGGCGCGCCGGCGAGCTGATCGCCGAGCGCTGCGCGGCGACGGGCGAGCCAGCGGATGAATGCGCGAGGCGCGCGACGGCGGCGCGCGCCAACTACGTGGCGGCGGATCTCGCCGGGCACCTGACGGTGCCGGGCTCGCGCGTCGAGGATTGGCTCGACTCCGGACAGTGCCCCGACTGCTTCCAGCCCGCGTTCAACTACCGGCCCCGAAGCTCGGTGCAGTACATCATGGCGCTGCGCGACTTCGAGAATCCCGCCGACCCGCGCCGGTTCAACTTCGGCTTCATCGCATCGAGCGACAACCACTCCGCGCGACCCGGCACCGGCTACAAGGAGGTGGCGCGCGACGCGTTCACCGAGTCGCGCCTGCCGCTCGCCGCGAGCCAGTTCTTCCCGCCGGGCGAGCCAGCGGAGCCGATCGCCGAGTCGGTGCCCTTCGATCCGAAAGCTGGCAACCACCAGTTCTTCGATCTGCGCGAGTCCGAGCGCGCGAGCTCGTTCTTCCTGAACGGCGGCCTCGTGGCGGCCCACGCGAACGGCCGCTCGCGCGACGCGATCTGGGACGCGCTGCAGCGCCGCGAGGTCTACGGCACGAGCGGCCCGCGCATCCTGCTGTGGTTCGACCTGGTGAACCCGGATGGCTCGAGCCCCGACCTAGCCGCGAGCCCGGCGGAAGCGGCCGCCGGCGCAGCACCGGCGAGTGTCGCCCCGATGGGCAGCTCGCTCCCGTTCTCGGGCGAGCCGCAGTTCGCGGTGCGCGCCGTCGGCTCCTTCGAGCAGCAGCCCGGCTGCCCCGACGACTCGACCCAGGCGCTCGGCGCCGAGGATCTCGCGCGCCTGTGCCGCGGCGAGTGCTACTTCCCGAGCGAGAAGCGGCGCCGCATCGCGCGCCTCGAGGTCGTGCGCATCCGCCCGCAGAACGCGCCGGGCGAGCCGATCGAGCCGCTGATCGAGGACCCGTGGAAGACGATCGCCTGCGAGCCGAGCGAGGCCGGCTGCACGGCGACCTTCAGTGATCCCGACTACGCGAGCACGGGCCGCGACACTCTCTACTACGTCCGCGCGATCGAGGAGAAGAGCCTGGCCGTGAACGCCGATCTCCTGCGCTGCGAGCGCGACGGCTCCGGCAAGTGCGTAAAGGTGAACCCCTGCATCGGCGCCGCCCCCGGCGACGACTGCCTCGCCGAGACCGAGGAGCGCGCCTGGTCCTCCCCGATCTTCCTCGACCACCGCCCCCCGCCGCCCGGCGGGTCTGACGGGGACGTTCTTTGACGAACGCTTCGAAACCCCGGGGACGTTCTTGGACGAACGCCCCCTGTTGCCAGCCGGCCTGCGCCCGTCCTGGCTGAGCACGTCCGCGCCCCCGAGCACGCGCCCTCGACGGCGCACGCCGCCGCCGCGCCTATGCTGCGCGCTCTCCGAGGAGCGCCCCGTGCCCGAGCTGCCCAGCGCGTCGATCTCGCCGAGCGAATACCTCGAGCAGTGGCTGCCGCGCGCCTTCGCCGAGGCGGGGCTCCCGCCTGGGAGCGAGGGCCTCGACGTCTCCCTCGGCCTCCTGCTCGAAGGCGAGGGCGGCGGCGAGTGGGTGATCCGCATCGCGGCCGGCGCAGTGAGCGTGACGCGCGGCTCCCGCGAGGCGACGCCCGTGACCTACGTGCAGCGCGTCGCCGACTGGCGCGGCGCGCTCTTCTCCGGCGCGGGCGGCGCGGTGGGCGAGGGCGCCTCGCGCTTCTTCCGCCCGCAGGCGCTGCGCGCCGCGCCCGCCAGCGCGACCCAGCAGCTCGCGGCCGCACCCACGCCCGCCGCGCTCGCGGAGCTCGCGAAGCTCGAGGGCGTCGTCCGCATGGAGGTGACCGGCGGGCCGAGCGGCGACTGGGCCGTCGCGTTCAAGCTCGGCCCCGGTGCGATCCCGAGCGAGGCGACCGCCACGCTGCGCATGACCGCCGACGATGCCGAAGCCCTCGCGCGCGGCGAGCTCGATCCGATGCAGGCCTTCCTCGGTGGCAAGGTCGAGGTGCTCGGCGACATGACGATCATCCTGCAGATGCAGGCCGCGCAGATGATCGCGGCGGAGGCGGCAGCGCGGCGGAGCTGAGACGCGGGGCCGCCCGCGGCCCCGTCGCGATCGTGCCGCGAGCGCTCGCAGGAGGGCTGCAGCGCCCGCCCCGCGTTCTCGCTGGCAGGCGACGCGCGCGACGCCGACCCCCAAAGGCGCGTGGAACGCGTGCCCGGCTCCGGCCCTCGGATCGCAGGCAGAGCGCGAGAGCGCGAGCGCCCCCGGCGGCGGCCCGCACGCCGAATTCCGTCGCAGGCGCGCCGGCTTCCGCCTAGCGTGGCCGGGCCTCCGGCGCTAACCAATCGCGCCTCGCGGGGTGGTAGTTCAATCGGTTAGAGCACCGGCCTGTCACGCCGGAAGTTGCGGGTTCGAGTCCCGTCCACCCCGCCAGCTCCGCGCATTCACCCGCCGCTGGCCGGCAAGCTCACTTCGTCGTGAGCGTCCCCGTGCTCGTCAGCGTCCACGCGTACCCATCGCTCCGCTCCGATGCGAGCTTCGCGGTGCCGGCGCCGGTCGCGCCCGCGTAGCGCCCGGTTCCGCCGATCACGGTCCACTGCGAGCGCTGGGGATCGGAGACGAAGTACGAGACCCACAGCACGTCGCCATCGTCGGCGAGCAATGCGCAGTAGCCGGCCTCGATGGTCGGCGCGCCGGCCTCGCTGAGTTGCGCCTCGCCCGTGCACCACTGGCTGAACTCCTCGCGCGTCGCCTGGTCGACGACGGTGGCGTGGGAGCGCATGCCGACGCGGACCTTTCGCTTGTTCGCGAGCTCCACGACCTCACCGCGATCCAGCGAGACCTGATAACCGACGGTCGTGATCTGCCGCGTCTCGGCTCGCGCGGGCGGCGCGAATGCGAGACTTCCGATCGCCAGAATCGACAACGCGAGACTTCGCATGGCGTCACTCTCCTGTGTCGCCCCCCATCTGCCGCGTCTCCCCGGCGCGGTCGGCGATCACTCTACGCCCGGGCGCAGCCGCGCATCACGAGAACCAGCGCAGCGTCGCGCTGCGCGCCGACCGCGGGGATGGAAGCGAGCCACAGCCACGTGAAGGTCGGCGCGCGCCTCGCGGTCTGCGCGGCCGGTCGTCTCGCGCGCGTCCCGTCGCTCTCGGGTCCGCGGTTCTCGCCCCCATTGCGCGCCCGCGACGCCTCGTCGCACGTTCCCGCCTCCGAGAGGAGCCGCGCGTGTCATCCTCCACTCCGCTCGCCGGCATTCGCGTGCTCGACCTCGGCAGCGGCCCCGTCGCCGGCGTCGCGACGGCCGTGCTCGCCGACTTCGGCGCCGACGTGGTGAAGCTCGAGCCGCCCGGCGGCGAACGCTTCCGCTCGCTCGCGGCGAGCCCCCTCTGGCTGCGCGGCAAGCGCAGCGTGACCGCCGACCTCCGCACGCCCGCCGGCCGCGCGCTCGCGCACGAGCTGGCGCGCGCCTGCGACGTGCTCGTGCTCGCGAGCCCGCCGCAGCGCGCGGCGCAGTGGGGGCTCGCGCCCGACGACCTCGCGCGGCTCCGCGCCGACGCGATCCACTGCCACATCACCGGCTGGGGGCCGCGCGGCCCGCTCGCGCAGCTTCCCGGCTACGAGGCGCTCGTCGCGGCGCGCGCCGGGCGCACGCGCTCGTTCGCGCGCCAGCTGCGAGGCGATGCGCCGGCCTTCGCTGCGCTGCCGGTCGCCCAGCACGCCTGCGCGATGGGCGCGGTGCAGGGCATCGTCGCGGCGCTGCTCGCCCGCGCGCGCAGCGGCCGGCGCCAGCGCGTCGAGACGAGCCTCCTCCAGTCGCTCCTACCCTACGACCTCGTGGAGCTGCTGCTCGTGCAGCTGGTGGACCGCGGGCTCGTGGATCCTCCCGATCCCAGCGCTGGCGACATGCCGACGCTGAACTACCACCCGGTGCTCGCCAGCGACGGCCGCTGGATCCAGTGCGGCAACCTGCTGGAGCATCTCTTCTATGCCTTCCTCGACGCGATCGACCTCTTGCCCGAGCTGCTCGCGGAGGAGCGCTTCCAGGGCTCGCCGGCGCAGTGGAAGGCGGAGACGGTCGAGGCGGCGCGCGATCGCATCCTGCTGCGCGTGCGCGAGCGATCCGCGGCGGAGTGGATGGAGGCGTTTCGCGCGAACGGCAACGTCGCGGCGGAGCCGTATCTCACCGCACAGGAGGCGCTCGCGCATCCCGACCTCGTCGCAAACGGCGAGATCGTCACGCTGGCGGATCCGCGTGCAGGCGCAGTGCGCACGATCGGCGCGATCGCGCGGCTCTCGGAGACGCCGGCGCGCGTGCAGCGCTCGGCGCCGCTGCCTGGCGCGCACGGCGCCGAGGTGCGCGCGGAGTGGCGCCCGCCGCGCGAGCCGGCGCCCGATCGCGGTCCCGGGGACGAGCGCCCGCTCGCCGGAATCCTGGTCGTCGACCTCTCGACGATCATCGCCGGCCCGCTCGCCGCCTCGATGCTGTCGGATCTCGGCGCCCGCGTGATCAAGGTGGAGCCGCCGAGCGGCGACCCGAGCCGCGCGATCATTCCCGGCGGCGGCCTCGCGGCGCGCATGAACGGCGGCAAGGAATCGCTGGCCGTCGACCTGAAGTCGGCCGAGGGCCGCGCGCTGGTGCACGAGCTTGTCGCGCGTGCCGACGTGCTCGTGCACAACTTCCGGCAAGGCGTGCCCGAGCGACTCGGCATCGGCTTCGAGGAATGCCGCGCGCGCAATCCGCGGCTCGTGTGGACGGCGGTCTCGGGCTACGGCCTTCGCGGCCCCGACGCGACGCGGCCGGCGACGCATCCCGTGGTCGGCGCGGCGATGAGCGGCGCGACGCTGCAAGCGGGCGCCGCGCTCGGCCTGCCCTGCGAGTCCATCGGCGAGCTGCGCGAGGCGTCGCGCCAGCTGATGCGCGCCAACGAGGCGAACCCCGACCCCAACACTTCGTGCGTGGTGGCCGCCGCGATCCTGCTCGCCTTGTTCGCTCGGGAACGCGGCGCGTGCGCGGGGCAGCGCGTCGACGTGAGCATGCTGGTCGCGAACGCGTGGGCGAACGCGGACGACTTCCTCGCGTACGCCGGCAAGCCCGAGCGCCCGGCGCTCGACGCCGCGCTGCGCGGCTTCGGTGCCGGCTACCGCCTGTACGCCGCGCGCGAGGGCTGGCTGATGCTCGCCGTCACCAGCGAGGGCGAGTGGAGTCGCCTCGCGCGCGCGCTCGGAGACGAGGCGCTCGCGTCGCCCGCGACGCGGAGCGAAGCGGCGCTGGCGGCGCACCTTCGCGCGCGCGGCGCCGCGGAGTGGGAGCGCGCGCTCGCCGCCGCGGGCGTCGGCTGCGTGCGCGCCGATGGGCCCGCGCCGGGCCGCTTCTGGGCCGACGACGCCCACGCGCGCGAGAACGGCTTCGTCGCGCCCGCGCGCCACGCGGCTCACGGCGAGCTGCTGCGCTGGGGAGCGATCGTGCACGTGAACGGAGCGCCCGAGCGGCGCATCGCCGCGCCGCTCTGCGGCGAGCACACGGACGCGCTGCTCGCAGAGCTCGGCTGCAGCGCGGAGCGCATCGGCGCGCTGCGCGCGCGCGGCGTAGTGGCGACGGGAGGCGTGTGAGCCGCACGCCCCAGTCCGCCGCCGTGGCGGTTCGGATTGGCAAGAAAACCGCGCCGGACGCGAGCGTCCGGGACTAGGCTTGTCGGCGAAGGAGTCTCCATGCCCGTCGCCGGCTTCGCGCCGCTCGACTTCGACGCCTTCCATCGCGAGGAGCTGCCGCGGCGTCTCGCGGACAGCGCAGCGGCTGCGCGCGCCGTGGCTCCCTTCGGCTCGCTGGGGCTGCGCACGAAGGGCGGCGCCGCCTACACCTATGCGCTGCGCGACGGCGCGCTGGCGATTCTGCCCGGCGACGCGAGCGCCGACACGCTGATCGAGCTCGACGCCGAGGACTGGCAGGGCCTCGCCCACGACTACGAAGCGGCCGCCGGCCTGCTCTACGCGAGCCGCGTGCGCTGCCTGCGCGGCGACGCGCTGAAGTTCGTGCTGTGGGAGCCCGCCCTGCGCAGCCTCTACACCGGGCGCGCGGTGTTCGACGCGAGCACGCTCGTGCTGCGCGACGCGCGCGGCGCGCCGCTCGACGCGACCCGCGTGTTCCGCTTCGGGGACGACGCAGCGGAGATGAGCCACTTCCTGCGCACGGCGGGCTTTCTGCTCGTGCGCGGCGTGTTCGCGCAGGACGAGGTCGACGGCCTTTTGGCGGACGCGCGCGAGCTCGCCGGCGAGGCCCGGCCGGGCGACAAGCTCTCGTGGTGGTCGAAGGACGCGCACGGGCGCGACGTCCTGTGCCGCGTGACGCGCGCCGCCGACAAGCCGCGCCTCGCGACGCTCCCGCACGACGCGCGCGTGCGCGCGCTCGTCGGCCTCGCGGGCATGCGCCTCGAGCATCGCCCCGGCGAGGGCAACGGCGTGACCGTGATCTTCAAGAACCCGGGCATCCGCGAGGGACTCTCGGATCTGCCCTGGCATCGCGACTGCGGCATGGGCGGCCACGCCCTGATGTGTCCGACGCTGATCGTCTCCACCTACCTCACGCCCGCGAACGCACAGACGGGCGAGCTGCGCTTTCTGCCCGGCTCCCACGACAAGACCTGCGGCTCCTACATCGACACCGCCGACGCGGCTTCGCCCCGCGGCGTCTCGTTCGCCGCGGATCCCGGAGACGTGAGCGTGCACTTCGGCGACGTGATGCACGCGGCGCCGCCGCCCGCGCGCGACGGTCTCGCGGGCTACCGCATCAGCGCGCTCACCGGCTTCGGTCGCCCCGACGCGCGGATCCACCGCGGCAAGAGCTACAACGATGCGCTCCATCGGCGCGACGACGGGCAGATCGAGCACCTCGGCAAGGTCGCGGCGCAGACGAAGGGCTGAGCGCGAGGCCGCGCGAGGCGCATCCACTCACGCCTCCGCCCGCCGCTCGCGCTGGCGGTGGGTGTAGAGTCGGCGCACACCGCTCGGAGGCGCCCATGCCCGACGCCGTTCCTCGCACCGCCCGCGCGCGCGGGCGCATCGCGCCCGCCAAGATGGCCCACGTCGTGCTGCGCACGAACCGCTACGACGAGATGATCGCGTGGTGGACGACGCTGCTCGAGCTGCAGCCGATGCACGCGAACCCGTTCCTCACGTTCCTCACCTTCGACGAGGAGCACCACCGCATCGCGATCGCGCGCATGCCGAACCTGAAAGAGAGACTCGCGAACGCGGTCGGCGTCGATCACTTCGCGTTCAGCTACGCGTGCGCCAGCGACCTGCTGTCCACGTACGAGCGGCTCGCCGCGAACGGCATCCGGCCGAGCACCTCGATCCACCACGGCGTCACGCTCTCGTTCTACTACCTCGATCCCGATCGCAACGAGGTGGAGCTGCAGGTCGACGCCTTCCGCACGCAGGCGGAGCTGAACGCCTTCCTCGCCGGCGGCGCGTTCCAGCGCAACCCGATCGGCGTGCTGTTCGACGGCGACGCGCTCGTGAAGCGCTGGCGCGAGGGCGCCAGCGAGGCCGAGCTGTTGCGGCCGCTGGAGGGCCCGCCCCCGGACCTGCGCACGGTGTTCGCCGAGCACTGATGGCCGGAGCTGCGCGGCGGCCGCGCCGCGCCTGCTACGGCGCGCGCACCCTAGGCGGGGGGAAGCTGCATCCCAGCGCGGCGAGCAGCGACGACCACTCGCCGTGCGAGCGCGGCCCGTGAAGCAGGCGCTCGCCCGCGTCGTTCCGAATCCAGTTCGCGGGCAGGCCGGAGCCGCCGGCCGCGCGCCAGGCGCGCCCGTTCGGATCGAGGAGCGCCTCGAAGGCGAGGCCGTGCGCGCGCAGATAGCTGCGCACGCGGGTTGCACTCTCTCCCGCCGCGGCGATCCGCACGCGCACGCCCTGCGGCGCGCAGGCATCTGCCGCGCGCGCCACGACCGGCAGCTCTTCGGCGCAGCTCGCGCACCAGGTCGCCCAGAAGTGCACGAGCAGCGCGCGCTCGCCGGGAGCGGGCGCGAGGCTCACGCGCTCGCCGTCCAGCGTCGCGAGCGCGAGCGGCTCGCGCGCTGCCGCCGCCGAGGCGAAGGCCAGGGCCGCGGCAGCGCCGAGCGCGCCCAGCGCGATCAGAGCGGAAGGTAGAGCCCGACCGACCACACTTCGTCCTCGCGCTGCACGCCGTGCAGCCACGCACTCGTGAGCGGAATCTGGACGGCGGCCCGCAGCGCCGCGGGCCGCTCGCGCACGCGGAACGGCAGCCGCACGCGCAGCGAGGGCGTCGCGTACAGGATCGACCCGCCGCTGTGCGCGAACGCCGCTCCGTCGGCGCGATCGCGCGCCGCCCAGCGGAAGTTCAGCTCCGCGCCGAGCGTGAAGGGTTCGAGGCGAGGCCGCCCGAGCGCGTGACCGAGCGGCAGCTCGAGCGCGGCGTTGGCGAGCAGCGCGTCGCCGTACGCGTAGCGATCGTGGCCGAACTCGCCCTCGCCATTCTCGCGATAGAACACGCTCGCGTAGAAAGCGCCGCGCTCGAAGCGTTTCGCGCCAGCCAGGCCGAACCCGTAGTCCCACGAGCCCGATCCGGGCTGGAGGTGCGGGTCCACCTCGCCGTGCACCTCGCGGGTGGTGTCGCCCGTGGGCGCTTTGAGGAACGCGCGCGCCTCGAGCCACGCCGAGGGCAGCACCTCGCGATCGCGCCAGGCGACGACGCTCGCGGCGAGGCTCACGTCGCCGACTCCGGCCGCGCGGTGTCGCTCGCCTTCCTCGAGGATCTCGTTGAAGGCGAAGGGGACGTCGAGGGTGAGCGTCAGGCGATCGGCCGGCGACCAGGCGACGTACACGTCGAGGCGCTGGTCGTCTGCGGACTCCACCTCGTCGTGCGCAGGTGCGCCGTGGTGCGGCAGAGCGCCCGCCGTCTTCTCGAAGGCCTGGAGCTGGACGTAGACGGAGAGGTCGCCCGACGCCAGCGCGCTCGCGCCGTGATTCGAGAAGACGGGATCACCAGCGAGGCAGACCGAGCAGCCGAGCGCCGCCGGGGGTGTGCCCAACAGCGCGATTCCAACGAGGGCGAGCGCGGCCCCCAGCAGCCCTGGCCGCCAGGAGCGAGAGAGTGAGAACGTGCGCATGGCGAAGTGCTCCGCCGCGGCCGCGCCGCGGCATGCGAGTGAGAAGAGCCCGGCGCGCGGGAGCACGCGCCGGGGAGTCCGAGTCGAGAGCGCAGCTCAGGCGACTCGGGGGACCTTCTCGACCTCGCGCGCGGCGCCACGCACAAAGCGCGGCGGCGGGGGCGACGGGAGCAGCGCGCGCCTCGCGGCGAGGAGCCCCTCGGCACGCGGCAGCAAGGCGACGCCAAGAGAGCCGAGGCTCGTGCTGGCGAGCGGGTGATCGCTACAGCCGCACGGGCAGATCGCCTTCCACACGATCGCGGGTGCCGCGTGACAGGGATGCTCGGCATCGCCGCCGTGCGCGCGTGCGGCCGGACGCGCCTGCGCGCTCGCCGCGCGCGCGTCGCCGGTCTTCACAGCGCAGGGCGTGAGCGCACCGAGCGCGAACACCCATGCGAGCAGCAGCGTCGCGCAGCGCGCCCGAATCATCCGAAAGAGGCCGGCATGGCGTCGCAGACTACCTCGCCTTCTCCGCGCGCGCGCGCCGCGCACGCCACGCGTCGAGCCGCGCCTTGATCTCCCCTTCGGCGCCATGCTCGGTCGGCACGTAGAGCGGCTCGTCGCCGACGGCACTCGGCAGGTTGCGCGCGGCGACGAATGCGTCGGGAGCGTCGTGGGCGTATTCGTAGCCCGCGCCGTAGCCCTCGCGCTTCATCAGCGGCGTGACGGCGTTGCGCAAGTGCAGAGGCACCGGCGCGCTGCCGAGGCGAGCGACCGCCTCGCTCGCGCGTCCGAGCGCCAGGTAGGAGGCGTTGCTCTTGGGGGCGCATGCGAGATACGTCGCGCACTGCGCGAGAGGGATGCGCGCCTCGGGCATGCCGAGCCGGTCGACGGCCTGGAAGCAGGCAACGGCGAGAGGCAGGGCCGCGGGATCGGCGTTGCTCACATCCTCGCTGGCGAAGATCATCATGCGCCGCGCGGCGAACAGCGGGTCGTCGCCGGCGTCGAGCAGGCGCGCGAGGTAGTAGACCGCCGCGTCCGGGTCGCTCGCGCGCAGGCTCTTGATGAACGCCGACGCGACGTTGTGGTGCTCCTCGCGGTCGCGATCGTGCAGCAGCGTGCGCTCGCCGATCGCCCGGCGGACGACCTCGAGCGTGAGCGCAGGGGAGGCAGCCGGCGCGCCGGCGGCCGTGGTCGCGGCGGCAGCCGAGGAGGTGGAGGCGGGTTCGGCGGCGTCGGGCGGCGCACTCTGCGCGCGGCGCGCCTGCACGAAGGCGATGCCGGTCTCCAGCATGCCGAGTGCACGCCGCGCGTCGCCGTCGGCGGCCTCCGCGATCGCCGTGAGCGCCTCGGCGTCGGCACCGAAGGCGCCGCCGTACCCGCGCTCCGGATCTGCCAGCGCGCGCTCGAGTAGCGCGAGCAGATCGCTCGGGGCGAGCGGGCGCAGCGTGAAGACGCGACAGCGCGAGAGCAGCGGCCCGATCACCTCGAAGGACGGGTTCTCGGTGGTCGCGCCGACGAACGTGAGGACGCCTTCCTCGACCCATGGCAGGAAGGCATCCTGCTGGGCCTGGTGGAAGCGATGGATCTCGTCGCAGAAGTGCGGCGTGCCGCGCCCTTCGAGCTCACGGCGCCGC
>CAYWRY010000019.1:11023-45606 GCA_964460485.1 uncultured Spirochaetales bacterium
CCCGATCACCTCGAAGGAGGGGTTCTCGGTGGTCGCGCCGATCAGCGTGATCACCCCCGACTCGACGTGCGGCAGCAGCGCGTCCTGCTGCGCGCGATTGAAGCGGTGGATCTCGTCGAGGAAGAGCACGGTGCGCTCGCCGAGGCGGCGCGCGCGCTCGGCGTCGGCGATCACCTCGCGCACCTCCTTCACGCCGGCGGTCACCGCGGAGAGCGCGACGAAATGCGCGGCGCGTCCCGGCGCGGCCTGGGCCACGAGGCGCGCGAGCGTGGTCTTGCCGGAGCCCGGTGGGCCCCAGAGCAGGAGCGAGGGCAGCGTTCCCGCCGCGATCAGCGCGCGAAGCGGCGCGCCGTGGGCGACCAGGTGAGGCTGGCCGGCGAGCTCGGCCAACGCGCGCGGGCGCATGCGCTCGGCGAGCGGCGCGCCCATGCTGGCCGAGCGCGCCCCGCCGGCCGGCGCCGCGCCAATCGCGCCCGCGAACAGGTCCGGCGTCTCGTCGCGCACCATTCGCGCAGCATACCGGGACGTTCTTGGACGAACGCTTCGAGAGGCTGGGGACGTTCTTGGACGAGTCGCTCCCGCCCCGTCGCCCGCGGCGTCGCCCACCGCGGCGCGATACACGCCGCCCGCGCGCGCTTGCGCCCTCCGCACGCCGCGGCAACGCTCCGCGCCACATGTCGTCGCGGCCGCCGGTGCATCGGGTGGGGATCTGCGCGAAGCCGCGCTCGGCGGCGGCGCTCGCGGCCGCGCGCGAGCTCGCGGATTGGCTCGCCGCGCGCGGCGTCGAGGTGCTGCGCGACGACACGCTGGGTCCTGGCGGCGAGGAGCGGCGCGCGCTGGCGGAGAAGGCCGACCTGCTGGTCGTGCTCGGCGGCGACGGCACGCTGCTCTCGGTGGCGCGCGAGGTGGGCGCGCGCGCCGTGCCGATCCTCGGCGTGAACCTCGGCACGCTCGGCTTCCTCGCGGAGTTCGCGCCGAGCGAGGAGCGCGCGGTGCTCGAACGCGTGCTGCGCGGCGACTACGCGACCGTCGAGCGCATGCGCCTGGACGTGCGCGCGCTGCGCGCGGGGCGCGAGCAGTTCCGCTCCCACGCGCTGAACGACGCCGTGATCGCGCGCACCGACCTCTCGCGCATGATCGACCTCGAGGCGACCGCCGACGGCGTTCCCGTGACGACTTATCACGGCGACGGGCTGATCGTCGCGACGCCCACGGGCTCCACCGCCTACACGCTCTCGGCCGGCGGCCCGATCCTGATGCCCGGCGCGCGCGTGTTCGTGCTCACGCCGATCTGCCCCCACGCGCTCGCGCAGCGGCCGCTCGTGCTCCCCGACAGCGCGAAGCTCGGCATCACCGTGCACCCGCGCGAGGGGGCCGCGCACCTCACCGTCGACGGGCAGCTCGGACTCGCGCTGCAGGAGGGCGACCGCATCGAGATCGCCGCCTCGGCGCATCCCGCGCTGTTCGTCGCCTCGCCGTTCCGCTCGCGCTTCGACGTGCTGCGCACGAAGCTCGGCTGGGGCGCGGCCGGATGATCGAGCGCCTGCGCATCTCGTCGCTCGCGCTCGTGGACGAGCTCGAGCTCGA
Organism: uncultured Spirochaetales bacterium; assembly: GCA_964460485.1. GTDB lineage: Bacteria > Myxococcota_A > UBA9160 > UBA9160 > UBA6930 > VGRF01. Next base: position 12,611 of record CAYWRY010000019.1, read on the forward strand.
GCTCGGCGCGGGCCTGAACGTGTTGACCGGCGAGACGGGCGCCGGCAAGTCGATCGTGCTCTCCGCGCTCGCGCTGCTGGCCGGCGCGCGGCCGAAGTCGGGCAGCGTGCGCGAGGGCGCGGAGAGCGCGGCGGTGGAGGCGGTGTTTCGCACCGACGCACTGCCCGAGCTGCGCGCAGCCCTCGCGGCGCGCGGTCTCGCAGACGAAGGGGGCGAGCTGATCGTGCGGCGCACGCTCACCGCCGACGGTCGCAGCCGCGCCTGGGTGGGAGGAGCGCTGGTGCCGATCGGCACGCTCGCCGAGCTGTTCGGCGAGCGCATCGAGATTTCGAGCCAGCACGGCTCCCAGGCCCTGCTGCGCAGCGAGGCGCAGGGGCTCCTGCTCGACGCGTACGGCGACCTCCTTCCGCAACGGGAGCGGGTCGAACGCGGCGTGCGCGCGCTGCGCGAGCAGGACGCAGAGCTCGCGCGCCTGCGCGCCGCCGCGGAGGCGCGCGCGCGCCGCGCGGACTACCTCGCGTTCCAGGTGCGCGAGATCGACGAGGTGGGCGTCGAGCCCGCCGCCGTCGCAGCGCTCGAGCGCGATCACGCGCGGCTGGTGCACGCGGAGCGCCTGCGCGAGGACGCGGGCCGCGCCGCGGCCGCGCTCACCGGCGATCCCGCGCAGGGCGACGCGCCGGCCGCGCTCGACCTCGCGAGCGAGGCGGAGCGCGCGATCGGCGCGCTCGCGAAGCTCGACCCGGGCCTCGCGCCGCTCGCGAAGCGTCTCGGCGCCCTGCGCACGGAGACCCTGGAGCTCGCGCGCGAGCTCGAGCGCTACGCCGCGGCGATCGACGTCGACCCGGAGCAGCTCGCGGCGCTGGACGAGCGCATCCGCGCGCTCGACAAGCTGCGCCGCAAGTACGGGCGCAGCGCCGAGGAGATCGTCGCCCACCGCGAGCGCGCAGCCGCGGAGCTCGCTGCCCTCGAGGGCAGCGACGACCGCATGCGAAAGCTCGAGGCCGAGCGCGGCGCGGCCCAGGCAGCATTGGCGCTCGAGGTGAAGAGGCTGAGCGCGGGGCGTGCGATGGCGGCCAACGCTCTCGGCGCAGAGGCGCAGCGCGCGATGCGCGAGCTCGCGTTGCCCGCTGCGCGCTTCGAGGTGCAGCTCACCCCGATGGCAGACGGCTTCGGCGCGAGCGGTGGCGAGAGCGCCGAGTTCCAGTTCAGCGCGAACGCGGGCGAGCCGCTGCGAGCGCTGCGGGCGGTGGCATCGGGCGGTGAGCTCTCGCGGGTCTTTCTCGCCCTGAAGAACACGCTGCGCCGCGCCGGCGAGGGCATGGTGCTGGTGTTCGACGAGATCGACGCGGGGGTCGGCGGCGCGGTCGCCGAGCGCGTGGGCACGACGCTGGCCTCCCTGTCCGCACACCACCAAGTCCTCTGCATCACCCACCTGCCGCAGGTCGCAGCCCGCGCGGACGCGCACTTCGCCGTGCGCAAACGCGAGCGCAGCGGCCGCACGGTGACGAGCGTGGAGGCGCTCGGGGCCGAAAAGCGGGTGGACGAGATCGCCCGGATGGCCGGCGGCGAGAAAGTCACGGAAGCGACGCGCAGGCACGCCCGCGCGCTACTCCAGAGCGCCCGCGGGGACTGACCCGGGTCCCAGTCTTAGAGCGGGCGTCGGGCGATGTGGTCGGACGGTTGGGTCGCGCCGAGCCGGAGCGCCGATCTCGATCCCCGCGATCGCGCAAGCGCCTAGCGCCCCGCCGGCAGGACCCTGGCCGAGAGGCGGGTCCACTCTCCGGCAGCGCGCGCGCAGGTGAGGCGCACCCGCCGTCCGACCGCGGCCGCTCCCGGGCCGCCATCCCCTGACGGTCAAGTCCCCGACTTCCTGGTCCGATGCGGCTCGTACGCATCTGTGGGGAAGACCCCCGTGACTCCAGTCACGATGAGTTCCCGCGCCGCCGCCGATCCAAGCCCCGGACGGGGGACGAATGGCAGCCGTAGCCAACAACAAGCCGGTCGCACCCGTGCCTTCGGGCGCGTCGATCGAGGTCCTGCGCGGTTTCTACGAAGGCCTCGAGCTGCCCATCGATCGCGACTGGTTCGTGATCGGCCGCGGTCGCGGCGCCGACGCGATCCTCGCGGACGCGACCATCAGCCGGGCGCACGCGGCGCTCGGCTACGACCCGAGCGTCGGCTTCTTCGTCCAGGATCTCGGCAGCACCAACGGGACGCTGCTCAACGGCGAACGCCAGAAGCGAAGCCCCCTGAAGCACGGCGACCTGATCCAGATCGGCAAGCTGTCGCTGCGCGTGTCCCTGCCGGGCGGCGAGGCCGCACGATGAACGAGACGCAGTGCGACCTCACGGTGATCGTGATGTCCGGCGAGACGGCGCCGGTCCGCCGCCTCCGCATCCGCCGCGCCTGGTTCAGGCAGGCCGCCATCGGCGGCGCGGTCCTCGGCGGGTTGCTCAGCATCGCGGGCGTGGACTACGTGCGACTGCGCAGCGACTCGGTCGACGTGGATCGCATGCGCGAGGAGGCGGCGCGCCAGCACGCGGAGCTGGAGACGCTGCGCGGGCGAATGAGCGGCATGGCCCAGGAGTTCGAGGAGATCCGCGAGCTCGAGCGCAAGGTGCGCGTGATCGCGAATCTGCCCGCCGCGGTGCGCGAGGCGCGCTCGCCCGGTCTGAACGGACAGGGCGGCGCCGCCGAGACCGACGGATTGGACGACAAGGCGCTGCCCTCGCCGGAGAGCTCGCTGCCGCCGGAGCACCACGACGAGGAGGCGGGCGCGACCGGCCAGACCGCCGACGAGCGGCTGCGCGGCGCGCTCGACCGGATCGAGCAGCGTGCGCGCAAGCTGAGCGCGCTCTTGCCCGAGCAGCGCGCGAGCCTCGCGGCGCTCGTGGCGGGCCTGGAGGATCGACGCGACCAGCTCGCCGCAACGCCGTCGATCTGGCCGACGAGCGGCTTCGTCACCTCGGGCTACGGCTTCCGGACCTCGCCCTTCACGGGCCGCCGCCAGTTCCACGCCGGCATCGACATCGCCGCCGACTTCGGCACCCGCATCATCGCGCCGGCCACGGGCCGAGTCGTGTACGCGGGCCGCCGCGGCGCCTTCGGGCGCGTCGTCGAGATCGACCACGGCTTCGGCGTCCACACCATCTACGGCCACACGGACGACATCTACGTGCGCGTAGGCCAGCGCGTCGAGCGCGGCACGCGCATCGCCTCCGTCGGCAGCACCGGCCGCAGCACCGGCCCGCACGTGCACTATCAGGTGAAGGCGAACGGCCGCACGGTGAACCCGGCGGACTACATCTTCGAGTAGTCGCCAGCCGTGCCCGCCCCGGCGCGCATGCTCCACGGAGCGCCGGTGCGAATCGCCGCGCGGAGAGTGCGCCCTTCTCGACGCCGCGCCGCTCGCGACAGCCGCGCGCGACTCGCGCGACAGGTCCGCGATCGGGCTCAATTTCCAATCAGGTCGGTCCGTTAGTATCGGCGCTCACCCGCCCCCCGGACCGAGGACCGATCGCCCGATGCCGAGCCTCTGGAATCGCCTCGTCGGCGCGATCGGCACCAAGAACGACCGCGAGCTGAAGCGGCTCCTCCCGTTGGTCGAGCGGATCAACCGGCTGGAGCCGAAGCTCGTCGCGCTGTCCGACGCGCAGCTCCGCGCGAAGACCGCGGAGTACAAGGAGCGCCACGCGCGCGGGGAGACGCTCGACGCGCTCCTGCCCGAGGCCTTCGCCACGGTGCGCGAGGCGATGAAGCGCACGATCGGCAAGCGCCACTTCGACGTGCAGCTGGTCGGCGGCGTCGCGCTTCACGAGGGCAAGATCGCAGAGATGAAGACGGGCGAGGGCAAGACCTTCGTCGCGAACCTGCCCGCCTACTTGAACGCCCTCTCCGGCAAGGGCGTGCACGTCGTCACGGTGAACGACTACCTCGCGCGCCGCGACTCCGAGTGGATGGGAGAGATCCACCAGTTCCTCGGCCTCTCGGTCGGTTGCATCGTGCACGACCTCGGCGACGCCGACCGGCGGCATGCCTACGGCGCCGACATCACCTACGGCACCAACAACGAGTTCGGCTTCGACTACCTGCGCGACAACATGAAGCCGAGCCTCGCCTACTGCGTCCAGCGCGAGCTGAACTTCGCGATCGTCGACGAGGTGGACTCGATCCTGATCGACGAGGCGCGCACCCCACTGATCATCTCGGGCCCGAGCGAGGAGAACACCGAGCTCTACCGCGTGGCGAACGCGGTGATTCCGCGTCTCGCGCTGGGCTCGAAGCCCGACGTCAAGAAGGAGATCCCCGAGACCGGCGACTACTGGGTCGACGAGGAGCACCACTCGGCCACGCTCACCGAGGAGGGCGTCAAGAAGGTCGAGCAGATGCTGCGGATCGAGAACCTCTACGACCCGCAGATGATCCGCGTGCTCCACGCGATCAACCAGGCGCTGCAGGCGCACACGCTGAAGAAGCGCGACGTCGACTACGTGGTGCAGCCGGGCAAGTCGGGCAAGCCCGAGGTGATCATCGTCGACGAGTTCACGGGCCGGCTGATGCCCGGCCGGCGCTGGTCGGACGGCCTGCACCAGGCGGTCGAGGCGAAGGAAGGCATCCAAGTCCAGAGCGAGAACCAGACGCTCGCGTCGGTGACGTTCCAGAACTACTTCCGCATGTACGCGAAGCTCGGCGGCATGACGGGCACCGCGGACACCGAGGCCCCGGAGTTCGCGAAGATCTACAACCTCGACGTGCTCGTGGTCCCCACGAACCGCCCGATGATCCGCGAGGACCTGCCCGACGTCGTCTACAAGACCGAGCGCGAGAAGTTCGACGCGATCGTGAAGGAGATCGAGGCGCGCCACGAGACGGGCCAGCCGATCCTGGTGGGCACGATCTCGATCGAGAACAGCGAGCGCCTCGCGCTGCGCCTCAAGCGCCAAGGCGTGAAGCACAACGTGCTGAACGCGAAGCAGCACGAGCGCGAGGCCGAGATCGTCGCGCAGGCCGGCCGCAAGGGCGCGGTCACGATCTCGACCAACATGGCCGGCCGCGGCACCGACATCCTGCTGGGCGGCAACCCCGAGTTCCTCGCGCTCGCGAAGTGCGGCGGCTCCAAGGAGCACCCCGACTACCCGCGCCTGTTCGCCGAGTTCGAGGCGCAGTGCGCGAAGGAGCGCGAGGAGGTGCTCGCCGCGGGCGGCCTCCACATCCTCGGCACCGAGCGCCACGAGAGCCGCCGCATCGACAACCAGCTGCGCGGCCGCGCGGGCCGGCAGGGCGACCCGGGCTCGTCGCAGTTCTTCCTCGCCCTCGACGACAACCTGATGCGAATCTTCGGCGGCGACCGCATCACCCCCTGGATGGAGCGCCTCGGCCTCGAGGAGGGCGAGGCGATCGAGCACCGCATGGTGACGCGCGCGATCGAGAACGCGCAGAAGAAGGTCGAGGCGCGCAACTTCGACGTGCGCAAGCACCTGCTCGACTACGACAACGTGATGAACCAGCAGCGCAAGACCTATTACGGGAAGCGGCGCGAGGTGCTGGCCCGCGAGGACGTGCACGAGGAGGCGATCGAGGTCGCGGAGGGCGTGCTGGTCGACGTGGTGAACGAGTTCTGGCCCGAGCGAGGCGCGCCGAGCGACGAGCAGATCTCGGGGCTCGCGGCCGCGCTCGAGAAGCAGTTCGGCGTGCCCTTCGACCCGCGCGTGGAGCCGCTCGCGCACGCCGTCGACCGCGACGCGCTCGGGCGCGCGCTGCTGGAGCGGCTGCTCGCGGTGCTCGAGGAGAAGCGCACCCGCTGCGACGCGCTCGCCGAGAAGCACGTCGAGCTCGGCTACCCGCGCTTCGCCGACTACGAGCGCGAGGTGCTGCTGCGCGTGGGCGATCGCCAGTGGAAGGATCATCTGCACGGCATGGACGGCCTGCGCGAGGGCGTCTCGCTGCGCGGCTACGCGCAGAAGGACCCGAAGCTCGAGTACCAGCGCGAGGGCTTCTCGCTGTTCGAGCAGATGACCGCGCGCGTCGACCGCGAGGTGGCGGAGATCCTCTTCAAGCTGGTGCTGCCCGAGCCCGAGCACCTGCGGCCCCCGCCGCCGCCCGCGCCGCGCCCGCTCGCGCGGCCTGCGGGCGCAGCGCGGCCGAGCGCCCCGCAGCCTGGCGCGCAGGTGCCAGCCGCCGCGCAGCGCCCAGGCCTTCCCGGCGGCGCGAAGCCCGCGGCCGCGGTCGCGAAGGTGGCACCGAACGAGCCGTGCCCCTGCGGCAGCGGGAAGAAATACAAGAAGTGCCACGGCGCCTAGCGCCGGCTGCGGGTTCGAGAGCTCGCCACGCGGAGCTGGTGCGGCACCGGAGGTCGCGCCGAGGCGGTGCTCGGCGGCTGCAGCGGGCGAAGCTGCGCTTCGCCGCGGAGCTGCTCGGCGCGGACTTCGGCGCGCGGTGCGCCTCGGCGTTTCTCGCGGCGACACAGCGGAACGCCTTGCGCTCGTCGCCTCGCGTTGGTTCTCTGCGCGCGAAGCGAGGCGTCGATGAGCGAGCGGGCGGTGCGGGTGAAGGGGTTCCGCTGGGCCGGCGTGCGCTGCGGGATCAAGACGCGCGGCCCCGACCTGATGCTGCTCGCCAGCGATTGCCCGGCGAGCGCCGCGGGCGTGCTGACGCGCAACGTCGTCGCGAGCGCACCGGTGCAGGTGACGCGCGCGCATCTGCGCGGCGGCAGCGCGCGGGCGATCGTCGCGAACAGCGGCTGCTCGAACGTGGCGATGGGCGAGCAGGGCCTGCGCGACGCGCGCAGCATGGCGGCGCTCGCGGGCATCGCCCTCGGCGTGAAGGCCGGCCACGTGCTCGTCGCCTCGACCGGCGTGATCGGCCAGCCGCTGCCGATGGCAAAGATCGCGAGCGGCATTCCGCGCGCCGTGCGCGCGCTCGACGAGCGCGGCATCGGCGCCGCCGCGCGCGCGATCATGACCACGGACACGGTTCCGAAGCAGGCGAGCGCGACCGTCACGCTGGGCGGCACGCGCTGCAGGGTGGCCGGCGTCGCGAAGGGCTCGGGGATGATCGAGCCCAAGATGGCGACGATGCTGTCGTTCGTGGCCACGGATGCGGCGGTGGCGCCCGCCGCACTGCGCGCGATCTGGCGCGAGGTGGCGGACGCCACCTACAACCGCGTCAGCGTCGACGGCGAGACGAGCACGAGCGACACTGCCGTCGTGCTGGCGAACGGCGCGAGTGGCGCGCGGCGCATCGGCTCGCCCCGCGGCAGGGACGCCGCGCGGCTCGCGGGCGCGCTGCTCGACGTCGCTACCGAGCTCGCCAAGCTGCTCGCCCGCGACGGGGAGGGGGCGACCAAGCTCGTCACGGTCGACGTGACCGGCGCCAAGTCCGACGCGCAGGCCGAGGCTGCGGGGCGCCGCATCGCGAACTCGATGCTGGTGAAGACGGCCCTGTTCGGCGGCGACCCCAACTGGGGCCGCATCCTGCAGACCGTCGGCGCCGAGCGCGTCGCCTTGAACCTCGCCAAGACGCAGGTCGTCCTGTGCGGCGTCCCCGTCTTTTCGCGCGGCGCCAGCACCGGTCCCGAAACCCGCAAAGCCGCCGGCAAGCGCATGCAGGCGCCCGAAATCTCGATTGCCATCGACCTCGGCGCCGGCAAGGGCCGCGCGCGCCTCTGGACCTGCGACCTCTCCTACGACTACGTGAGAGTCAACGCCGACTACACCACGTGAGAGCGCGCGAGGCGAGGCGACCTCCCGACCGAGCCAACAACCGCGGCGGTCGCCTCGCCGTCACGCATTCTCCTCGATCCCCTCCCTCTGAAGGGCTCTGGCCCGCCGAGCCGCGCAACGCCCGCCCGGACCGCGCGAGCCATTCGCCGCAGCGGCCCGCCCGGCCCCGCTCGCCCCGGACCCACGAACGAGAGCGCGACCGACCCCACCCGTAACCCCCGTCACCGACACATCTTTCCGCCCACCCCCGCCTATCGCCCGCAGACCTCGTCTGCTATTTCCCGCGCCCATTCAACACGCATCCGGACCGCCCCAGCGGTCCCGCGACCCCCGGCGGCACGTGGCCGCTGGAATCCGGCGCGGGTTGGGGAATCGCGGCCGGAGCGGAAGATCAACCGCGAAGGGAGTTCCCATGTCCGAAGGCCAGGGCACGACGCCCGCCCCCCCGGCGCCCGCAGCGCCGAGCGCCATGACCGCCGCGATGTCCGCGCGCCGCCGCCCCGACGTGCGCAGCCTGCTCGAATCGGGCGCGCACTTCGGCCACCAGACGCGGCGCTGGAACCCGCGCATGCGCAATTTCATCTTCGGCGAACGCGACGGCATCCACATCATCGACCTCGACCAGACCGTGCCGCGCCTCGACGTGGCGCTCGAGTTCCTGCGCGAGGTCGTCGCCTCTGGCGGCAAGGTGCTGTTCGTCGCCACCAAGCGGCAGGCGCAGGAGCTCGTGAAGCGCGAGGCCGAGCGCGCAAACCAGTTCTACGTGAACAACCGCTGGCTCGGCGGGATGCTCACCAACTGGCGCACCGTGCGGCGCTCGCTCGAGACGTTCAAGGAGCAGCTCGAGATCCTCGGCAACGAGGACGAGCTGAAGTCGCGCTCGAAGAAGGAGCTCTCGCGCATCGGCCGCGAGGTCGAGAAGTACAAGAAGTCGCTCGACGGCATCCGCGAGATGCAGAAGCTGCCCGACGCGCTGTTCGTGATCGACGTGGCGAAGGAGCACATCGCGATCTCCGAGGCCCGGCGCCTCGGCATCCCGATCGTCGCGATCGTCGACTCGAACTGCGATCCCGACGGCATCGACTTCGTGGTGCCGGGCAACGACGACGCGATCCGCGCGCTCGAGCTCTATCTCGGTCTCGCGGCCGACGCGTGCGTCGAGGGCGCGAGCGTGTTCAACGAGCGCGTCACGCACGGCGACGGCGGCGCCAAGCCCGAAGCGGGCGAGACCACGCCGGCGGGCCGCCGCGTGATCGAGATCAAGCAGGCGCCGCGGCGGGGCCGGCAGGCGGGCGGCGCGCACTCGGCGGGCCCGCGCGCCCGGCGCAGCCCGGGTGGCGCACACTCCGAAGGCGGCGACGCGCCGAGCGAGTAGCCGGCGCGCCCCGCGCGCAACCCACCAGCGAGCTGGACGAAAGCGAAGGACCGGAGACCAACGTGGCCGAGATCTCAGCAGCCGTCGTGAAGCACCTGCGCGACAAGACGGGCGCGCCGATGATGGATTGCAAGAAGGCGCTCGCCGACGCGAACGGCGACCAGGCGAAAGCCTTCGAGCTGCTCCGCGAGCGCGGGCTCGCCAAGGCGGCGAAGCGCGCGGGCAAGGAGACCAGCGAGGGCACGATCGCGCTCGCGACGGGCGACGGCGCCGCCGCGCTGATCGAGCTGGGCTGCGAGACGGACTTCGTCGCCAAGACGCCCGACTTCCAGGCGCTCGCGGCCTCGCTCGCGAAGGCGGCGGTGGAGGCGAACGCAGCGACGCCGGACGCGGTGCTGGCTGCGAACGTCGGCGGCAGCAAGGGCTCCGACGTGATCGCTGCCGCGATCGGGCGCATCGGCGAGAACATCCAGCTGAAGCGCGTCGAGAAGCTGGCGTCGCCGGGCGGCGTCGCCGGCGGCTACATCCACGCGGGTGGGAAGCTCGGCGTGATGGTCGGCCTCGCGACCGCCGCGCGCGGCGAGGCGGTGAGCGGCCTGGCGAAGGACGTGGCGATGCACGTGGCCGCCGCGGACCCGAGCCCGATCGCCATCGACCGCGACGGCGTGCCGAAGGCGGCGCTCGAGCGCGAGGCGGAGATCTTCCGCAAGCAGGCGCTCGGCGAGGGCAAGCCCGAGAAGATCGTGGAGCGCATCGTCGAGGGCCGCATCAAGAAGTACTACGCCGAGGTCTGCCTGCTCGAGCAGCCGTTCGTGAAGGACCCCGACAAGTCGGTCGCGAAGCTGCTCGCCGAGGCGGGCGCCAAGCTCGGGGCGCCGGTCCAGGTGACCGCGTTCGTGCGCTTCCGCCTGGGCGAGACGGCCGCGGAGTAGTCACGACGCCGCGGGACGCGCGGCCAGCGGAGGCGCACATGCCGAGGTTCAAGCGCGTACTGCTCAAGCTCTCCGGCGAGGTGCTCGCCGGCGACGCGCGCTTCGGCATCCAGCCGAGCGTGCTGCGGGAGCTCGCGGAGGAAATCCGCGACGTCAAGAGCGACGGCGCGGATCTCGGCATCGTGATCGGCGGCGGCAACATCATCCGCGGCGTGTCGGCGGCGAACGAGGGCATGGACCGCGCCACCGCCGACTACATGGGCATGATGGCGAGCGTGATGAACGCGGTCGCCATGCAGGACGCCCTGGAGAAGCTCGGCCTCTCGACGCGCGTGCTGTCGGCGCTCGACATCCGCGAGGTCGCCGAGCCCTACATCCGCAGGCGCGCGGTGCGCCACCTGGAGAAGGGCCGCATCGTGATCTTCGCGGGCGGCACGGGAAATCCGTACTTCACGACCGACACCGCCGCCGCGCTGCGCGCCGCCGAGATCGGCGCCGACGCGGTGCTGAAGGCGACCAAGGTGGACGGCGTCTACAGCGCCGATCCCGCCAAGGTCTCGAGCGCCGCGCGCTATGAGCGGCTCAGCTACGACGACGTGATCAAGCAGGGCCTCGCGTTCATGGACCAGGCCGCGATCGCGCTGTGCCGCGAGAACGGATTGCCGATCGTCGTGTTCGACATGACGGTCTCGGGCAACATTCGCAAGGTGGTCGCGGGCGAGTCGATCGGGACGGTGATCTCGGACTGAGCACGCCGGCCGGCGGCATGAAAGGGGGACGAGCATGGCGGGCGACGACGTCGCGATCGTGCTGGGCGAGGCGAAGGACGAGATGGACAAGTCGCTGCGCAGCCTGCGCATCGAGCTCCAGAAGGTCCGCACGGGCCGCGCGAATCCGGCGTTGCTCGAGAACGTGATGGTCGACTACTACGGCACGCCGACGCCCCTGCGCCAGCTCGCGAACCTGTCGGCGCCCGATCCGCGCCTGATCGTCGTCTCGCCCTACGACCGCGGCGCGATCGGCGACCTCGAGCGCGCCATCCGCGCGGCCAACCTCGGATTCACTCCCAACAACGACGGCAAGATCATCCGCATCCCGATCCCGCCGCTCACCGAGGAGCGCCGCAAGGACCTGGTGAAGCAGGTCAAGAAGATGGCCGAAGAACACAAGATCGGCGTGCGCGACGCGCGGCGCGGCGCGATGGAGATGATCAAGGAGCTGGAAGACGACGGCACGATCTCGGCCGACGACAAGCGCCGCGTCGAGAAGCAGGTGCAGGACCTGACCGACGACCACACCAAGAAGATCGACGAGATGATCGCGCACAAGGAAAAGGAAGTGCTGGAGGTTTGAGGCGCATGACGCGCGGCGCGCACCACGCAGCGGCGGACGCTCGCGAGCTTCGCTCGGGAGACGGCGAGCCTGCGCCGGCGGCGCTTCGCGCGCACGCCCTTTCCGCGCACCTCGCTCCCCGCGCGAGTCTGCGAAGCGCGTCGTCCACGGCCCCTCTGCCTCCGCGCGCGAGTCTTCGACGCGCGCGCGCACCCCTCCCGCCCGCCGACGCAGCGGCCTGCGCGCAGGCGAATCAGCGGCGGCGCAGCCGCCCGCTGCATTCGCCGAGCGCAGCCGCGCAGCCAGGCCCCGCCACGCGCGAGCGACCACTCCCGTGAACGAGCAGCGCCCCGCCAAGATCCCGACCCACCTGGCGATCATCATGGACGGAAACGGCAGGTGGGCCGAGTCCCGCGGCCTCCCGCGCACCGACGGGCATCGCGCGGGGATGGAGACGGTGCGGGGCGTCGTGCGCGCGGCGCGCGAGCTGGGCGTCCAGTGGCTCACGCTCTACGCGTTCTCGTCGGAGAACTGGAACCGCCCGAAGAGCGAAGTCGACTACCTGATGCGCCTGCCCGGGGAGTTCTTCGAGAAGGAGCTGCCCGAGGCGATCGAGAAGAACGTGCGCATCCTCGCGATCGGCAAGCGCGAGCGGCTGCCGGCGAGCGTGCGCGCCTCGCTGGAGAACGCGATCGCGCGGACCGCGCACTGCACGGGCATGCGGCTCGTGTTCGCGCTCAGCTACGGCGGCCGGCTCGAGCTGGTGGAGGCCGCGCGCCGCATGCTGCGCGATGCCGACCTCGGCCGCCTCACGCCCGATGCGCTCACCGAGAAGCTGTTCGCGCAGTACCTCGACGAGCCCGAGATGCCCGACGTCGACCTGTTGATCCGCACGGGCGCCGAGCTGCGCGTCTCGAACTTCCTGCTCTGGCAGATCGCCTACGCGGAGATCGTGAGCAGCGATGCGATGTGGCCCGATTTCGGCCGCGCCGGGCTCGAGGCCGCGATCGCCGAGTACCAGCGGCGCGAGCGGCGCTTCGGTCTCACCAGCGCCCAGGTGCGTGGAGCGCGCCCCGGGCCGGAGACGCCGTGAAGCGCCTCGCCCTGCTCGGCAGCACGGGCTCGATCGGCGAGCAGACGCTCGCGGTAGCGGCGGAATTTCCCGAGCGTTACCGCGTGACCGCGCTCGCCGCGGGCCGGCGCGTCGAGAAGCTCGCGGCGCAGGTGCTGCGCTTCCGCCCGGAGCTGGTGGCGGTCGCGGACTTCGCGGGCGCGCAGGCGCTGCGCGCTCAGCTCGGCGCCGAGGCGCCGCGCATCGAGGTCGGCGCCGCGGGCCTGGTCGCGGTCGCCGAGGCACCCGCGGACTGCGTGATCTCCGGACTCGTCGGCGCCGTGGGCCTCGCGCCGACGCTGGCGGCGATTCGCAAGGGCCGCGACGTGGCGCTCGCCAACAAGGAAGTGCTGGTGATGGCGGGCGCCCTGGTGCGCCGCGAGCTCGAGCGCGCCGGCGTGACGCTGCTGCCCGTCGACTCCGAGCACAGCGGCGCGTTCCAGGCGCTCGCTGGACACCGCCGCGAGGACGTCGCGAAGCTCGTGCTCACCGCGTCGGGCGGGCCGTTCCGCACGTGGAGCGCCGAGCAGATGGAGCGCGCGACGGTCGCGGAGGCGCTGAAGCACCCGAACTGGTCGATGGGTCCGAAGATCACGGTCGATTCCGCCACGCTCGCCAACAAGGCGCTCGAGGTGATCGAGGCGCGCTGGCTGTTCGACCTGCCGCCTGAGAAGGTGGGCGTTGTCGTGCATCCGCAGTCGATCGTGCACGCGCTGGTCGAGTACGTGGACGGCTCGGTGCTGGCGCAGCTCGGCCTGCCCGACATGCGCGTCCCGATCTCGTTGGCGCTCGCCTGGCCCGAACGGCTGCCACTGGGGTTGCCGCGCCTCGACCTGGCGCAAATCAAGCGCCTCGACTTCGAAGCGCCGGATGCGAAGCGCTTCCCGTGCCTCGAGCTCGCCTGGGCCGCGCTCGCGGGCGGCGAGGCTGCGCCGGCCGTCTTCAACGCGGCGAACGAGGTGGCGGTCGCCGCTTTCCTCGCCGGCGAGCTGCCATTCCCCGGCATCGCGCGCACCAACGCGCGCGTGCTCGAGGCGCACCTCGCGGCGCGTCCGGCGGCGCTCGGTAGCCTGGACGACGTGCTCGCCGTCGACGCGGAGGCCCGAGGCCGCGCGCGGGAGTGCGTAGAGGAGTTGCGCGGATGAGCTGGCTGTTCGAAGGCGCGAACGCGGTGCTGCCCGTCGTGCTCGTGCTGGGCGTGCTCGTGACCCTCCACGAGCTCGGCCACTTCCTCGCGGCCCGCGCGTGTGGCGTGCGCGTGCTCAAGTTCTCGATCGGCTTCGGCAACCCGATCGGCTTCGGGCGCTGGCGCCTGCGCTGGGTGCGCGAGGGCACCGAGTTCGTGATCGCGTGGATCCCGCTCGGCGGCTTCGTGAAGATGCTCGGCGAGAATCCCGGCGAAGAAGAGTCGGCCGCCGCGCGCGCCGACCGCGCGCACTCGCTGCCGGCCGCGCCTCTGTGGCGCAAGCTCACGATCGTGCTCGCCGGCCCGGCGATGAACCTCGCGCTTCCCGTCGTCGTGTTCGCGGCCCTGCTCTGGATCGGCGTGCCGCGGCCGGCCGCGGTGGTGGGCAGCGTCGAGCGCGCCTCGCCGGCCGAGGCGGCGGGTGTGCTGCCCGGGGACCGCATCCTCGCCATCGACGGCGAGGCGCAGCAGACCTGGGGCGACGTCGAGGACGCGATCCGCGAGCGGCCCGGCGAGACGCTGCGGCTGACGCTGCAGCGCGACGGCGCGCAGCGCGACGTCGCGCTCACGGCGCAGACGCGCAGCGGCGTCGACCTGGTGGGCGTCGCGGGCGAGGTCGGCTGGATCGGCGTGCACCACGAGCGCCAGCTGGCCGTGGTCGCGGTGCCGTCTCCGGCGAGCGCGGCGGCTCGCGCGGGACTGGAGTCGGGCGACCGCATCGTCGCCGTCGACGGCGTGAAGGTCGAGGACTGGCACCAGTTCGAGGCGCGCTACGCGGCGGCGCGAACGGAGGCCGCACTGCGCATCGCGCGCGGCGAGCCGGCGCGGGAGAGCGAGCTGCGCGTGCCCGCGCTGGGCAGCGCCGAGAAGCTGGGCGCGATCACCGCCGTGATCGTGAGCGAGGTGGTGCCGGGTGCGCCTGCGGCGCGCGCCGGCCTCGAGCCGGGCGACGTGCTCGTCTCCGTGGACGGCCACTTGATCGGCAGCTTCCAGACCTTCCAGGACGCGGTGCGCGCGAGCCAGGGGCGACCGCTCGCGGTCGAATACGTGCGCGCCGGCGAGCCGCGCAAGGTCGACGTGACGCCGCAAAAGATGAAGACCGAGATCGTGAAGGGCGTCTCGGAGGACGTCTATCGCGTGGGCATCGCGGGCGCGGCGTTCCTCGCGCAGGGCGTCGCAGAAGTGGAGCGCGTGCGCAATCCGCTCCGGGCGATCCCGCGCGCGATCGAGCTCACGGCGGGCGAGATGCGGCGGTTCCTCGCCGGCCTCGGGCACATCGTCTCCGGCCGCGTGAGCCGCGACGCCATCGGCGGGCCGATCGAGATCGCGCGCCAGTCGAAGATCGCGTGGGACCTCGGGCTCCAGTACTTCCTGGGCCTGTTCGTCCTGATCAGCATCAACCTCGGCATCCTGAACCTGTTGCCGATCCCGGTGCTCGATGGCGGTCAGGTGGTGATGTACACGCTCGAGGCCGCGCTGAAGGAGCGCTTCACGGTGCGCGCGCGAGAGATCGCCCAGACGGTGGGCTTCGCGCTGCTGATGACGCTGATGGTGTTCGCGCTGTACAACGACATCACGAAGCACGTAATCGGCTTCCTCCGGAACCTCTGAGTCGGTCCCTGCATCCGTGAGCGCGCCGCTGCTGCTGGCGATCGAGACGGCGACGCGCGTCTGCTCGGTCGCGCTCGCCCGCGGCGGCGAGCTGATCGCGGAGCGCGCCAACCACGACGCGCGCCTGCACTCCGAGCGCCTGCTGCCGCTGATCGACGCGCTGCTCTGCGAAACCGGCGCGAAGCTCGCGGACGTCGAGGCGTTCGCGGTCTCGATCGGTCCCGGCTCGTTCACCGGCTTGCGGATCGGTCTCGCCACGCTGAAGGCGTTCGCGCTCACCGACGCCCGGCCCGTCGCGGCGGTCTCGACGCTCGCGGCGCTGTGCGCGAGCGCCGGCGGCGTGGCCGGCGCCGGGCCCGTGGCCGCGCTGCTCGACGCGCGGCGCGGCGCCTACTACGCGGCCTGTGTCTCGCGCGCCGGCCTCGCGCGGGCGGACGCGCTCGCCGACTGCGTGCTCACGCCGGCGGAGCTCGCGGGCAAGCTGCCCCACGGAGCTCGCGTCGTGGTGGGAGAGGGGGCGGCAGAGGGCGCCGAGCGTCTCGCCGCGCTGCGGCCCGACGTCGCGCGGATCGCGCTGCCGGATGGCGGCGCGAGCGCGGCGACCATCGCCCGGCTCGGGGCGCGGCTGCTCGCCGAGGGGGGCGGCCGCGACGCCGCCGGGCTGGTGCCCGCCTATCTGCGGCGCGCCGAAGCCGAGGCGCGCCGGACCGGCCGCGCGTTCGAGTAACCCCAGACCACAGAACCGATCGGGTCGGAGCCCAATGCCTCGGGGCTCCGTCGACACGGCCCGTGCGTTTCCGTAGCTTGCCCTCTTTCCCAAGCAAAACCGCGCGTTTGCGGGACGAGGGCGAATCCGATGGCGCTGAGCATCTACTACGACAAGGACGCCGACCTGGCGCGGCTCGAGGGCAAGACGGTCGCGATCGTCGGCTACGGGTCGCAGGGCCACGCCCACGCCCTGAACCTGCACCGCAGCGGCGTGAGCGTGATCGTCGGCCTGCAGAAGGACTCGAAGTCGTGGCCGAAGGCGGAGAGCGCCGGGCTGCGCGTCGTGGTGCCCAGCGAGGCGGCCCGCATCGCCGACATCGTGATGCTGACCGTGCCCGACGAGACGGCCGCAGATCTCTACAGGAACGAGATCGCGCCGGGCCTGCGCCCGGGCAAGTACCTCGCGGTCGCCCACGGCTTCAACATCCACTTCCAGGCGATCCAGCCCGACCCCAGCATCAACGTTTTCATGGTCGCGCCGAAGGGCCCCGGCCACACGGTGCGCTCGAACTACGAGCAGGGCCGAGGCGTGCCGTCGCTGATCGCCGTGCACCAGGACCCGAGCGGCGACACGAAGCAGATGGCGCTCGCCTACGCGAAGGGCATCGGCGCCGGGCGCGCGGGGATCATCGAGACGACCTTCCGCGAAGAGACCGAGACCGACCTGTTCGGGGAGCAGACCGTGCTGTGCGGCGGCCTCACCGCGCTGATGCAGGCCGGCTACGAGACGCTCGTCGAAGCCGGCTACGCGCCGGAGATGGCGTACTTCGAGACGATCCACGAGGTGAAGCTGATCGTGGACCTCATCTACGAAGGCGGCGTGGCGAACATGCGCTACTCGGTGTCGAACACCGCCGAGTACGGCGACTTCACGCGCGGGCCGCGCATCGTCGACGCCGCGACCAAGGCGCGCATGAAGGAAATTCTCGGCGAGATCCAGCGCGGGGAGTTCGCCCGCGAGTTCATCCTCGAGAACAAGTCGGGCAAGGTGGCCTTCAACGCGATGCGGCGGCGCGCGGCCGAGCACCCGATGGAGGAAGTCGGCGCACGCCTGCGCAGCCTGATGCCCTGGCTCAAGGACAATCGGCTGGTGGACCGCTCCAAGAACTAGGAGACCGCCGGATGAGCGAGCCGAAAGGTCCGTTCTTCGAGGAGCGGCTGACCGGGATCCTCGCGCCGGACGCGTACCTGTTCGCGATCCCGCTCGCGCTGGCGGGCGGCGTCGCGTGGGGCGTGGGCTCCGCGACGGTCGCACTGCCGCTCTGGGCGCTCGCCGCGTTCGTCGTCTCGTTTTTCCGCAACCCGAACCGCGAGATCCCGCCGGGCGACAGCGTGGTCGTCTCGCCCGCCGACGGCCGCGTGATCGACGTGGCCGAGATCGAGGTCGCGCCCGGCGAGAAGGCGCTGCGCATCGCGATCTTCCTCAGCGTCCTCAACGTGCACGTGAACCGCGCACCGCTCGCCGGGCGCGTAGTGGCGATCGAGCGGACGGGCACGAAGTTCCTCGCCGCCTTCAACCCCGACGCCGAGTCGCTGAACGTGCGCCTCGACGTGACGCTCGAGACGGCGCGCGGGACGCGCATCCGCTTCGCGCAGATCACCGGCCTGATCGCGCGCCGCATCATCTGCCACGCGCGAGTGGGCGAGTGGCTGGAGAAGGGCGCGCGCTACGGGCTGATTCGCTTCGGCTCGCGCTGCGACGTGGTGCTGCCGCTCGGCTCGCGGCCGCGCGTCGCGAAGGGCGAGCGCGTGCGCGGTGGCAGCAGCGTGCTCGCGGACCTGGCCGAGGGCGCGAAGTGAGCGACGGGCATCCTCCGGAGCTCGCGCCCCCGGCCGGCGGTCCGCCCGCGGGCTACCCGCGCGCGCGCTTCGGCTTCCGGCGCCGGCGCCGGCGCCGTCGCCCGCGCGGCGAGCGCCGCCGCGGCTTCGTCACGATCCTGCCGAGCCTGCTCACGACCGGGAACCTCGCGGCGGGCTTCTGGTCGATCACGCTCTCGATGCACGGCGAGCTCGAGCGCGCGGCGCTCGCGATCGTGATCGGCGGCTTCTTCGACCTGCTCGACGGCCGCGTCGCGCGCATGGCGAACGCCACGAGCCGCTTCGGCGCGCAGTACGACTCGATCGCCGACACGGTCGCCTTCGGCGTCGCGCCCGCGATGCTGGCCTACAGCGCCGCCTCCCTGCCGCGGCTCGGCTGGGCGGGCTGGGTGATCGCGTGCCTCTACACGGTTTGCGCGGGCCTGCGCCTCGCGCGCTTCAACGTCTCGCCCGGACGCTTTCCGGGGCGTTTCGACGGCCTCTCCTCGCCGGCCGCGGCCGGCATGATGCTCTCGTCGGTCTGGTTCGGGAGCTGGCTGCGCGAGCGGGGCTTTCCGATCGACATGCCGCCGCTGCTGGCCGGTCTCGGCGTCGTCGCAGTCGCGCTCTTGATGGTCAGCCCGATCCCGTATCACAGCTTCAAGAATGCGCGCCTCGCGAAGCCCTATCGGACGCTGGTACTCGCGGTGATCGCGGTCTGGGTCATCATGCTCGAGTACCGCGTGACGCTGTTCTGTGTCGGCCTCGTGTACGTCTCCTCCGGCCCGCTCGAGTGGTCGTGGCGGCGGTACACGGGCCGCGAGCTCGCGATGCCTGCGACGGAATCGCCCACGCCGGCCGAGACCGGATCCGGAGCGCACCCATGAGCGACGACAAGCGCATCAAGATCTTCGACACCACGCTGCGCGACGGCGAGCAGTCGCCGGGCTGCAGCATGAACCTGCCCGAGAAGCTCGCGATGGCGCGGCAGCTCGCGAGACTGAACGTGGACGTGATCGAGGCGGGCTTTGCGATCGCGAGCGAGGGCGACTTCGAGGCGGTGAAGGCGGTCGCCGGGGAGATCGGCAGCGACGTCACGATCGCGAGCCTCGCGCGCACGGGCGACGCCGACATCGAGCGCGCGGCGCACGCGCTGGAGAAGGCGAAGAAGCGCCGCATCCACACCTTCATCGCGACCAGCGACATCCACCTGCAGCACAAGCTGAAGATGGGCCGCGAGGACGTGATGGCGGAGGTGGACCGCGCGGTGCGCAAGGCCGCGCAGTACACCGACGACGTCGAGTTCTCGGCCGAGGATGCGACGCGCTCGGATTGGGACTACCTCGTGCAGATCTTCAAGCTCGCGGTGGCCGCGGGCGCGACGACGCTGAACGTGCCGGACACGGTCGGCTACACGACGCCGATCGAGTACCACGGGCTGATCACGTACCTGCGCGCGCACATCCCGAACAGCGACCGCATCACGTTCTCGCTGCACTGCCACAACGACCTCGGCCTCGCGGTGGCGAACTCGCTGGCCGCGATCCAGGCGGGCGCGCGGCAGGTGGAGTGCACCGTCAACGGCATCGGCGAGCGCGCGGGCAACACGGCGATGGAAGAGGTGGTGATGGCGCTGAAGACGCGCCGCGACTACTTCGAGGGTCTCGACACGCGCATCAAGACCACCGAGATCTACCCGACCAGTCGCCTGCTCTCGTCGATCATCGGCGTGCCCGTGCAGCCCAACAAGGCGATCGTCGGAGACAACGCGTTCGCCCACGAGGCCGGCATCCACCAGCACGGCGTGCTCCAGGCCGCGATCACGTACGAGATCATGACGCCGCAGTCGATCGGGCGGCCGAGCAACGAGCTGGTGCTCGGCAAGCACAGCGGGCGCCACGCGCTGCGCGAGCGGCTGAAGGAGCTCGGCTACGAGCTCGAGGGCGAGGAGCTGAACCGCGCCTTCAAGCGCTTCAAGGATCTCGCGGACCGCAAGAAGGCCATCTACAACGAGGACCTCGAGGCGATCGTCGCGGACTCGGTCGTCACGGAAGAGGGGCGCTTCGTGTTGGGCGACCTGCACGTGCAGAGCGGCACCTTCGCGACGCCGCAGGCGACCGTGCAGATTCTCGTGAACGGCGAGGCGAAGAAGGCGACCGCGCAGGGCGACGGCCCCGTGGACGCGGTGTTCAAGGCGATCGCCGAGCTGACGGAGTCGAAGGGCGAGCTGCTGCAGTACCAGGTGAAGGCGATCACCGGCGGCATGGACGCGCAGGGCGAGGTGACGGTGTCGCTGGGCGAGGGCGGCCGGCGCGTGATCGGCCACGGCGCGCACACCGACATCATCGTCGCCTCGGCGCGCGCCTACGTGCAGGCGGTGAACAAGCTCGAGTGGCACACCAAGCGCCGCGAAGCCGACGCGCCGCGAGGAATCTGAGCGCGCTGAGCCCACCCGGGGTCTGACCCCTTTCGAGTTCGACGCGAAGAGAGTGTTCGGAGGTGTTCGTGAGCGATCGGATCTTGGTGCTGCCGGGCGACGGGATCGGGCCCGAGGTGACGCGCGAGGCGGTTCGCGCGCTCGAAGCCGTCGCGAAGCGCCACAAGCTGTCGCTCGCGTTCGAGCAGGCGCTGATCGGCGGCTGCTCGATCGACGCCCACGGCGTGCCGCTCACGGACGAGGTGTTGGCGCGGGCGAAGCAGTCGCGCGCGGTGCTGCTCGGCGCGGTGGGCGGGCCGAAATGGGACGCCCTGCCGGTCGCCACGCGCCCGGAGCGCGGTCTCCTGCGCATCCGCAAGGAGCTCGGCCTCTACGCGAACCTGCGCCCAGCGACCGTGTTCCCGGCGCTCGCAGGCGCCTCGACGCTGCGGCCCGAGATCGTCGCGGGCATCGACCTGCTCGTGGTGCGCGAGCTGACCGGCGGCCTCTACTTCGGCGAGCCGCGCGGCCGCGCCCTCGTCGGCGGCAAGCGCGAGGCGCGCAACACGCTCGTCTACGACGAGGTGGAGATCGCGCGCATCTCGCGCACCGCCTTCGACGCCGCGCGCCTGCGCAGGAAGCACGTGACCCACGTGCACAAGGCGAACGTGCTCGAGACGTCGCAGCTCTGGGTCGAGGTCGTGAACGAGGTGGCGAAGGAGTACGACGACGTCGAGCTCGCGCATCAGCTCGTCGACTCGTGCGCAATGCTGCTGGTGAAGGAGCCGCGCCGCTTCGACGTGATGCTGACGGAGAACCTGTTCGGCGACATCCTCTCCGACGAGGCGGCCATGATCACCGGCTCGCTGGGCATGCTGCCCTCGGCGAGCCTCGGCGCGGGCGGCGTCGGGCTCTACGAGCCCGTGCACGGCAGCGCGCCCGACATCGCCGGCCAGGACGCCGCGAACCCGCTCGCGGCGATCCTCAGCGCCGCCATGCTGCTGGAGCACAGCCTCGGGCAGGCGGCGGCGGCGCAGTCGATTCGCGATGCCGTCACCGGCGTGCTGAACGACGGCCACCGCACCGCGGATCTGCGCCTGCCGGGCGAGGAACGCCCGACGCTCGGCTGCCGCGCGATGGGCGACCGCGTGCTCGCGAAGCTGTCGTGAGCGACAAGCTGCTGCGCGTCGCCGTCGTCGGCGCCACCGGGACGCTCGGCCGCGAGCTGATCGGCCAGCTCTCGGAGCGCCGCTTCCCGATCCAGGAGCTGGTGCCGATCGCGTCGGAGCATTCGCTGGGCGAGGTCGTCGAGTGGCTCGGCCACGAACTGCCGGTGGCCACCGAGCACACGCTCGCCGGCCTCGACCTCGCGTTCGTCTGTACCCCGGCGGCCGCCGCGCCGGAGTGGCTGCGCGCGGCGCTCGTGGCGCGCGTCCCCTGCGTCGACTGCTCGGGCGCCGGCGCAGCGCGCGAAGAGATTCCGCTGCTCGACCCCGAGCGCGCGCCGAGCGCGGCCGCGCTCGCGTCCCCCGTGCTCGCGCTGCCGGTGCCCGCCGCGCTGGCGCTCGCGCGCGTGGTCTCCGCGCTGCGCGGCTCGTCGGCGGTGGGCCGCATCGTCGCCACCGTCTGCGAGAGCGCGTCCTCGGCGGGGCGCGCCGGCATCGACGCGCTCCAGGCCGAGACGATCGCGCTGTTCGCTCAGCAGGATCCGCCGGAGGAGACGCCGTTCTCCCACGGCGTCGCCTTCGACACGCTGCCGGCGACCGGGCCGATCGGCGTGGGGGATCTCAGTGCCAGCGAGGCCGCGACGCTGCGCGACATCGGCCGCCTCGTCCCGGGCGTGCGCAGCGCGGTGACGGCGCTGCGCGTTCCCACGTTCTCGGGTCTCGGGATCCAGCTCACGCTCGAGCTGGATCCGCCCCTCGCTCCCGAGGCGGTGGAGAAGCTGCTCGACGAAGCGCCCGGCACGCGCGTCTTCGGCTCGCCCGCGGGCCCCTCGCTGCGCGACGCGTCGGGCGACGGCGAGGTGCTGGTGGGTCGCGTCCGGCCCGATCCGTCGCGCGCCTCCGGGATCCAGCTCTGGCTCGCCCTCGACCCGGTGCGGGTGGCGGCCGCTGCCGCCGTGCGCCTCGCGGAGCTGAGGCGCCTCGCCAGCTAGCGGACGACCGGCAGCACGCGTTCGATCAGCGCGCGCTGGAAGGCGTCGCGGTTCTCGACCGGCAGCATGTGGCCCACGCCGTCGAACCAGACGACTTCGACGCGCGGGGCCGAGAGCCGCTCGGCCCACGCCTCGGTCAGCTCGAAGGGCGTGTTGTAGTCGTTGCGGCCGATCAGCAGGAACACGGGCAGCTCGAGGCGCCGCGCGTCCACCGCCAGGTCGACGTCCTGCACTCGGTCCCAGATGCGATCGATGCTCGTGCGAAAGCAGCCGAAGAAGCGCAGGCGCGTCGCGAGGGTGTACTCGCGACCGAACAGGAAGGCGGGCAGGGCGGCGCGCGCCGCGCGCATGTCGTGGAGGCTGCCGCCCCAGCGCATCAGGTAGCGGCGCTGGACGCCGAGGTCGTCCTGCGTGCGGTAGGGCGGTGGGCCGATCTCGGCGAGCCGCGCGAGCGCCTCGGCGTCGCCGCGCCGCTTCGCCTCGTCCACGACCCAGCGGTACGAGACCTCCTCGTTCCGCCGCAGGTTCACGAGTTGCCCCACGCCCACGTAGGCCGCGAACAGATCGGGCCGCGCGAGGACCACGCGCACGCCGACGAGCGAGCCCCAGGAGTGGCCGAGCAGGACGATCGGCCGGTGAAAGCGCGCCCGCAGAAGCCCGGCGAGCTCGATCGCGTCGGCGACGATGCGCTCGAGCGAAATCGTCGCCGGGTCGACGCCTTCGCACGACGCGCCAGCGCCGCGCTGGTCCCAGTGCACCACCACGAAGTGGCGCTCCAACTCGCCGGAGTAGAACGGCGCGAGCGACATCATGGCGCCGCCGGGCCCGCCGTGGACGTGGAGCAACAGGGGATTCTGGGTGTCGTGCCCGCGCAGCAGGATCGTCTGAGCGGCCCCGCCCAACACGACGCGCTCCAGGGCGGCGATCGCGCGTTCTCCGGGGATCGGCGCCGTGCTCGCCGGGAGGAGCGCCCAGACGCCGGCTGCGACGAGCACGAGGGCCGCCAGCGCGAGGACCGAGAGCAGCGCCCAGCGCAGCACCTTCATGGCGACAGCATACGCCCGTCGTCCCGCGCGCCTCGCTGACGGACCCCGCCCCGCGCGCTACGACGCCGGGGGCATGCCCACCTTCAAGCTCACCCTCGAATACGACGGGCGCGCCTTCGCCGGCTGGCAGAGCCAGCGCGAGCGCGAGCGCACGGTGCAGGCGGAGCTGCTGCGTGCGCTGGCGGAGATCGCCGAGGGGCCCGTGCGCCTGTTGGGCGCCGGACGGACCGACGCGGGCGTGCACGCCGAGGGGCAGGTGGCCTCCGCGACGCTGGAGACCCGCCTCGACGGCGAGACGCTGCGGAGGGCCCTCAACGCGAAGCTCCCCGAGGACGTCGCCGTGCTCGGCGCCGAGCTGCGGCCGGACAGCTTCGATGCCCGCCGCGACGCGATCGCGAAGCGCTACCGCTACGAGATCTGGAACGGCGCGCTGCCGTCGCCGCTGCGCGCGCCCCGCGCCTGGCACGTCCGCGAGCCCCTGGACCTGGGCCGGCTGCGCGCCGGGGCCGAGCGCCTCCTCGGCCGCCACGACTTCGCGAGCTTCCGCGGAGCGGGTTCGGCGGTGCGCACGACCGTCCGGACGCTCCTGCGTATCGACGTATCGGGGGCGAGCAGGGCCGAGGTGCACCTCGCCGTCGAGGGCGACGGCTTCCTGCGCCACATGGTGCGGAACCTGGTCGGAACCCTCGTGGAGGTCGGGGCGGGGCGGCGTTCCCCGGAGTGGGTGAGCGAGGTGGTGGCCGCGCGCGATCGGGCCGCCGCCGGCCGCACCGCGCCCGCCCACGGCCTCGTGCTCGAGTGGGTGCGCTACCCGGGCGACGCGGCAGAGGCCGCCAAGTCCGCGCCCTGAGCCGGGATTTTCGTTGACCATCCCTAGGGCCTCGGCTATCCAACGCGCCTCGCGCGGACCTGCCTCGCGGCTGTCCGCGCCCGTTTTTTTCAGCCTCAGGCGGCGCCTCCGGCGCAGCCGCGCGACTCGGGAGATCGGACCATGGGAGCCACCGCGCATCGCGCCACCAAGAGCGCGCGCGCCGAAGACGTCCAGCGCCGCTGGCTGGTCGTCGACGCCGACGGCCAGGTGCTCGGCCGCCTCGCCACGCGCGTCGCCGCGATCCTGCGCGGCAAGCACAAGCCGATCTTCACGCCCCACGTCGACACGGGCGACTTCGTGATCGTGATCAACGCCGAGAAGGTAAAGCTCACGGGCAACAAGCGGCAGGACAAGGTCTACCGTCACCACACCGGCTTCCGCGGCGGCGTGAAGGAGACCACGGCGGGGCGCCTGCTGTCCGGCCCGCACGCCGATCGCGTCGTCTCCGAGGCGGTGCGCGGCATGCTCCCGAAGAACCATCTCGGGCGGAAGATGCTCGACAAGCTCAAGGTCTACGCAGGCCCGTCGCATCCCCACGATGCGCAGCGGCCGGAGGTGCTCTCGCTTGGCTGACCCGCGACTCCCCGAAATCCGCACCACAGCGCGCACGACCGGGCGCCGCAAGACCTCGATCGCGCGCGTGCGGCTTGCCCTCGGCACCGGCCAGTTCAACATCAACGGGCGCACCCTCGAGGAGTACTTCCCGCGCGAGACGCTGCGCACGCTGATCAACCAGCCGTTCGAGGCGGTCAACGCGGTGGGCCGCTACGACGTGCACGCCAACCTGGTGGGCGGCGGCGTCGCCGGCCAGGCGGGCGCACTGCGCCACGGCATCGCGCGCGCGCTCCAGACCCTCGATCCCGCGCAGCGCCCGCCGCTGAAGCGCGCAGGCCTGCTGACGCGCGACTCGCGCGAGGTCGAGCGCAAGAAGTACGGCCAGCGCGGCGCGCGCGCGCGCTTCCAGTTCTCGAAGCGCTAGTCGCCGACCCGGGATCGGCCGGGCACGCGGGTTCGCAAATCGCGTGTGACGCGGATCGCGAACCGACGTCCCCGGCGTTTCGCGAACGTCGTTGACTCGCGCTGGAGCGCGATGTAAACCGCCCGAGCTTCGGGGTGAGGCATCGGGGAGTCCCCTCACATCGCGCAGCGTGTGTTCGCGCGCGCGCAGGTGACGGGGGTCCTGGCGTGAGCTCGTACTTCGCCAGCGACCCCACGGTGATCCGCCTCTCCGTGTCGGCCGTCGTCTGGCGCGATCGCCCGGGCGGCGAGCTCTTGCTGATGCAGCGCTCCGACAACCGCCACTGGGGCCTGCCCGGCGGCTACGTCGAGAAGGGCGAGAGCGTCGCCGCTGCGGCGGCGCGCGAGGTGCTCGAGGAGACCGGCGTGCGCGTCTCCGTCGGGCGGCTGATCGGCGTCTACTCCGATCCGGTGCGCCAGGTGATCGACTACGGCGACGGGCGGCGCGTGCACGCCGTCAACCTGTGCTTCGAGGCTCGCCCGACCGGCAGCGGCGCGGCAACCACGCCGCACGAGACCCTGGCAACCGGTTACTTCGCCGCGGAGGCGCTGCCGGCGCCGTTCGTGCCGATCCACGAGATCCGCATCCGTGACGCGCTGACCGGCGCGCCGTCGGCGGCGGTGCGATGATGCAGGCGGGGGAGAGACGATGAACGCGCGCCCGAAGAAGTTCATCTTTGTGACCGGCGGCGTGCTGAGCGGCCTCGGCAAGGGCCTCTCGGCGGCGGCGATCGGGGCTCTGCTCGAGGCGCGCGGCTTGCGCGTCGGCTTCCTCAAGCTCGATCCGTACCTGAACGTCGACCCGGGCACGATGAACCCGGTGCAGCACGGCGAGGTCTACGTCACCGAGGACGGCGCGGAGACCGACCTCGACCTCGGCCACTACGAGCGCTTCACCAAGACCACCACGAGCCAGGCCAACAACGTCACCGCGGGCCGCGTTTATTATTCCGTGATTGCGAAGGAGCGGCGCGGCGACTACCTCGGCGGCACGGTGCAGGTGATCCCGCACGTCACCGACGAGATCAAGTCGCGCATCCACAAGGCGGCCGAGCCCTGCGACCTGTTGATCGTCGAGGTGGGCGGCACCGTCGGCGACATCGAGGCGCTGCCCTTCCTCGAGGCGGTGCGCCAGTTCCGCGCCGACGCCGGGCGCGACAACGTCTGCTACGTGCACCTCGCGCTGGTGCCGTTCGTGCCCACCGTCGGCGAGCTGAAGACCAAGCCGCTCCAGCACTCGGTCAAGGAGCTGCAGGCGCTCGGCATCTCGCCCGACGTGCTCTTGTGCCGCACCGACCGCTTCCTGCCGCGCTCGGTGAAGGCG
This sequence comes from uncultured Spirochaetales bacterium, assembly GCA_964460485.1. Taxonomy (GTDB): domain Bacteria; phylum Myxococcota_A; class UBA9160; order UBA9160; family UBA6930; genus VGRF01. The sequence goes on from CAYWRY010000019.1 coordinate 39,276, forward strand.
AAGATCGCGCTGTTCTGCAACGTGGACGAAGACGCGGTGATCACCGCCAAAGACGTGCAGCACCTCTACGAGGTGCCGCTCGCCTTCCACGACGAGGGGCTCGACGACAAGCTGACGCGCGTGCTCGGCATCTGGACCGGCGAACCGCGGCTCGAGGCGTGGGAGCGCGTCGTGCACGCGGTGCGCAATCCGGAGCGCACGGTGCGCATCGCGATGGTGGGCAAGTACGTCGACCTCACCGATTCGTACAAGAGCCTCAACGAGGCGCTGCACCACGGCGGCATCGCGCACAAGACCAAGGTCGCCATCGAGTACTTCGACTCCGAGAAGCTCGACAACACCGACGCCCTTGCGGGCATGCACGGCATCCTCGTGCCACACGGCTTCGGTTCGCGCGGCGTCGAAGGCAAGATCGCGGCGGTGCGCTACGCGCGCGAGCGCCTGATCCCGTACTTCGGAATCTGTTACGGGATGCAGATGCTGGTGATCGAGTTCGCGCGCCACGTCGCTGGGCTCGAGCGCGCGAACAGCGCCGAGGTCGACCCGGACACGCCGCACCCGGTGATCGACCTGATGCCCGAGCAGCGCGCGAAGGCGGAGAAGGGCGCGACCATGCGGCTCGGCGCCTACCCGTGCACGCTGCGCCCGAACACGAGAGCGGCGGAGGCCTACGGGCGCTTCGAGATCAGCGAGCGCCACCGGCACCGGTACGAGTTCAACCCCGAGTACCGCGACCGGCTCTCGCGGGCGGGCCTCGTGCTCTCCGGCACCTCGCCGGACGGCCGGCTGGTGGAGATCGTCGAGCTCGAGAACCACCCCTGGTTCCTGGGCTGCCAGTTCCACCCCGAGTTCAAGTCGACGCCCTTCAGCCCACACCCGCTGTTCTCCGCGTTCGTGGCGGCGGCGGTGAAGCAGCAGGAGCGCAACAAGAAGTAAGCGTCGATTTCTTTCGATTCGGCGGCGGGCGGCTCGTCGTAGTCTCGAACTCTCATCAGGAGACGCGGCGATGGCCAAGCTCATGTTCTTGATCCTCGACGACGACCTCAGCGAGAAGAAGGCCGCGGCGGGCGGCTCCGGCATCCAAGCGAGCTCGCCGCGGCCGGAGACTTGAGCAAGTGGCCCTTTGGGGTCTGACCCCAAAGGGCCACTCGCTCCCAGAACCGCGACGTGGGCGAACCGCCCGACCTCGCCCGCCCCCATCGCGCAGAGCACGGCCGCGTGCTCGCCGGCGTGGCGCGCTGGAGCGAGGCCGCCGACGCGCGCGCGCGCCGAGCGCGCGATGCGCAGCCCCGCCGAGCGCGCGCTGGCGGCCGAGCGGCGCGCGGACGCCTGCGCGCCGCGGCTTGCGACGGCTAGACCACTCGCCTACAAAACGCGCCTTCCTGGCGGCGATTCGCTCGCCCGCCCGGGGCGTTAGCTCAGTTGGCTAGAGCGCCGTGCTCACACCGCGGAGGTCGCAGGTTCGAGCCCTGCACGCCCCACCAGCGACCGCTCGCCCGTCGCAGGTGCTCTGGGCCGACTGGCCCCTGCCGTCTCGAGGCGGCAGCGCGCGTCCGCTGGCGCGAGTCGCGTCGCGCGCTCAGCGCGGCGTGAGCCGGAACAGATAGGCGTCGGCCACATTCTCGTTGCGCGCCGGCGGTCGTACTTGCGCCCGTACGCGTCGCTGAAGCGGTCGGACTCGTCAACATCTGGACCGGGGAACGGACCCGGCTGAGCGGGGGTGTGGCTCGCGCTGTGTCGTCGAGCGAGCGCGCGACCGCGGCGCCGCGGTGCGCGAGCCGAAGCCGCCCTAGAGCGAGAGGAGAGCTCACACCAGCAGCATCGGGGCACGCCCAGCCGCGGCGCACGACTCGCCCACGCGCAGCGCGGCGGGCGCTAGCGACCCACGACGTCGATCCGCTCCGCGCGAGTGCCTGAGGGCGCCGCGCAGCGATGGACGCACGAGCCCGCTAGCCTGCCGCTCCTGCGTGGTCCCGTAGCTCAGTTGGATTAGAGCGCGAGCCTCCGAAGCTCGAGGTCGCTGGTTCGAGCCCAGCCGGGATCACCACGCAGCGGCTTCGTGCGTCAGCCCGCGCTCGGCGACCGGGCTCGCACCCGCCTCGCCACCGCTTCCGCCAGCACGCCTCGCGCCTCCTCGGGGAACGGGAACACGCTGCTCGCATTGATCTCGCACAGCACGTAGGTGTCGTGCCCCGCCTCGTCGCGCTCGCCGAGGAAGAAGTCGGCGTCCCACAGCGCCGGAAGCGCGTCCGCGTCGATGCCGAGCAGCTCCCGCGCGGCCGGGATCCAGGTCGATTCGAGGCGCGCGCGGAGCGCCTGGAGCTCGGGCTGCGCCGGGCCGACGTAGACGCGGGGCGGCGGAGGCGGCGGCGCGTCTTCTCCAGGTGCGGGGTCGGAGAGCGCCGTCACGCGCTGACGGCCGAAGCCGGCGACGCGGTCGTGCACGACATAGCAGCGCACCATGCCCTCGGCGTGCCGGCGCGCGAAGGGCTGGTCGACGACGGGCCCCGCGGAGAAGAAGGGCTCGCAGCGCCGCACGAGATCCGAGAGGCGCAGGGCTTCGCGCGCGCTGCCGCGCTCGGCGTGCTGGACGCGGAGCAGCGGGTCGACTCCGACGGCTTCCTCGCCTGCGCCCTCCGCGAGCTCGACGCGGTAGATGCCCTGGCCGCCGTTGCCGCGGCTCTGCTTGAGCACGCGCGTGCCTGCGCGCAGCGCGAGCGGGAGGCCCTGGCGCAGCGCATCCGCGCTCTCGTAGAGGCGCGTGTCGCTACCCCAGCCGAGCGAGCGCGTGCGATGCAGCACCTGCTTCGTGCCCAGCTTCGCGATCACGTCGGGATGCGCGCTCACCCAGACGCCGCGCGCGGCGACCTCGCGCAGCACGCGGTCGAGGCCCGCGCGCGTCAGGCCGTTCGAGAGCGGGTCGACCCAGACGAGCGCGGCGCCGATGCGAAGCAGCGCGTCGCGCGCGGCGTCGGGCGCGTCGTCGGAGTACGGCACCGGCTCGGCCTCGACGCCGGCTGTGGCGAAGGAGTCGCCGAAGAAGTCGAGGAGTCTGCGCGAGGCGTCGTTCTCGCCGCGGTCGCTGCGGAAGACGATGCCCACGCGCGCGCGGGGAGTCCGGGAGGCGCCGTGCGTAGACTCATGCCGAGAGGTGTCGCGCGGGACGTCGGTCACCGCGCCAGCCTACTCGCCGCCCAGCTGCGCGGGGCGGCGGGGGCGATCGCGCAATCCTCGCTACGGCGCCGCCCGCCGCCGAACGGGCCGCGATCGGACCCGGAGGAGCCTGCGCCCCTCAGCTCCCGTACCGCTCCGGCGAGAGCGGCTCGAGCGGAAGGCTCGGCTTCTCGCCGCTCAGCAGCTGCGCCACGAGCTCGCCCGTGATCGGAGCCAGCGTCAGGCCGAGCATCGAGTGGCCCGTGGCGATGCAGAGGTTCGCGTAGCGCGAGACGCGGCCGATGTAGGGCAGGCCATCGGCGGAGCAGGGCCGCAGTCCGCGCCACGGCGTCAGGCCTGCGAACTCCTGCGCACGGAAGTCCGGGAAGTACGAGACGAAGCCGTCCACGAGCTGGCGGACGCGCGCGGGCAGATCGGGCGAGCCGATGCCCGAAATCTCCATGGTGCCGGCGAGCCGCAGCGCGCCTGCCATCGGCGTGACGGCCATGCTCGCCTCGCTCAGCACACAGGGCACGCGCGGCAGCTGGCGTGGCGACGGGTGCGTCAGGCTGTAGCCCTTGCCGGCTTCGAGCGGCAGGCGCACGCCCAGCGGCCTCAACAAGCGCGCCGACCAGCTCCCGCTCGCCAGCACGAACTCGTCGCCGGCGATTTCGCCGAACGTCGTGTCGACTGCCGCGACGCGTCCGTTCTCGTGACGCCAGCCGTGCACCTCGCAGCTCCAGCGCAGCAGGGCGCGCGAGCGCAGCGCATCCACGAGCGCGGGCACGAGGCGCATGGGCACGAGGTGCGCGTCGCCGGGGTAGTGGACGGCGCCGGCGATCTCCATGCGCGCGCCGCCGTCGATCTGCGCGGCGCGCGCCGGCGTGCACACCTCCGTTTCGATGCCGAGCGCGCGGGCTTGCTCGGCGAGGCGCGCCTCCTCGTCGAGACCCGCCTGGCTGCGGCACAGCATGAACAGGCCGCGCGTCTCGAGGCGCTGCGCATCGTCCAGCTCGGCGGCCAGCTCGAGGTGGAGTGCGCGGCTCGCGAGCATCAGGTCGCGCAGGATCGGCGCGCCGGCGCGCGCGCGGGCAGGGAGGGAGGCGCGCAGGAAGAGCAGGCCCCAGCGCACGAGGCCCGGATCGAGGCGCGGCTTCAGATAGAACGGGCTGCGCGAGTCGAGGAACGAGGTGAGCGCCTTCGCGATCTTGCCCGGCTCCGCGAGCGGAACGAAGTGGCTCGGCGAGATCAGGCCGGCGTTGCCGAGCGAGCAGGAGTCGCCGCCGTCGCGCCCGCGCTCGACGAGCACCACCTCGTGGCCGCGCTGGAGCGCCGAACGCGCGACGCACAGGCCGACGACGCCGGCGCCGATCACGACGATGCGCTTTCGCTCTGCCACCTCGTGCTCCGCGTCCTCGAGCTGTCAGGCTATCACCGCTCGCGTCGCCGCCAGCGGCGCGCGAGAGAGCAGCGCGGCCTCGCGCTCCCGACCCTGGACCTAACTGCCCAATGCGAGGTGACCGATGCCGAGTGCGCTCGCCTCCCCTGCGCACCGCGCGCGGGCGCAATCAGGCTGCTTGCGGCCGCCTTCGGCTGCGCGGGCGGCGGAGATGAGGCCGGAGGCAGCCCGCCGCCGCCCGCGACGCCGCGCTTCGCGCCCGCGTTCGGCGGTGAGGCGTCCTCGCCGCCCGTGAAGCTCGTGCAGCACCCGACGAACGACGATCGCTGGTACGTCGTCGAACAGCGCCGGAGGGTGTTCACGCTGCTCGGGCCCCGCGCCAACGGCGCGCGCTTGCGGCGCGCCCTCGGAACGTGAACCGTCTGCCGCCATGCCCGTGATCGAGAGCCGCGTCGACCCGCGCAGCGAGGAGTTTCGCGCCAACGAGGCGGCCATGCGCGCGCTGGTGGACGACCTGCGGGCGAACGTGGAGCGCGTGGTGGCGGGCGGCCCGGCCGACGCGGTCGCGAAGCACAAGAAGGCAGGCAAGCTCACCGCGCGCGAGCGCCTCGACCTGCTGCTCGATCCCGGCGCTCCCTTCCTCGAGCTCTCGCAGCTCGCGGCCCACGGGCTCTACGGCGGCGAAGCGCCGTGCGCGTCGATCGTCACCGGCGTCGGCCGCATCGCGGGCCGCGCCTGCGTCGTGATCGCGAACGACCCCACCGTGAAGGGCGGGACCTACTTCCCGATGACGGTGAAGAAGCACCTGCGTGCGCAGGAGATCGCGCGCGAGAACCGGCTGCCCTGCGTCTACCTCGTCGAGAGCGGCGGCGCGTTCCTGCCGGCACAGGACGAGGTGTTCCCCGATCGCGAGCATTTCGGCCGCATCTTCTACAACCAGGCGACGCTCTCGGCGGCCGGCGTCGCGCAGATCGCGGTGGTGCACGGCTCCTCGACCGCGGGCGGCGCCTACGTGCCGGCGATGGCGGACGAGAACGTGATCGTGCGCGGCCAGGGGCGCGTGTTCCTGGGCGGCCCGCCGCTGGTGAAGGCCGCGACCGGCGAGGAGATCGACGCGGAGTCGCTGGGCGGCGCCGACGTGCACTGCCGCGAGTCGGGCGTCACCGATCATTACGCCGAGAACGACGCCCATGCGCTCGGCATCGCGCGCCGGATCGTCGCGCGCCTGCGCGCAGCGCCCGACGTCGCGCCGCCGCGCACGCCGCGCGACCCCGAGGTCGACCCGCGCGAGCTCTACGGCGTCGTGCCCGCGAGCCTGAAAAAGCCGTGGGACGTGCGCGAGGTGATCGCGCGCATCGTCGACGGCTCGGAGCTCGACGAGTTCAAGGCGCTCTACGGCTCGACGCTGATCTGCGGCTGGGCCCACGTGTGCGGCTACCCGGTCGGCATCCTCGCGAACAACGGCATCCTGTTCAGCGAGAGCGCGAGGAAGGGCGCGCACTTCATCGAGCTGTGCGCGCGCGAGGGCACGCCGCTGGTGTTCCTGCAGAACATCACCGGCTTCATGGTGGGCCGGCGCGCGGAGGCCGGCGGCATCGCCAGCGATGGCGCGAAGATGGTGATGGCGGTGGCCTGCGCGAACGTGCCGAAGTTCACCTTCACCCTCGGCGGCAGCTACGGCGCCGGCAACTACGCGATGTGTGGCCGCGCCTACTCGCCGCGCTTCCTGTTTCAGTGGCCGAGCGCGCGCACCTCGGTGATGGGCGGCGAGCAGGCCGC
>CAYWRY010000020.1:0-43420 GCA_964460485.1 uncultured Spirochaetales bacterium
CCGCGTCGGTCACGCGATAGGTCAAGTTCGAATGCCCGCTCGCGATGATCGAGAAAGTGAGCGGCGGTCTCGCCCCCTTCACGTTCGCCGCGTACCACGCCGTCACGCGCGTCGCGTCGATGCCCTTGGGAATCTCGGCATTGGGATCGGTCATGGAGACCTCGGGCTACTTCGGCGCGAAGCGCTGGCCGGCGTCGACGCGGATCGTCGATCCGTTCAGCATCGGGTTCTCGAAGATCGCGATCGCCATCTTGCCGTACTCCTCGGGGCGGCCCATGCGCTTCGGGAACGCGGCGTCGCGCACCAGGTTCTCGGCCATCTGGTCGGGGATGCCCTTGGTGAGACCGGTGTGGAACAGGCTCGGCGCGATCGTCATCACGCGGATGCCGAGGCTGCCGAGGTCGCGCGCCATGGTGAAGGTCATGCCCGCGATGCCCGCCTTGGCGGCGGTGTAGGCGACCTGGCCGATCTGGCCCTCGAAAGCCGCGATCGACGCGGTCATCAGGATCACGCCGCGCTCGCCGTTCTCGTCGGGCTCGTTCTTGCTCATGCAGTCGGCCGCGATGCGCGCGACGTTGAAGCTCGCGATCAGATTCAGGTCGATCACTCTGCGGAACGCATCGAGGGAGTGCGGCCCGTCCTTGGTGAGCGTGCGCATCGCCACACCTCCCCCGGCGGTGTTCGGGCAGAAGTGGACGCCGCCGAGTGCGGCGCAGGCGTCGCGGACCGCCTTCTCCGTGGCGGCGAAGTCCGTGACGTCGCAGGCGAAGAAAGGCCCCCCGAGCGCCTTCGCCACGTCGGCGCCCGCAGACTGCGGGCGGTCGAGGATCGCCACTCGGCCGCCCTTGGCGACGAACATCTCCGCCGTCGCGCGCGCCATGCCCGACGCGCCGCCCACCACGATCGCCTTGCGGCCCGGAATCTCCATCGCGAGCTCCTCGTCGTCGTGCGGGCCGCGGCCCGCGTGAAGGGAAGGGAAGGAAGGTGAGATGGAAGGGAGTCAGGCGCGCCGAATCAAGAGGCAGCCTCCGATCGGACCGCCGCCGGCCGCCGCCACGCCCACGCGCGCGCCCGGCACCTGGCGCGCGCCGCCCTCGCCCCAGAGCTGCACGCATGCCTCGTGCAGGAACCCGTAGCCGTGCAGGCGACCCCCCGAGAGCTGGCCGCCGTTCGTGTTGAGGGGCAGCTCGCCGTCGAGGGCGATGCGCCCGCCGCCGGCGACGAACGGGCCGCTCTCGCCCTTCCCACAGAAGCCGAGGGCCTCGAGCCAGGCGAGGGTGATGAAGCTGAAGCCGTCGTAGAGCTGCGCGACGTCCACGTCTTGCGGCCGCAGGTCGGTGCGGGTCCAGAGCTGCGCACCCGCGTCGCGCAGCGCCATCGTCGTGAGATCGTCGAACTGGTCCCACGACGGCCGGCCGTGTAGCGCGGCGCCGACCGCCTCGACGAGGAGCGGCGGCTTGCGCAGGTCGCGCGCTCGGTCGGCGCGAGAGATCACGAACGCGGTCGCTCCGTCCACGGGTACGTCGCAGTCGTAGAGGCAGAACGGCGTCGAGATCAGGCGCGCGGCGAGGTACTCGTCCAGCGTGAGCGGATCGCGGTAGATCGCCTTCGGATTCAGCGCGGCGTTCTTGCGCGCGTTGAGCGCGATCTGCGCGAGCTGCTCGCGGGTGGTGCCGAACTCGTGCATGTGGCGGCGCGCGAACAGCGCGATCCAGTTGGCTGCGCTGGCGGCCCCGTACGGCAGCACCCACTGCATGAAGCCGCCCGCGCGGAAGCCCGCGCCGCCGCCGATGCCCTGCCGGCGCCCGCCGCCCTGCGCCGTGCTCTCCCAGACCGTGCGGAAGCACAGCACGTGGCTCGCGTAGCCGGCCGCGATCGCAGCGCAGGCGGTGATCACGCTGCCGAGCTGGCCCGAGGTCTCGCTGCCGCCGTGATACCAGTCGAGGTCGAGGCGCAGCGCCTCCTGCACCTCCGCCACGCCGGCGCCGCTGAAGCCCGCGAAGCCGGCGCCACCGGACATCATGCCGGGGTAGGTGGCGACGCCGTCGATGTCCGCACGCGTGAGCCCCGCATCGGCGATCGCGGCGAGACACGCGTCGACGGTGAGCGCGAGGGGGTCGCGGTTCAGGCGCCGCCCGACGTCGCTCTGGCCGATGCCCGTGATCGCCACCGCGCGTTCTCCGCGCGCGGCGGGCGCAGCGCGTGCCGCGCGCAGGGCCGACGGCGGACGCGCCGCCGCCTGCGCCCCGGCGTCGCCCGCGGCAGGCGCGCTCGCCTCCGGCGGTGCGGGCTCGAAGAGCGGGAAGTAGACGCCGTCGGCGCCCGCCTCGAAGCGCACGCGCAGCGGCATGCCGATCGCGAGCTGGCTCTCGTCGCAGCCCACCAGATTCGTGGTGAGCCGGAGCCCTGGCTGCTCTGCGATCTCGACGATGGCGATTACGTAGGGCGGGGCGAAGCCGGGAATCCACGGCTGGTGGTTCATCGTGTAGGTGAGCAGCGTGGCGCGGCCGGAGACGGCGCGGGGCGAGAGCGCGCGCCCGAGGCACGCCGGGCACAGCGGCGCCGGCGGATGCACGTAGGTGGCGCAGGCGTCGCAGCACAGGAAGCGCAGCTCGCCCTGGGCGCCGCCGTGCCAGAAGTGCTCGTTCTCGGCCGTGACTTGCGGCGGAACGCGGAAGGGCTTCGCGCCTTGCATCGCGCCGGCGAGCGCGCTCAGCGCGCGCTCGCGCCTCCCAGGAGATCCGTGAAGCCGTAGCGCGAGAGCGGGCCGAACAGGATCTGCTCGAGCAACCCGACGCCGCGCTTTTCGCCGAGCCGCGCGCTCACCAGGGCGTGGATGTGATTGTGGAAGGGATTGCCCGGCGCGAGGTCGCTCTCCTTCCACACCTCGGACTCGACGCGCTGCTCGCCCTGCCACACGCCGTGGCCCCACTTCGGATGCGCGTAGCCGAGGCCGTTCATGTTGAAGCGGCGCAGCGCCTCGAGCTCGAGCGCGCGCTCGGCGCCGTCGCGCTCCTGCCAGCGGAACACGCCGCGCTCCACCCAGCGCGTGCCGCGCACGAAGGACTGCGCGTGCTCCCCGGGCTCGAAGTGCGCGACCGACGGATCGCCGTCGTCTGCGGTCAGCGCAGGCGTCGCGCTCGCGGCGACGCGGGCGCCCCCGGCTCCCCAGCGCGATCCGTCCGCACGCTGGAAGAAGCCGAGCAGCACGCATTCGTCGGCGAAGTGCACGGGGGCCCAGAGCCAGCCGAACGCCGGCGGCGCGGCCGGCCGGCTCGGCGCGTTCGCGCCGACGCTGCGGACGCCCCAGCTCCTGTCGCGCGTGGCGTGCGTCGTGCGCGGATCGATGCGCGTCGTCACGCCGCCCGCGCGCACCCAGCCCTCCCAGCTGCCGAACTGCGTGAAGCGCGTCATGTCGACCAGGTTGCGCGTCGAATCGAACGCCTTCATGCGCGTGCGCGGCTCTTCGAGCGCCGGCGCGCGCGACACGAACGTGAGGTCGCAGGCGATGCCGTGTTCGTTCTCGGCGGACGCGAAGCGCAGGCGCCGCATCGGCTCGAGCACCGCGAGCGAGATCGGACCGACCTGCGTCTGGGTCGGCTCCTTCGGCGCGAGCCGCGACGCGTGCAGCGAGTGCTGAACGCCGTCCGGCCCGAGGAACGAGAAGTGCGCGTCCATCACGTGGAGATGCGGATAGAGCCCCAGCGCGGCGCCGAAGTAGAACGAGCCGCCCGCGTCGACGCCGTTGAACCAGTAGCGGTCGTAGGCGTTCGGGTCGCTGGCGGCGCGGTGCGCGAGCGGCTCGGGCGTCTGGTGGACGGGGAAGTCGTCGAAGCGGGTCAACATGGGGGAGGGGGCCTCGGGCGCGGCGATGGGCGGGGCGGGACGGGCAGCCGCAGACGTCAGGACGTCTCGTAGATCAGGCTGCCGTCCGGGTCGCGCCGCCGCGCCGCTTGCTTGCGGTGCCAGAGATGCTCGAGGTGCGCGTAGGTCTCGCTCTCCGCCATCTCGCCCCAGCTGCGCTCTTTGAACAGGCGCCGCATGTAGGCGTTCACCGAGGCGGGCCCGATGTCGCGGCCGATCTGCCTCACCGCCTCGAGTCGTTCGAAGTGGTGTTGCTTGATCGCGCGGCAGCGGCCGGGCAGATCGTCGAACGGATGTCCGTGGGCCGGCAACGCGAGCTTCACGTCGGGAATCGCCGCGACGAGGTCGAGGGAGTCGAAGAATGCGTCGAGCGGATCCTTCGAGATCGCGAGTCCGGAGATGTGCGGCGTGATCGACGGCAGCACGTGGTCGCCGGACAGGAACACGCCGCCCTCGGGATCGTGCAGGCAGATGTGGTCCTCGGTGTGGCCCGGCGTGTGCTTGATGAACCATTCGCGCTTCGCGAGCCGGAGCACGTCGCCGGCGCGCACGGGCTTCGAGATCTTCGGGATGAACGAGCGGCCGATCGCGTGGAAGAGCCGCCACTTGAGCCGCATCAGGAAGGGCGGCCGGGGCCGGCGGCCACCCCAGGGCGTCGTGCCATGGCTCCACCCCTGGACGATCTGGCGGTGCGCCTCGTCGTTCTCGCCGCTGGCGGCGAGGTCCTCCACCGAGACGTCCGTGTCCTCCTCGTCGCTCTCCAGCACGCCGAAGCGGAACGCATCGTGGGCGACGATCTCGGCCCCCGATTCGCGCGCGATGCGCGTGGCGCCGCCGAAGTGGTCGGGATGGGAGTGCGTGACGATCACCGTGTGGACGTGGCGCGGCTCGAGCCCGGCCTGCTTCAGGCGATCCTTGAGCGCCCGCCAGTTGTCCGGGCCCGGCACGCCGGGGTCGACCACCGCGGCGCCGCGCTCGTCGATCAGCGCGTACATGTTCACGTGGCCGAGGCCCGGCATGCGGATCGGCAGCTGCATGCGCAGCACGTTCGGGGCGACTTCCGTGATCTCGCGGCGAGCGGTCTCTTGTTCCTGGCGGCGCGGCTTCGACATGAGGCGCCGCACGGTATGCCAGCGAGGCGCTCGTCGCCCCCGCGAGACGTTCGCGGGATCGGCCGTGCGGTGGCGGTCGAGTCGCTGCGTGCTGCAGCGCCGGCGCGCCCGGAGCGGGCGCACGTTCGTCTCGGGCGCCCGCTGCGTCTGACGAATGCACGCGGCGATTCGTCGCGCGCCGCTCGCGAGTCTGGTGAAAGCGCGGGAGCGGTGCGCCTCGGCGCGCCAGCCTGCGCGCCCATGAAGCGCCTCGCGATGACGATCCCGCTCGAGTCCGTTCCGCTCTCCCAGCAGGCCGACTTCGTGCACGAGCTCGAGGATCTCGGCTACACGGACGCCTGGTCGAGCGAGGCACAAGACGTAGATGGCTTCACGCCCCTCGCGCTGGCCTCCCAGTGGGCGAAGGGCCTGCGCCTCGGCTGCGCGTGCTTTCCCGTGCAGACGCGCGGCCCCGGGCTGTTCGCCATGAGCGCCGCCGCGCTGGCGGACGCCGCGCCGGGCCGCTTCGTGCTCGGCATCGGCAGCTCGTCGCAGTGGATCGTCTCGATGCAGAACGCGCGGCCGTTCGAGAGGCCGTTCCATCAGACGCGCGACATGCTGCGCTTCCTGAAGCGCGCCTTCGCCGGCGCGAAGAGCGACGGCGACTACGACACCTTCGCGGTGCGCGGCTTCTCGCTGCGGCGCAAGCTCGCGCAGCCGCCGCCGGTGCTGGTCGCCGCGCTGCGCCCGCAGGTGCTGGCGCTCGCGGGTCGCGAAGGCGACGGTGCGATCCTGAACTTCGTGACGCCCGAGGAGGCCGCGCGCTGCGCCGCCCTGGTCCGCCAGTTCGGTGCGCACAAGGAGGTGGCGGCGCGCATCTTCGTGTGCCCGACCACCGACGCCGAGGCGGTCCGGCGCGTCGCACGCTACTCGCTCGCCGTCTACCTCGCCGCACCGGCCTACCGCGCACAGCAGGAGTGGCTTGGCAACGCGCACCTCCTCAAGGAGAGCTGGGATCGACTGGCCGCCGGCGACTTCAAGGGAGCGCGCTCGGCCCTCGGCGACGAGGTCGTCGACCGGTACTACATCCACGGCCCCGCCGAGTACTGCCGCGAGCGCATCGCCGCTTACCACGCCGCCGGCGTCGACACGCCGATCATCGGACTCATCGAAACCAGCGTCGATCCGCGCGAGGCCGCCAGGCTGCTCGCGCCCCGCTGACGGCGGTCCCCGGACGCGTCCGCTTGCGCGGCCGCGCTGCCCGTCCTTCCATCTCCGTCATGGAGCTGGAAGAACTCGAGCGCCGCCTCGTTCCGTTCGCCCGAGCGAAGTACTCTGACGCCGCCGCGCGTGTCTCCGAAGTTCACAAGATGCCCGGGCATGCCGGCTTCGCGTACGGCTTCACGGTGGAGAGCCGCGGCGGGCGGGAGTCGTGGTTCCTGCGCCTCCCGCCGCCGGGGGTGCAGTGGAGGGGAACCGCAGACGTCCTGCGGCAGGTGTGCGTGCTGAACGCGCTCGACGGAACCGACGTGCCGCACTGCTCGGTCCGCTGGAGCGGCGGGGAGGGTGCCGAGCTCGCGTGGTTCGATCGGCCCTATTTCGTGGTGCCGAAGCTGGTCGGCGACGTGCTGCGCCTCGGCCCCGGGGATTGGGGCGCGAAGCTCGCGCCGCAGATCCTGCGGAGCGCGGCCGAGCAGGCGATGCGGGCGCTGGCGGGCGTGCACCGCATCCCGTGGCGCGAGAAGTGCGCGTACCTCGGCGCGCCAATCCCGTTCGGCGACGACGTCCAGCGCTGGGACCGCTTCATGCCCAAGGTCGCGGAGCCCGAGCGCTTCGCGCTTCAGGAGCGGGTGCGCGCGCGGCTGCTCGCCAGGGTGCCCGAACGCGCGCCGGTCGGCGTCTTCCACGGCGACTTCCAGGTCGCGAACCTCTTCTTCTCCTTCGACGGCAGGCTTTTGGCGGTCATTGACTGGGAGCTGTGCGGGGTGGGCGCCACGCTCAACGACGTGGGCTGGGTCGCCACGTTCAACACCAAGGCGGCCTGGGACGAGACGCGCGGCGGCCCCATCCCGAGCAGCGGCTTCCCGAGCGGCGACGAGCTGGTCGCGCTCTATCAGGAGGCGTGGGGCGAGCGGCTCCCCGACGTGTCATGGTTCCGCGCGCTCGCCGCCTACAAGTTCGCGATCATCAGCGGCTTCAACCTCGCGCTGCACCGGCGCGGGAAGCGGCACGACCCGCTCTGGGAGACCACCGCGCTCTCGATCGCGCCGCTGCTCGACCACGCGGCGACGCTGCTGGGATGACGGGCTCCGAGCCCCGGCCGCAGCGGATCGTCGTCGCAGGCGCGAGCCGGGCGAACGCGGCGCGAACTTTCGTCGGAGAGCGCGTGGGCGCGGTTGACGGCTTCGGAGTCCGCGTGCGAAGGTGCACACGCGCGAGAGGGCGGAGGTGTGGCCGTGGCCCGTCGGGTGCGGAGCGCGCTCGTCGTCGATGACGACCCGGTGCTGCGGTCGGCCGTCGCGAGGTTCCTGCGGACGCAGGGTTTGCGCGTGGGCAGCGCGGCCTCGGCGGCCGAAGCGATCGCCCAGCTAAGCAGCCGCCCGGATCTCGTGCTGCTCGACGTGCGGCTCCCTGACGGCGACGCATTCACGATTCTCGAGCACGCGCGCAAGATCGCGCCGGTACCGATCCGCATCGCGCTGTCGGGCGCGGCTTCGCCCGAGCAGTCCTTCCGCCTGTCGAGCGCGTACGGGGTCCGCACGTTCCTGCAGAAGCCGGCATCGCTCGACGAGATCTGGGACGCGATTCAGACCGCAGCCGAGGAGCCGCCGGATCTGGCTCCGTTTGTGCAGCAGGCGGTCGGACACCTTTCACTGCGCGAGCTGTTGGCCCGCGTGCGCGACGAGGCGATCAAGCAGGCCCTCGCGGCTGCCCGCGGCAACCGCACGGCCGCCGCGCGCCTGCTGCAGGTGACGCGGCAAGCGGTGCAGCAGATGCTGCGCGGCGCACCCGCGAACCGCCCGTAGCCAGGGCCGCTCCCGCGTAGCCCGCAAGCGTCCGCGGCAGGCGGGCGGCAGCCGACACGCAAGTCTGCTTGCGGGACCGGCACCTTCGCTCCTCAAGCGCGCAGCTCCTCGTGGCGATGCGGCCCGCATGAGTGCTTTGCCCCGCCCGCTCGTCGTCGACGCCGACAGCCACAAGTGCGAGAACCCTGCCGTTCTCGCCGACTACCTGGCGCCCGCCTACCGCGCTCGCCTGCGCTTCGTGCGCGACCGCTTCGGCGAGCAGCGTTTCGAGCTGCGCGACCGCGACGCGCAGAGCGGCGAATCGGTGTGGCGCACGTTCCTCCAACCGGAGGGCTACGCGAAGGGCACGTTCCGGCCCTACCACGAAGAGACCACGATCGGCGGTCTCTTCAATCGCGTGCGCCTCGCGCACATGGAGCGCGAGGGCGTCGATCATCAGGTGATCTACGGCTCGGTCGCGCTCGCCTTCAACTCGCTGTGGGACGCCGAGCTCGCGAGCGCGCTGTGCCGCGCCTACAACGACTACATCGCCGACGACTGCGCGCCGTGGGCGGCTCGCCTCCACCCCGTCGCGCACATCGCCCTACAGGATCCCGCCGAGGCGCTGGGCGAGCTGCGTCGCTGCGTGCTGGAGAAAGGCTTTGCCGGCGTGGCGCTGCCGCCGAACCTACCCGTGCCGCACCCCGCCGCCCCCCACGCATTCCCGGCGATCCGCGTGCCGAAGCACCTCTCGCACGACGACTTCGAGCCGCTGCTCGCCGAGGCGGAGCGGCTGGGCGTCGCGCTCGGCATCCACGGCGCGCCGGGCCTGTATCTCGCGGGCGGCACGTCCGATCAGCTCGACAGCTTCACCCTCGTGCACGTCTTCGCGAACCGCTCGATGCAGCAGATGGCGCTCGCGCGACTGCTCTTCGACGGAACCCTCGACGCTCATCCGCGCCTGCGCGTCGGCTTCCTGGAGGCTGGGGTGGGCTGGCTCCCGGACCTGCTGCACAACCTCCACGAGCACTGGGAGAAGCGCGTCGCCCGCTTCGATCCGAGCGTCGAGCCGAGCGCGGCGGAGTTCCTGCTCGAGTTCGCGCGCGAGCGCGACGCGCAGGGACGCGCGCGCCTGCTGCACAAGGCGCGGCAGCTGCTCTCGATCCTCTCGCCGCGCCGCGGCGGCGAGGCATCCCCGGCGGAGCTCGCGGCGTTCCGCAACGAGCATCCGCGGCTCACCGGCGATCCGCTGCGCGCCCTGGCGCGGGGCCAGCTGTTCTTCACGTGCGAGCCCGACGACCCGGCGCCGAGATACCTGCGCAAGGCGCTCGGGGCCGCGGGCGGCCGAGTGTGCGGCCTTGCGATCGATTACGGCCACTGGGACGCGACGCTGAAGGACTGCGTCCCGCTGGTGCTCAGCCACGCGGAAGGCGACGCCGACTACGCCGAGCGGCTCGCCGGCGGAAATGCGCTGGCCTTCTACGGCACGCGGCTGGCGGAGCGGATCGGCGCCGCCGGCGCCGAGAGGGCCACCCATGCAGCCTAAGCGAAGCTTCGACGCGTTCCGCGTTCTCGATCGGGCCGAGCGCGAGGCGCATCTGCACCGTTACCTCGCGTATCTGCGCGAGCGCGACGGCCGAATCGACCTTCCGCGACGACACCTCGCGGCGCGCGAGCCGGAGATGCGCGCGCTCGAGAACACCCAGGTCCGCTGGCGAGGAGGAATCGATCGAGCCGGCTTCGAGCGCAGTCTCGCCGGCAGCCGAAACGAAGTGCTCGATCCGCAAACGGAGTGGGTGCTCGCCGCCGCTCGCGCGAACGAGGGCGAGCGCTACGGGGTGGAGATCGAGATCGGCCGCTTCGTGCGCCGCGGCAATCGCTTTCCGGGCGTTCCGTGCCAGGAGACCATGCTCTACGTGATGCTCCAGGAGGCGTATCACTGCCGGATTCTCGTCGATCTGTGCCGGGCGTGCGGGCTCGAGTTCGACCCGAAGCCGCCCGGCTGGGCGAGCCGCGGGCTCATCGTCGCGATCGGTACGTTGCCGTCGTGGATGCGCTGGGTTCCGGTCATGGCGGGCGAGCTGGTCGGCTGCGCGGTCTTCCGAATCCTGAACGAGAACACGCGGCTGTTCGCGGCACAGGCCGAGGTCGAGCTCCACCTCCAGAAGCTGATGCGGACGATCTGGATCGACGAAGTGCTCCACGTCGCCTACCTGCGCGCACTGCTCGGACGCATCGGCTTGCTGTTCGTGCGCGCGATGCTGCCGGTGGTCGCGTGGTCCGTCCTGCGCGAGGTGCCCCAGCTGCGAAATCTCGGCTGCCGGCCGCGCCGCATCGTGGAGTCCGCGCTCGCGGGCATCGACATCCCGGACGAGATCGACTGGATGCAGGGCGACGGCCAGCACGATCCCGTCGCCAAAGGCGCGCCGATCCCTGCACAGGCCTGATAGGCTGGCTCCCGCGAGGGCGCCTCGTGGCCGGTGAGGATGCGGAGCCTCGAAAGTACGATTGGATCGCCTGGGGCACCCTCGGCGGGGGCCTGACCTATCCCGCCTGGCGGCTGGCAGCTCCCCCAGACGCGCTCGATCCGCTCCTGCCCTGGCTGGTGCTCGGCCTCGCGACGGCCGCGAGCGGCCTATTCCGTTTGTTACGGACTGCGAAGCGCGAATCGTGGTGGCTTCAGCTGCATTCCTTCGCGGTCGCCCTGCACCTGCACGCGCTCGTCTACCTGAACCCGACCGAGTCGTTCTTCCTCGTGGCCGCCCTCGTGCAGGCGATCGTCACGCTGCTCTTGCTGCCGCAGTTCCGCCAGGTGCTCGTATTCGCGCTCGTGATGGCGGTGCTCGCGCTCGTTCCCCTCGTCCTGCGGCTGAGCAACGCGAACATCTATTTCGGTGGAGCCGTCGCTTCGTTGCTCTACATCGTCTTCGGGCATCTCGGCAAGGTCCGCTCCGAGCGGCTCACGGCCAAGGCGACGCTCGTCAGCACCCAGAGCGAGCTGGAGCACGAGCGCGCCGAGCGGCAGAGGTTGGAGAACGAGCTGCGAACCGCGCAGCGCATGGATTCGCTCGGCCGGCTTGCCGGCGCGTTCTCCCACGAGTTCAACAACCAGCTGATGGCGATCCGCATCCACGCGGATCTACTGGCGCGCTCGGTCGCGCCGGATGCGCCGCAGCGCCGCGACGTCGCGCAGATCCAGCAGACCACCAGCGCGGCGGCCGATCTCACGGCGCGCCTGCTGGCATTCTCGCGGCCCAACCGCACGCGCGAGGAGCCCGCCGACCTCTGCGCCGCGCTGCGCCAGAACCTGGTCACGCTCCGGCACCTGATGGCGGAGAACACGCCCGTCGCGCTCTCCGTGCCGGAGGAGCCGGTGGTCGCGCCCGTGGGCGCGAAGCAGCTCGGGCAGATCCTGCTGAACCTCGCGTTGAACGCGCGCGACGCGATGCCCAGCGGAGGGTCGCTGCGCCTCGAGGTGGCGCGCGTCCCGCGCCGCAGCGTCGAGCTGCCCGTCGACATGCCCGGCGACGAGCTCGCCCGCTTCACGGTGAGCGACAGCGGCGTGGGCATGGGCCCGGACGTGCTGGACCGACTGTACGAGCCCTTCTTCACCACGAAGTCCGACCGCGGCAACTCGGGGCT
Source organism: uncultured Spirochaetales bacterium (assembly GCA_964460485.1). Lineage (GTDB taxonomy): Bacteria > Myxococcota_A > UBA9160 > UBA9160 > UBA6930 > VGRF01. The sequence goes on from CAYWRY010000020.1 coordinate 11,603, forward strand.
GGGACTCTCGGTCGTGTACGGCCTCGTGAAGGACACGGGCGGTTACATCCGCGTGACCAGCGAGCCGGGCGCGGGCGCGCGCTTCGACATCTACTGGCCGCTCGCGACGCCAGCCGCGCGCACGCTTCGCGCTGCGCCGGCGGTCGATAGGCGGCCGCCGCGCGCGCGCGTGCTGCTCGTCGAGGATCAAGCCGTGCTGCGCGAGGGACTCACGCGCTGGCTGGGCGACCAGGGCTACGCGGTCGTGCCGTGCGAGAGCGCCGAGGAGGCCTTGCCGCGCGTCGCCAGTGTCGACGTGATCGCCTCCGACGTGGTGTTGCCGGGCATGGACGGGATCGAGCTGCTCGACCGCGCGCGGCGGGCCGCCCCCGAGCTGCCGGCCGTGCTGTTCTCGGGCCATCTCGACCATCTGGCGGCGCGGAGTCGCCAGATTCCCGATGGGGTGATGTTCCTCGAGAAGCCGTTCGCTCCCGAGGCGCTGCAGAGCACGCTCGAGGCATTGGTCGGGCGCCGCCTGCGGCCGGTCGCCGCGTGCTGACGCCGGCGCCTCGCGGCCCGCGCCGGCGGCGAGCGCGCGCTCAGCGCACCTCGATCTGCTGAGCCGTTCCCGAGATCTCGAGGTGACCGGCGCCGCTCGCGTCGAGCGCGACGCCGTACTGGGCGAGAGACGGCAGCAGGGCGGGGTCCACGCGCTCCACATCGGCGGTGATCGCGATCGCACCGGTCGCGGGTCCGCCGGTGCCCCCGCCGAGCGTGCCCGTCGCGCGCGCCGAAACCATCGGGCCTGCCAGCGCGATCGACTCCAGGTGCAGCGTGCCGTGCTCGTCGAGCCGCGCGCTCGCGTCGATCCGCTCGTAGGGAATCGCGACCGGCGAGCCGGGGAGGGCGAGCGAGCCCTCGGCGCCGGCCACCGCCACGCTGCCGCGCCACGCATCCGGCCCGCGCTCGAAGTCGACTCGGCCGTCGAGGGGCCCCGCCAGCGGAGCGCCGCCTTCGCCGAACCAGCTTCGCGGCAGCTCCGCCAGGTCGAAGCGGGCGAGGGTTCCGCGCAGCGCCTCGCGCGACACCTCGCCGCTGAACTCGCCGAAGTCGCCCCGCAGCGCGACGCGCGCCGTCGGCACGCCGCGCAGCCACGCCCCGAGGCGAGCGGGCCGCACGGCCGCGATGTCGAGCGCGAGCGTCTCGCCGTCCGGGAAGCGCAGCGCGACGTTGCGCGCCTCGAGCCCGACCCCGCGCACTCCAAGCGTGGGGCGCAAGTCGCCGAAGCGCACCGCGACGCCGGTCTCCCGATCGATGCGTGCGCTCAAGGCGGGGCCGAGCCGATCGAACGGGAACACGGTGATCGCGACGCCGAGCACACCGAGCGCCGCGAGCGCGGCGACGGCTAGGCCGCGCAGGAGGCGAGCCGGGAGGCCGCGCGGGCGCGCCGCCATCCCCGCGCGCCTACACCCGCTCGAAGGAGGAGACCGTGAACGTCACCTCGAGCATGCCCGGCTGATCCGGGCGCATGCGCAGGCGCAGGCTCTTCACCGACATCACCTGCGGCGCGTTCTCGATCTCGTGCAGGAAGCGCACGACCTGCGGCAGCGATGCGTTCGCGAGCGTCACCTGGAGCTTCGTCTCGCGATAGGGCGGGGCGGCGGGGGAGGTGCGCGGCTCGATCGAGTCCAGCTTCACGGCGCTGCGCTGCGCGAGGTCCTGGAGCGTCGCGAGCAGGTTGCCCTGCGGGCCCGTCGCGATCTTCTGCTCGACGGCGGACAGGCGACCGCTCACCTCGTCGAAGCGCGTCTTGATCTGTCGCACCGCCTCGTACTGCTGCTGGGCCGCGACGGCCCGCTCGGCGGTCGCCGCGCGCGCTCCGATCAGCGGCTGCACGACGAGGACGAACAACAGCACGGCCCCGGTCGCCCCCAGCGCGCTCGCCACCAGCAGCTTCTCGCGGCGGGCGAGGCCGTCGAACCAGGCGCGCGCGCGGCTCAGCCACTCGTTCACGACTGGCCTCCGCCCGCGACGCGGATCCGCACGTCGAAGTTCACGCCGCCGCGCCGCGCGTCGGCCTCGGTGGAGCCGACTACCACTTCCGAGAACGGCGGGAACTTCTTCAGCTCCGCCGTGAGCCGATCCACGGCCTTGAAGTCCGGCGTGTGGGCGCGGATCTGCACGGAGTCTCGCTCGATCGAGAGCTCCTCGAACACCACGTCGATGCCGTCGGGCACGTGCGAGGAGATCTCGGTCAACAGGTCGAGCGCGGAGAGATTCCCTCCATACACGCCCAGCGTCTCGGCGCGGCGCTCCGCGTCGCGCAGCGCCTTCTGCATGCCGGCGAGAGCGTCCTCGCCGGGATCCGCGCGCAGCGCCTCCTGGGCGATCGCCCGCGATGCCTGCTCGTGGGCGCCCGCCGTGCGCGCGTTCACCCAGATGTCGGCGCCCGCCCATAGCCCGGCCGCCGCCAAGGCGCCTGCGGCGAGCAGGGCCGTGGGCCGCAGGTCGCGGGCGATGCCACGCAGGTCGATGCGCTCGGCGAACTCGCCTTGGCGCAGATTCACGCGCGTGGCGGCGCGCGTCGTGCCGCGCAGAGCGAGCGCCATCGCGGGCGCAAACAGCAGCGTGTCGCCCCGCGCCACGAACGCCGAGCCCAGCGGGCCGCGCGGCAGCGGCAGGCGATCGCAGAGGACGCCGGTTCGCTCCGAGAGGTAGACGTCCAGCCCCGCGAGCTTCGCGGTGCCGCCCAGCAGGTGCGCGCGCTCGACGGCGGCGCCCGCCAGCAGCGGCTCGAAAGACGCGAGCGTGCGCGCCATCTCGCGCGCGAGGCGATCGAGGATGGCCACCGCCTCGGACATCCGCGGGTTGCCGATCACGCCCTCGTCTTGCTTCGCGCGCTCGGCCTCCACCTCGCCGAGCCCGCGCTGCTGCGCGATCGCGCGCGTCAGCGCCTTGCCCGCGATCGGCAGCGTGCGCGTCGCGAGCACGCGCCCCTCGCGGCACAGCGCGAGCGTCGTCTTGCGGTGGCCGACGTCCGCGAGCAGGCGCGTCCCGGGCAGCTCGATGATCGTCCCGAGGTTCGTGAGCGCGAGGCCCTCCGCCTCGATCACGCGCGGCGCGACGCTCGACTCGGCGAGCGTCTCCAGCAGCAGCGCGATCTCGTGGCGCGGCACGATGCAGGCGGCGACGTCGGCGCCCGCGTCGCTCTCGCCCGCGAAGTCCCAGTCGACCACGTAGTCCTTCAGGTCGAAGGGGACCTGCTCCTCCACCTCGAACGGCACCGCCGCGGCGAGCTTGCGGCGGTCTTTGAAGGGGAAGCTGAGGCGCCGGGTCGAGAGGCGGTCGCCGGCGACGCTCACCACCACGTGCTGGAGCGGAAGATCGTGGGCGGCGATGAGCTGGCGCAGCTCCGTGGCGAGCGCCGGCGCGGGATCGTCGAGCTCGAAGCGCTGCAGCTGTGCCACCTCGAGCTCGCGGCCGAGCGTCTGGCGCAGCTCCACCGCTTTCACCGAGTGGCTGCCGATGTCGAGGCCGAGCACGCGTCGCGTCATGTCGCGGTTCCTAGCTCTAACGACTTCGGATCGCGAGCAGCTTCGGCTGCGCGAGCTCGCCGCGATCGATCACGGCGCTCACGGTGCGAACGGCGTCACCCGCGTGCGCCTCCGCGTCCACCGTGAAGACGTCGGCGACGAAGCTCGGCGGCGGAAACACGCCGTCGGGCAGGACGCTGCGCAGTGGCGTGCAGCTCGCGTCGTTCGCCTCGTCCGCGCAGAACAGGCTGCCGCCCTCGCGCGCCTCGAGGATGCGGCGCACCTCGTCCTCCTCCACGAAGCGGTAGTCGCCGCTCGTGCCGGTGTAGAGCAGGGCGAGGACCCAGGGCGGCGCCGTGTTGGGGTTGATGCCGGTGTTGTCGCCTGCCCAGGGGAACACGTCCACGTAGGGCCGCAGCGTCTCCACCAGCGCGCGGTCGAAGCCCTCGACGGCGCCCAGCTCGTCCACGGAGAGCAGCGCGCGGTTCGCGGCGCGCGCGGGTGGGCGTCGCCCCAGGTACGGCTCGTCTTCGTCGCCCCCCTTCACGCGCTCGCCGTCCGCGTCGACGTAGTCCATCAGGTTGTGCGCCAGCTCCTCGGCGTCCCAATCACGCCGCTCCCCGACATCGGCAGGTGGCGGGGTTTCGTCGATGGCCTTCTGGAGCAGGGCGATCAGATAGGTCTCGGTGGCCGGATCGACGGGCTTGCCGTCCTGGAACAACGCGTTCAGGTTGAGCCGCGCGCCGGCGTCCTCGATCGTGAGGCGCAGCGTGTCGCCGTTCGGCAGCTCGAGCGGCGCGAGGCGGCGCAGGGCCCAGCCATCGCGAAGAGAGTCGGCCGCGAACTCGCTCGCCTGCTCGCGCACGCGGTCCTCGATCAGCAGCGCGGTCGCGAGCTGGAGGCCGCCCCGCGCGAGGGCTTCGGCGCGCGCGGCGTTCTCGCGGTTGCCGATCGCCAGCGCGTTGAAGCTGGTGCGCTGCAGGAACAGCACCGCCGCGCTGACGGCGAGGAACACGAAGACCAGCACCGCGATCAGCGCGACGCCCGCGTCTCGACGCCGAGCGGTCATTCGCAGCTCACTGGCAGGTCGAGCCCGAGGCCGCCCGCGAAGTCCACCCAGCACAGGTCGCGGCTCGCGTCGAGCGCAGCCTGAATCGACGCCGGGTCGGCGGCCTGGGCGATCGCCGCCGCGAAGGCGGCTGCGTTCGCGGCTTGGCACTCCCCGACCGTGACGCAGCCCGCATCCTCGTCCTCGTCGTCCTCTTCGTCTTCGCCGTCCTCCTCGCCCGCGAGCGCCTGCTCGAGGTCGAAGGGCCGCATCGGCAGGACCACGCGCTTCGCGAACGTGCGCTCGCCTTCGGGCGCCGTCTCGTCGCGCAGCGCGAGCGTGATCTCCGCCGCGAGCGGCAGCTGGCTCGAGCGCTCCACCGTGGACGAGTCCCAGCTCGAGACGAGCGCGCCGTCCTCGTCGACGAGCTGCACGCCGAAGCGCGTGAGCCCGCTCGCCACCACCTGCGCGCCGTCGTCGCCGCTCCGCGGCAGCTCGCGGTCGAGGCCCTCGGGCAACGCGGGCGAGGTCCAGCGCAGGAGGCGCAGGTCGTCGGCGTCGCCGGGCTCGGTCCAGTAGGCCACCACGGCGAGATCTCCGGCGTGCTCCGCGCTGGAGCGTGCCGTGCGCGAGTCGAACTTCAGGCGGTCCGCGCCGTTCTGGGCGAGGCGCGACTCCGCGTAGAACAGCCATGGATGCTGGAGCGGATCGAGCTCCTCGGGCTTCTCCACCAGCGTCGCGCCGGCGAGGTCGCGCGCGATGCGGTCCACGAGCAACAGACCGCGGCGCGTCGTCTCCGTCGGACTGGCGCCGGTGGTGGTCTTGGCGATTCCCGCCCACGTGTTGCCGATGACGAGGAAGACCAGACCGAGGATCAGCACCACGGCCAGCACCTCGAGCAGCGTGAAGGCGCGCGCGCGGCGGGACATCAGTCGCCGCCCGCTTGGTCGCCGGGGTTCTCCGCGAGCGTCTCGAGCGCGGCCGGATTGAGGGCGAAGCTGCTGCGGCGGATCGCAAAGGGCTCGCCGCTCTCCGCGTCGACGGGCGCACCTTCCCAGGTGACCGCGACGTCGATCTCCAGGATGGGAGGGTTCTGCTCTGCCGTCTGAGCGGCGAGCCACCCTGCATCGCCGGAGACCGACGCGCGAGGAACAGGCGGGCGCGAGCCCTCGGCTTCCGGCTCGAGCACGAGGCCAGCGACGTCGAAGGGGCGAATCTCGGTCGCGACGCTGAAGAGGTCTTCGGCGTTCTCCGTCTTGCCGAGCGGCGGAGCCGCGCCGCGCAGCATGCCCTCCTCGATCCGAGCCAGCTCCCGGTCGGCCAGCGCGGCGGCCTCGGCGATCCGGCGCGTGTCGCCCTCGAAGCGGCTCGCCCGCGCGAGCATCTCGCTGAGCGCCGTGACGAACACGCCGAGGATCAGCGCGGCCGCCATCACCTCGATCAGCGTGAACGCGCGTCTACTCCGCCGCACGGAAGCTCACCAGGCTGGGGTCTGCGAAGGGCGCCACGTCGACGAGCACCCGCTGCCCGTCCGCGCCCGCGAGCCAGATGTGTGCGGTGGGCGTCGCGCCGTCCGGGTCGAACAGGATCTCGGCGACGCCCTCCGTGACGGGACTGCCTTCGCTCTCGACCTCTGCGAAGCGCACGTTCGAGTCGAGCTGGCCCGGCTCGACGTTGGGGAGCGGCGCGAAGCTCGCGGCGTCGTGCGCCGGCGCCACGAGCGGAAGCTCGTCGAGCTCTGCCCAAGCGAGCGTGGGCTCCGCCGGCGGCGGGCTCGGCAACGCCTCGATCCAGTAACTGCCGCTCTCGAAGTCGAGCAGCACACGGTGCGCGCTGCCCGTCGCCACCGCTTTCTCGCGCGCGAAGTCGAGGGTGGCCGCGAGCTGGCGCCCGCTGTCGATTTGCGCCTGACGCCCGGCGGCGGACAGGCGCGGCAGCATGATCCCGGCGATCAGCACGAGGATCAGCAGCACCGCCAGGATCTCGATCAGCGTGAAGCCGGCCGCCGCGCGGCGTGGACGTCGCGGCGGCCGGACGGCGCTCATTCCTCGCTCTGCTCGGCCGCCCAGTTGCCGATGTCGGCGTCCTTGCCCGTGCCGCCGGGCTGTCCGTCCGCGCCGAGGGACCACAGGTCGTAACCCTCGGGATTGTGTTCACCCGGCGCCGCGTACTGGAATTCGCCCTTCCAGGCGTCCTTCGGCAGCACGCTGCCGTCGAGGTAGCCGCCCGGCCGCCAGCCGCGCGGCTCGGGCGGGCTCGTCGGCTTCTCCACCAGCGCGTGCAAGCCCTGGTCGGTAGTCGGGTAACGCCCGTTGTCCATGTAGTAGGTGGCGAGCGCGGTCTTCAGCGAGCTGACCTGGGCCGCGGTGGTCGTCACGTTGCCCTGGTCGAGCATCGCGACCACGCGCGGCGCGACGATCGCCATGAGCAGGCCGATGATCACGACGACCGCCATGATCTCGATCAGCGTGAAGCCTCGTTCCCGCCGCGAAGCGGTGTCTTGCATGGGCTCCCTCCCGGTGCGGATCAGCGTTGCATCTGCGAGGTCAGGTTCATGAGCGGCAGCAGCACGGCGAGGATGATCATCGCCACGATGCCGACCATGAACAGAATCAGGACGGGCTGAAGGACGGCCGTGAAGCGTGTGACCGTCGTCTCGACCTGCTCGTCGTAGGTGTCGGCCACCTTCACGAGCATCGCTTCCAACTCGCCGGAGCGCTCGCCCACGGCGACCATGTGCGTGACCAGCGGCGGGAAGTGTCCGCTCGCGCGCAGGGGCGCGGAGATCGAGGCGCCGCCGGTGATGGACTCGCGGGCGCGATCCACCGCCTCGCGCAGGACGGCGTTCCCCGCCACCCGACCCGCCGTCTCGAGCGCGCGCACGATCGGAATGCCGCCCGCCAGCAGCGTCGCGAGCGTGCGCGCCCAGCGCGCGATCGCGGTGGTGCGCACCAGCTTGCCGAAGAAGGGCAGGCGCAGGCGCAGATCGTCGAGCGCGTAGCCCCCGCGCGCCGTGCGCCCCACCGACGCGACCGCGACGACGGCGGCCACGGCGATCAGCAGCAGCAGCCACCACCACGACGTGAGGAAATCCGACGCGGCGATGATCGCGCGGGTGATGAGCGGCAGCTCGGAGCCGAACCCCTCGAGCAGCGTCTTGATGCGCGGCAGCACGAGCGTGACGAGGGCGATCGCGACGACCAGCGCGACGCTCAGCACGATCACCGGGTAGAGCACGATGCCGAGCACCTTGTTGCGCGTGCGCACCTGGTTCTCGAGGTAGTCGGCGAGCCGCCCGAGCACGACGTCCAGCGCACCGCTCGACTCGCCGGCGCGCACGAGGTTCACGTAGAGATCGGAGAACGGACCGGCGGCGGCGAGCGCGTCGGCGAGGCTCGCGCCCTCGTTCACGCGATCGCGCACGCCGCCGATCGCCGCCTTGAGGCGCGGGTTCTCGACTTGCTCCGTGAGCGCAGCGAGCGACTCGACCAGCGGCACGGCGGCGCCGACCAGCGTCGCGAGCTGGCGGGTGGCGAGCGCGAGATCCGTGTCCGAGACGCCCCGCCTGAAGCGCAGCGGAGCTGCGGCGTTTCCTCTCGCCTCGGCCGCCGCGTCCCCCTGGCTCGCCTGGATCTCGGTGGGGAAGATCCCGTCGCGCCGTAGCTTCGAGCGCGCGGTCGCCTGGGAGTCCGCGTCGACGAACCCCCGCAGGTTCTTCCCCGCCGCGTTCACCCCGCGATATGCGAATACGGGCATCCCTAGTACTCGGCCCCACGGCGTCCACGAGGAACTCCGTGCGCCCAGATGCGAGCCGATGAAGCGAGATCTCCCACCGGCTCGCGCGAGCACCGCCCGCGCAGCGCGGCAGCCGCGGCTCGATGCCGCGGCTGCCGTTCGGGCCGAGCGAGCCATCGCGCGCAGCAGCCCCCGGCCTCCCGCGCGGCGCGGTGCTGGCAATGAGCAACTTCGTTGCACGACTCCACCGACTCACCCACCCGTCGCGCGCGACTCAGATCTGCGCGAGCACGCCCTCTTCCTCGGTCGCCCGCAGCACCTCTTCGATCGACGTCACGCCCTCCAGCACCTTGCGCGCGCCGTCCACGCGCAAGGGCTGCATGCCGTGCTCGACGGCCGTCTTCTTGATCGTCTTCGCGTCCGTGGTTTGTGTGATCTGCGCACGAATCGCGTCGTCCACGATCATCAGCTCGAAGATCCCGACGCGCCCGAGGTAGCCGGTCTGGTGGCAGTGGGCGCAGCCCTTCGCGCGGTAGACGCTGAGCGGGCGGTTCGCCCGCACGCCGATCTCGGCGAGCGACTCCGCGCTGGGCGTGTAGGTCTCGCGGCACTGGGTGCACAGCACGCGCACCAGGCGCTGGGCCAGCACGGCGACCAGCGACGACGCCACCAGGTAGGGCTCGACGCCCATGTCCACGAGCCGCGTGATCGAGCTGGGCGCGTCGTTCGTGTGGAGCGTCGAGAAGACCAGGTGGCCGGTGAGCGAGGCCTGGATCGCGATCTCGGCGGTCTCGAGGTCGCGGATCTCGCCCACCAGGATGATGTTCGGGTTCTGGCGCAGCACCGAGCGCAGCGCATTCGCGAAGGTGAGGCCGACCTTGTTGTTGACCTCGATCTGACCCACGCCGGGGAGCTGGATCTCGACCGGGTCGTCGATCGTGATGATCGCGCGGTCGGCGGTGTTCAAGCGCGAGAGTGCACCGTAGAGCGTCGTGGTCTTGCCGGAGCCGGTGGGTCCGGTGACGAGCACGATCCCGTTGGGCCGCTTGATCAGGCGCTCCCAGGCCGCCAGCTGCTTCTCGTTGAAGCCGAGGCGCGCAAGGTCGAGCATGTCGGTGGTGCGCGGCAGAAGGCGCAGCACCACGCGCTCGCCGTGCGTGACGGGCACGGTGCTGAGGCGCACGTCGTAGTCGCGGCCGGCGATCTTCAGGCGGATGCGGCCGTCCTGCGGGACGCGGCGCTCGGCGATGTCCACGCCGCCGAGGATCTTGATGCGCGAGACGATCGACGGCATCAGCGCCTTCGGCAGCGGGGCGACCGGCTCGTAGAGCACGTTGTCGCAGCGGAAGCGCACGCGCAGCTCGCGCTCGAAGGGCTCGATGTGGATGTCGCTCGCGCGCTCCTTCACGGCCTGTTGGAGCAGCGAGTCCACCAGCCGCACGATCGGCGCGTCGTCCTGCGACTCGAGCAGGTCCTGCGGCTCGGCGGCCAGCTCGCTCGCGACCGCGGCGAAGTCCTCGTGGGCCTCGTCGACGATCGAGCCGATCGAGCCCGTGCCGCGGTCGTACACCTGGTTGATGGCGGCGAGCACCTTGGCGCGCGTGGTCAGCTCGGTCTCGATCTCGGCGCCGTCGAACAGCAGGCGCAAGTCGTCGAGCGAGGCGGTGTCGAAGGGATCGGAGATCGCGACGCGCACGCCGGTCTCGCTGCGTCCGAGCGGTACGAGGCCGTGCGCCTTCGCGAAGGCGATCGGCACGCGCGCGGTGAGCTCCAGGTCCACCTCGTTCGCGCGCACGTCGCCGTGGAGGGGCATGCCGAACTGGCGGCCCAACACCTCGAGGACCTCCTCCTCGCGCAACAGGCCCAGCTCGACGATCGCGTCGGTCAGGCGGCCGCCTCGCTCGCGCTGGCGGCGCACGGCCTCCTCGAGCTGCTCGAGGCGCAGGCGCGTCGAGCGCAGCAGCAACTCGCGCAGCGCGAGGCGCTCGGCCGGGGCGGAGGCCGCCGCGCTCACGGCGCCGCCTCGCGCTCGAGCGTCACCTTGGGAGCGAGCCCGAACTTCTCGGCGATCTCCGCGGCCTTCTGCTCGGCGGCGCCTGCCGAGTCGTACGGACCGAGGCGGATCTCGTAGAGCAGGGTGCCCGAGCGCTCCTCGCTGGTGAGCGTGCCGTCGTGCCCGGCGTCGATGAGCTGCTGGAGCATCGCGATCGCAGCGCCCTCGTCGCCGAAGGTGGCGGCCAGCACGCCATAGCGCGGGCCGGGAGTGACCTCGTCCCCGCGCGCTGCGGCGGCTGCCTCGCGCTCGGCCCGCGAAGCTGCCTCGAGCTCGCTCATCTCCTCGACCGGATAGCGTTCGCGGTGCGCGCGCAGCGCGCTGCGCACGGGATTCGTTCCGCTGTAGTCGGCGACCGGCGTGCCGTTCTCCTCGGCCAGCTCGGCGAGGCGGTCCGCCTCGCGGCGTTCGCGGCGCGAGAGCTGGAGCGCGTCCTCCGAGCTCTGCCAGAACTCCTCGCGCTTGCGGATCGTCTCGGCGTTGTGGTCCGTGCGCGCGCGGATGATGTGGGGCGTGAGGAAGATCAGCAGGTTGGTCTTGCGCACGCTGTCGTCGGTGCTCTTGAACAGCCAGCCGAGCACGGGCACGTCCCCCAGCCACGGCACCTTCGACTCGCGCTCGCCGCTGGTCTCGTCGATCAGGCCGCCGACCACGACGGTCTCGTGATCCGAGACGATCACCGAGTTCTCCACCTTGCGGCTGGTGAGCGTCGGGCCCACCTCCGACACGTCGCCGGTGCCCTCGATCTGCGTGGTGACGCCGGTGATCTCCTGAAACAGCTTGAGGCGCAGGCTGTCGCCCTCGGAGATCTGCGGCGTGACGCGCAGCGTGATGCCGACGTCGAGGCGCTCGACGTTCACGCTCGACGACAGGTTGGTGGTCTGGCCCTGCGCGGACTCCACGCGGCTCGTGATGATCGGGATGTTCGCGCCGACCTTGATCTCCGCCTGCTCGTTGTCGAGCGTGAGGATGTGCGGGGCGGAGAGCACGTTGGTACCGGTTGCGGTCGCGCTCGCGCGGATCAGCGCCTGGATGAGCGTGTCGCCCAGCGCGAAGTTGCCGCCGGCCACGAAGCTCGAGGCGGCCGCGGCGCTGAGCAGGTTCTGCAGGAGCTGCGGCGTCACGATCGGCCCGGTGGGCGCCGTGCCGCCCACCACGCCCGCATCCTGATTCGGGCCGTCGGAGAGCGAGCCGATCGTGAAGTTTTCGTCGCCGTTGAACACGCGCGCGAGGCCGGTGAAGCCGAGCGCGGTGCCGTCGGAGACGTCCACCTCCATGATCAGCGCCTCGACCAGCACCTGCGGCCGCGGCGTGTCGAGCTTCGCGATCACCTCGGAGATCGCGTTGAAGCCTTCGACGCTCGCCTGGATCACCAGCGAGTTGGTCGGCGCGTCGGGAGTCACCACGAGTCCGCCCTCGGACAGCTCGGTGACGGCCGCGCGCAGGTTCGCCGCAACGGGGGCGCCGCCGCTGATCGCCACGTTGCCCGCGGGCGCCGGCGCGCCGGACTGCCCGCTCAGCAGCTGCGAGAGCGTGGTGGCGAGCTCCTCGGCGTCCGCGTGCTTCAGGCGGTAGACGTGGATGCGGCCGCCCCCCTCCGCCTTCACGTCGAGTCGCGCGATCGCCTCCTTGATCTCGGCGGTGCGCTGGCGCGACGACAGGATCAGCAGCGAATTCGTGCGCAGGTCGGTGATGATGCGCGCGCGCGCGGCAGGCGTCGCCTCGCCCGCCACCGGGGCGACGCCGGGCGCAACGGGCTGCAGCGCGCGGCGCTGGCGCGCGGCCGCGGCCCCGCCCTGCGCGCCGCCGCCCGTCGCGGAGACCTCGGCGCCGAAGATCTCGGAGAGCTGGCTCGCAAGCGTGGTCGCGTCGGCGTGCTTCAGGTGCACGACCGTCAGCTCTTCCTTGTACGCGTCGACGTCGATGTCGCGCAGGATGTCGAGGATGCGCGCGATGTTGGTGCCGCTGTCAGTCAGGATGATCGTGTTGGTCGGCGCGTAGGCGACCATCGACGCGTCCTTCGAGACCAGCGGCTTCAGCGTGTTCGAGATCGCCTCGGCGTCGATGTAGCGGAGGGGGATCAGGCGCGTGATGAAGCGGTCGCTGCCGGGCGGCCTGCCGCGCACGGTCTCGACGTTGGTCTCCTTGGCCTCGCGCAGCGGGATGATCTTGATCGAGCCTCCGGGCGCCGCGACGGTCGTGAAGCCCTTCACCTGGAGCACCGACTCGAAGACCGCGTAGGCCTCTTCGAGCGTTACGCACGCCGGCGAGACGATCGTGACGCGGCCGCGCACCCGGTCGTCGTAGATGAAGTTCTTGCCCGTGTACTGGGACATCGTGTCGATCACGACGTTCAGCTCTTGGTCCGGGATGTTGAGCTTCACCTCACCGGGCGGGCACTCGGCGGGCTGCGCCGCGGCGGGGCACGCGCCGCCGTGCACCAGGAGGGCGCCGAGGGCGAGCGCGGCGAGCGCGCGGCGGGGCGAGGCGGGGTGCGGTCCGTTCGGCATAGCCCTTCTGTGCGTGCCTTGGGCGGCGAGGTCCCTCATTGGGCGACGTACTCGAGCTCGCGCACCTGGCCGTCGCGGCCGTGCACGGTGACGCGCAGCTGCCCGCCCGCGGAGAACTCCTGCAGCAGGCGCTGGCCGTCCTCCGGCGTAGAGACGGTCACGCCGTTCACCTGCGTCACCGTGTCGCCATCCTGGATCCCGACCTGAGCGAACAGGCTGCCCGGGCGGATCGCGTTGAGCTGGACGCCGATCATCTTGCCCTGGTCGTAGCGTGGCAGAATGCGGGCCTGCGAGTAGAGGGCGGCCGGATTCTGGGCCGCCGATTCGACTTCGGCGCGCGGCAGCGCGAAGCGGTTCTCGGCCAGCCGCCGCACCGGGGATTCGATCCCCCGGGCCCGGGGCACGGCCGCGAGCGCGCGGCCGCGGGCGCCCGGCAGCGCGGGCGCCGCCGCCGCGAGGCCTCCGCTGCCCATGCACGCGCCGATGCCCTCGAGGCGCAGCTCCTCGTGGCGGTTCTGATTCTCGAGCACGATCCGGCAGCGCTCGACGCGCTTCAGGGTCACGTTCCCGTAGGGGCAGGGCTTGAAGGGGTTCTGGCGGCAGAGGGGCTCGTTCACGCGCGCCACCAGGTGCTGGTGGGTGCCCGAATCCTCCACCGCGGCCCAGGAGGTGTCGCCGGCCGCGAGCGTCGCGAGCAGCCGCAGGGGAAGCCGGGTCGCCTCGAGGCTCTCGCTCGACGGGGCGGCCGCGGGGGCGAGGGTGTCCGCGTCGAACAGGTTGCGGCCTATTATCACCGAGCGCTCCGTGAAGCTCTTGGCCGCCAGCGGCGGGGTCGCGGCCGCGGCCGGCGCCTCGAGGGCGACCTCGGTCATCAGGCCGCCGGCGACGGAGGAGAGCGCGAATCCAAGCAGCGCCACGGCCGCCGCGGCGAGCACAACGTTCAGGGCGGTGATCCACGGTCGCTTCATGGGCACTCTCGGCTCGCGCTGGGAGCCGCCGCGCCGCGGCTCGCCGCCGCGGGGCCGCGCAGTATACGCGTCAGCATTTCAACAAAGCCGTGAGATCGCTCGCGATTCCGCGGAGTCCCGGTGAACGGACCCGGTCTCGTTGCCGCCCCGGGGCGCGTCTGTTCTGCCTGGCGTTCACGCACGTCGGAACCCTTCGTTGCCCGCTTCGTTTCCCGAGGCGCCGCCGTGCGTTGGGGGATCGCTTGCCGCGCACTGAGGCTTTTCGGCCGGTCCCGGGGCGCATCGGAGCCCGTTTTCGGGGATCGGGTTCCGCCGAGGCGGGGTCTCGGTTGGCACCGGGGCGCGCCTCGGAGCCGGAAGCGGCCAGATTTCCGGGGCTTTCGCTTTGACAGGCCGCGCGCACTGCCCAGCCTTCGCCGCATCTCCATCTTTCCCAGGGAAGGGCTCGGCTCATGGCGGAAGGCAAGATCATCGGCATCGACCTCGGCACCACGAACTCGTGCGTGGCCGTGATGGAGGGCGGGCAGCCCGTCGTCATCACCAACGAGGAAGGCGGGCGGACGACCCCCTCAGTCGTAGGCTTCACGGACGACGGCGAGCGCCTGGTTGGCGCCGTGGCGAAGCGACAGGCGGTGACCAATCCGAAGCGCACCGTCTACTCGATCAAGCGCTTCATGGGGCGCCGGGTCGCCGAGGTTCCCGAGGAGATTCGGATCGTCCCTTACAAGGTCGCCGAGGGGAAGGAGGGCACGGCCGCGATCGACATCGACGGCCGCAAGTTCAGCCCGCCCGAGATCAGCGCGATGATCCTCCAGAAGCTGAAGAAGGCGGCGGAGGACTACCTGGGCCAGCCCGTGACGGCGGCGGTGATCACGGTGCCCGCCTATTTCAACGACGCCCAGCGCCAGGCGACCAAGGACGCCGGCAAGATCGCCGGGCTCGACGTGAAGCGCATCATCAACGAGCCCACCGCGGCGGCGCTCGCCTACGGCCTCGACAAGAAGAAGGACGAGAAGATCGCGGTGTACGACTTCGGCGGCGGCACCTTCGACATCTCGATCCTCGAGGTGGGCGAGAACGTGGTCGAGGTGAAGTCGACCAACGGCGACACGCACCTGGGCGGCGACAACTTCGACCAGCGCGTGATCGAGTTCTTGGTGGCCGAGTTCCGCAAGGACCAGGGCATCGACCTGACCAAGGACCCGATGGCCATGCAGCGCCTCCGCGAGGCCGCGGAGAAGGCGAAGATCGAGCTCTCCAGCTCGCAGAGCACGGATGTGAACCTGCCGTACATCACGGCGGACCAGTCCGGCCCGAAGCACATGAACGTGAAGCTCTCGCGGGCGAAGTTCGAGCAGTTGATCGAGGACTTGGTCGAGAAGAGCATCGGCCCGTGCAAGCAGGCGCTCTCGGACGCGGGCCTCTCGGCCGCCGAGATCGACGAGGTCGTGCTGGTGGGCGGCTCGACGCGCGTCCCGCTCGTCCAGAAGCGCGTGAAAGACCTGTTCAACAAGGAGCCGAACCGCAGCGTGAACCCCGACGAGGTGGTCGCGCTCGGCGCAGCGGTGCAGGGCGGCGTGCTGGCAGGCGACGTGAAGGACGTGCTGCTGCTCGACGTGACGCCGCTCTCCCTCGGCATCGAGACGCTCGGCGGCGTGATGACCAAGCTGATCGAGCGCAACACCACGATCCCGACGCGCCGCAGCCAGGTGTTCTCGACGGCGGCCGACAACCAGCCGCAGGTGGAGATCCGCGTGCTCCAGGGCGAGCGCGAGATGGCGAACGCCAACCGCGAGATCGGCCGCTTCCTGCTCGACGGGATTCCGCCCGCGCCGCGCGGCATGCCGCAGATCGAGGTCAGCTTCGACATCGACGTGAACGGCATCCTGGCGGTGTCTGCCAAGGACAAGGCGACCGGCAAGGAGCAGTCGATCAAGATCGAGGGTTCGGGCGGCCTCGCGAAGGCCGAGATCGACCGCATGGTGAAGGATGCCGAGGCGCACGCGAGCGAAGACAAGGCGCGGCGCGAGGCGATCGAGAAGCGGAACCAGCTCGACTCGCTGATCTACCAGTGCGAGAAGCAGCTGCGCGACAACGCGGACAAGGTGCCGGCCGAGCAGAAGAGCGCCGTGGAAGCCGCGATCACCGCGGCGAAGGCCGACCTCGAGAGCGACGACGCAGCGCGGCTCGAAGCCGGCCGCCAGCGCCTCGAGCAGGAGATGCACAAGCTCTCCGAGGTGCTCTACAAGGCGGCCGGCGCGCAGGCACAAGGCGCAGCGCCCGGGGCCTCCGGCGAGAAGAAGGGCGACGACGTGATCGACGCCGAGTACACGGAGGACAAGGGCAACTGACGACCGGGGCGCCGCCGCGTTCGCGCGGCGTCCCCGCGGCTCCGGCGCGCCCCCAACGAGGCATCGTGAGCGAAGAACAGCAGACGAGCGGAGCGGAAGAGCGCGAGCCGGTGACTCCCGCGGAGGCGTCGGTCCTCGCGCCGAGCGCGCTGCCCGAGACGCTGCCCGTCCTGCCGCTCAAGAACACGGTGATCTTCCCGCACCTGCTCGCGCCGTTGCTGGTGAACACCGACCGCAGCCGCAAGCTGATCGACGCGGTGATGCAGTCCCCCGACCGGCACCTGCTCTCGGTGGCGGTGCGCGGCCCGGTGGAGGGCAGCCCCGCGGAAGCCGATCTCCATCGCGTCGGCACCGTCCTGCGCGTCGCGAAGATGCTGCGCTTCCCGGACGGGTCTTACCGGCTGCTCGTGCAGGGCATCGCCCGCGCGCGCGTGGACGAGTTCGTGGGCGGCGCGGACTTCTTCCGCGGCCGCATCTCGCTGCTCGCCGACCAGGGCGACGCCGGTGCGGTGGAGGCGCAGGCCCTCGCGCGCGACGTGCGCGACGGCTTCGTCTCGCTGGTCGCCGAGCATCCGAAGCTCTCCGACGAGCTGCAGGTGCTGGCGATGAACGTCGAGGAGCCGGGCCGGCTCGCGGACCTCGTCGCCTCGAACCTCGAGCTCGACATCGCTGCGAAGCAAGGCTTTCTCGAGGAGCTGGACGTGATCGCGCGCCTGCGCCGGGCGCGCGGCGAAGTGCAGCGCGCGGCCGAGGCGCTGAAGGTCGAGAGCGAGATCCGCGAGAAGGTGCAGACCGAGATGGGTCGCACCCAGCGCGAGTACCTGCTGCGCCAGCAGCTCGACCAGATCCGGAAGGAGCTCGGCGAGGCCCAAGACGAGGAAGAGGAGGCCGCGGGATTGCGGCGGCGCATCGAGGCCGCGGGGTTGCCCGAGGAGGCACTCGCGCAGGCTAGGCGCGAGCTCGAGCGGCTCGAGCAGACACCCACCGCCTCGGCGGAGCACGGCGTGATTCGCAACTACCTCGATTGGATCGCCGACCTGCCCTGGAGCAACGCCAGCGAGGACCGGCTCGACGTCGGCGCCGCGCGCAAGGTGCTGGACGAGGACCACTACGGGCTCGAGAAGGTGAAGGACCGCATCGTCGAATACATTGCGGTGCTGTCGCTGAAGCGCGACCTGCGCGGGCCGATCCTGTGCTTCATGGGCCCGCCCGGCACCGGCAAGACTTCGCTTGGCCGCTCGATCGCGCGCACGCTCGGCCGCGAGTTCGAGCGCATCTCGCTCGGCGGCGTGCGCGACGAGGCGGAGATCCGCGGTCATCGCCGCACCTACGTGGGCGCGCTGCCCGGCCGCATCCTCCAGGGCATGAAGCGCGCGGGCACGCGCAACCCGGTGTTCCTGCTGGACGAGATCGACAAGGTGGGCAGCGACTTCCGCGGCGACCCTTCGTCGGCGCTGCTCGAGGTCCTCGACCCGGAGCAGAACGCGACGTTCAGCGATCACTACCTCGAGGTGCCCTTCGACCTCTCGCAGGTTCTGTTCATCGCCACCGCGAATCAGGCGGACCCGATCCATCCGGCGCTGCGCGACCGCATGGAGATCATCGAGCTGCCCGGATACACCGAGGAGGACAAGCTCGAGATCGCCCGGCGCTTCCTGGTGCCGCGCCAGCTCGCGGCGAACGGGCTCACCAGCGCGAGCTTCGAGATCGACGACTCCGCCCTGCGCGGCATCGTGCGCCGCTACACGCGCGAGGCCGGCGTGCGCAACCTCGAGCGCGAGATCGGCGCCGTGTGCCGCAAGATTGCGCGCCGCGTGGCCGAGGGCGGTCTGTGCGACGAGCCCGCGAGGATCACCGACGCGCAGCTGCCCGACCTGCTCGGGCCGGTGCGCTTCGAGCCCGAGCTCGCCGAGCGCGCCGGGCGGCCCGGCGTCGCGGTGGGCCTCGCCTACACGCCGGCCGGCGGCGACATCCTGTTCGTCGAGAGCACTCACATGCCTGGCAAGGGTGGGCTCAAGCTCACCGGCTCTCTCGGCGACGTGATGCGCGAGTCCACCGAGGCTGCGCGCACCTGGCTCCGCAGCCACGCGGCCGAGTGGGGCATCGACACCGCGCTGTTCGAGAAGCGCGACATCCACGTGCACGTGCCCCAAGGCGCCGTGCCGAAGGATGGGCCGAGCGCGGGCGTCGCGATGGTGACGTCGCTCGCCTCGCTGCTCACAGGCCGCGCGCCCGGGCCCGACGTCGCGATGACCGGCGAGATCACGCTGCGCGGCAAGGTGCTGGCGGTCGGCGGGATCAAGGAGAAGGTCCTCGCCGCGAAGCGCGCCGGCATCCAGCGCGTCGTCCTCCCGGCGCAGAACCGGCGCGACGTGGAGGAGATCCCGGCGCCTCTCGTTGCGGGCCTCGAGTTCCATTACGTTGGCCGCATCGATGAAGCCCTGGGCCACATCCTCGGACCGGTCCGCGCGTAACGCACGCGTCCTGCTCGCCGCGATCGTCGCCGCCGCGGGGCCGCTGGGCTGCGTCGGAATGGGCGCGTACAACGAGGTGGTCGAGGAGCGCGACCTGCTTCGCATCAAGGCCGACCGCCTCGAGGCGAGCAACGAGAACCTCGACAACGAGCGCGTCGCGCTGATCGCCCAGCTCGAAGAGCTGCGACAAGCGAAGGTCGATCTCGACGCGAGCGTCGCCGAGCTGTCGGACCGCAAGGAGCAGCTGGAGATCGATCTCGCGAAGACATCTCAGGCGCTGAAGGCGCGCACGCAAGAGGTGGACAGCCTGCGCTCGACCTACGACGGTCTGGTGAGCGACCTGCAGACCGAGCTCGCCGCGGGGCGCGTGCAGATCGAGCAGCTGCGCGACGGACTGCACGTGAAGCTCGCGCAGGAGATCCTCTTCCCGCCGGGCTCGGCGGAGCTCTCCCGCGAGGGCCAGCAGGTGCTCGGCAAGGTCGCCGAACGGCTGATCGGACTGGAGCACCAGATCGAGGTCGCTGGGCACACCGACAACGTCCAGATCAGCGGCGCTCTCGCCCAGCGCTACCCGTCGAACTGGGAGCTGGCGGGCGCGCGAGCCGCCGTCGTGGTGCGGCTGCTCGCGAACGAGGGCGTGCCCACCGAGCGTTTGGTCGCGGCCTCCTACGCGGACACCAGGCCGGTCGAGAGCAACGAGACGGCAGAGGGCCGGGCGCACAACCGGCGCATCGACATCCGGCTCGTGCCCGTCGAGAAGCCCGCGGCGCCGGAGCCCAGGGAGTCCGCCCCCGCTCCGGCGGCGTGAACGCTCCCAGCGCGGCCGCTCGCGACTTCCTGCGCGAGTGCTTCGCAGCCGGGCTGCGCGCGGTCGACGGTGAGCGCGCCGTCGCGTCCTGCCTGCTTCGACACGGCGCTGCGATTCGGGTCGGCGCGCTGCCCGAGCGCTTCGGCGTGCGCGCCGCGTCCGCCCACGTGCTCGCCTGCGGCAAGGCGGCGGTCGCGATGGCGCGCGGCTGGCACGCCCGCGCCGGCGCTCCCGCCGCGGGCCTCGCGATCGCGCGCGAGCCCGGCGAGCTGCCGCCGCCGTGGCGCGTACGCGTGGGCGGGCATCCGTTGCCGGACGAAGCGAGTGCGGCGGCCGGACGAAACGCGCTGGCGTTCGCTGCGGCCGTCCCGGCGGACGCGGATCTCGTCGCGCTGCTCTCCGGCGGCGCGTCGTCGCTGCTGAGCACGCCCCTCGCCGGCCTCACACTGGCCGACCTGCGCGCGACGACGGAGCTGCTGCTGCGCAGCGGCGCCGAGATCGGCGAGCTCAACGGCGTGCGCAAGCACCTCACCGCGGCGAGCGGCGGCCGCGTCGCGGCGGCGATGGGGGCGCGCGTTGCGGTCGTGATCCTGCTCTCGGACGTGCTCGGCGACGACTTCGCCACGATCGGCTCCGGGCCGTTCGCGGCGGATCCCACCCGCTTCGCGGATGCGATCGCGACGCTGCAGCGGCGCGGCGTCTGGCAGCGCGCACCCGAGTCCGTGCGCGGCCACCTGGCGCGCGGCGCGGCCGGCGCGATCGCCGAGACGCCGAAGCCCGGCGACGAGTGCTTCTCGCGCGTCGGCCACCACGTCGCCGCGAACAACGCAGCGGCGATTCGCGCGCTGGTCGCGCACGCCGAGAGGCGCGGAGCGGTCGTTTGCACGGACGCCGAGCCCGTGCGCGGCGAGGCGCGCGACGTCGGCGCCCGGCTCGTGCGCGAGGCGCTGGCGGAGCTCCAGCGCCTGCGGCCCGACGTCGGGCGCGCGGCGCTCTGGGTGCGAGGAGGGGAGACGACCGTGACCGTGCACGGCGCCGGCCGGGGCGGGCGCTGTCAGGAGCTTGCGCTCGGGGCGGCGCTGGCGCTGGATGGGACTCCGGGCATCACGCTGCTCGCCGCGGGCACGGACGGGAGCGACGGCCCAACAGACGCCGCGGGCGCGTTCGCGGACGGCGGCACCGTGGCGCGCGGCCGCGCCGTGGGCGTCGACGCGCTCGCCGCGCTCGCCGCGAACGACGCCTACGGCTTCTTCGCGCGCGAGGGTGGGCTGTTTGCGACCGGGCCGACCGGCACCAACACGCTCGATCTCGTCCTGGTCCTCGCGGAGGCGCGTTCCTAGAGTGCGCGACCTCGCATGTCCGACCGCGGCCCTGCACTTCGCACCCTCGCTCTGCGCTTCGCCGTGCTGCTCGGGTTGGTGGCGCAGGCGTCTTGGATCTATCTGCGGTTCTGGGCGGACGACCGCGGCCTCGCGCGCGCCCGCAAGGGCGCGATCGCGGCGGCCATGCAGCGCTTCGCTGTGCGCTTCGTGCGCATCGCCGTCGCGTACAAGGGCGGCCTGATCAAGCTCGGCCAGGTGGCGAGCCTGCGCGTCGACGTGCTGCCGGAAGCGGTGAGCGCGGAGCTCGCGAAGCTCCAGGACCGCGTCGACGCCCATCCGCTCGCGGAGATTCGCGCGCAGATCGAGCGCGAGCTGGGCGGGCAGCTGGAGGACCACTTCGCGTCGTTCTCGGAGCAGTCGATCGCCGCCGCCAGCCTCGGCCAGGTGCACGAGGCGCGGCTGCCGAGCGGCGAGCGGGTCGCGGTGAAGGTGCTCTATCCGGGCGTCGAGAAGTCGGTGGCCGTCGACCTCGCCGCGGCGCGCATCGGCCTCTGGCTCTTCGACTTCGTCACCGTCGCCGATCTCGACCAGGTCTACGCGCAGGTCCGCGACTCGATTCACGGCGAGATGGACTACGTCGCCGAGGGCAGGGCCGCGGAGGAGGTGGCGCGCAACCTCGCGGCCGATCGCGAGCTGGCGAAGCGCACGCGCGTGCCCGCGATCCACTGGCAGGCGACGAGCCGACGCGTGCTCACCATGGAGTTCGTGGAGGGTGTGAAGATCAACGACCGCGCGGCCCTGCTTGCACGCGGCATCGACCCGCGCGAGATCGCGGTGTGGGCGTCGCGCGCCTTCCTGCACCAGATGTTCCGCGACGGCTTCTTCCACTGCGACCCACACCCGGGAAACCTGGTGGTCGACGGCGAGGGTCGCATCGGCATCCTCGACTTCGGCATGCACCAGCGCCTCGGCCCGCGCGTTCTCGCGATGCTGCGCGAGAGTCTGCTCGCCACCTTCGCGCGGGACCCGGTGCGCTACGCGCGCGCCTTCCTGAACGCCGAGATGATCCGCCCGGAGGATCTCGCGACCGTCGAGGAGATCGGCCGCATCTCCTTCGACCCGGCCTACTTCGACCTGACGCCCAAGGAGCTCGCGCAGATCGACATGGGCGCCTACGTGGCGCGCATGCGCGGGCAGATGAAGCGCGTGCGCAGCTTCCAGATCCCCGACGGCCTCGTGCTGTGGGGTCGCGCGTTTGGATTGTTACTGGGTCTCGCCTCCGAGCTCGCCCCGGGCATCCGGCCGATGGAGGTCGTGGGCCCGTACGTGATCCGCTTCCTCGGCGCTCTCCCGCCCGCGCCGCGCG
The DNA here is from genome assembly GCA_964460485.1 of uncultured Spirochaetales bacterium. GTDB lineage: Bacteria > Myxococcota_A > UBA9160 > UBA9160 > UBA6930 > VGRF01. The sequence continues at coordinate 33,750 of CAYWRY010000020.1, forward strand.
CGAGCTGACGCGCTCCGGATAGACTGCGCGCGCGTTTTCCTGGAGGAGCTCGCATGCCGATCAGCGCCGACGAGTTCAAGGCCGCGATGGGACTGCGCGCCAGCGGCGTCTCGATCGTGACCGCGCGCGCCGGCGACGAGGTGCACGGCATGACGATGACCGACTTCGCCGGCGTCTCGCTCTCGCCGCCGCTGGCGCTGGTCTGCGCGGACAAGAGCGCCAACACGCTCCGCGTGATTCGTCGCGGCGGGAACTTCGCGATCAACCTGCTCGCCGCCGAGCAATCCGCGCTCTCGAACAAGTTCGCGTCGAAGAAGGAGGAGTGGACCCGCTTCGAGGGACTCGCCTGCGGCCGCGCGGTCACGGGCGCCCCGTTGATTCCCGGCGCGATCGCGAGCCTCGACTGCCGCGTCGTCGCCGAGCACGACGCCGGCGACCACGTGCTCGTGGTGGGCGAGATCGAGGCGTTCATGCGCGGGGAGGGCGATCCGCTCTTGTACTGGCGCGGCGGCTACCGCGGCCTCTCGAGCGCACCGTGAGCGCCGTCCAGCTCGAGGTGTTCTCCGACTACTTGTGCCCGTGGTGCCACCTCGCCGCGCACCGGCTGAAGATCGTCGAAGCCGAGAACGCGGGGGCCGTCGCGCTCGTCTGGAAGAGCTACTTGCTGCGCCCGCATCCCGAGGAGGGGCGCGATCTCGCGAAGTTCGTGCGGTACACGCAGGGCTGGCTGCGCCCGGCCGGGGAGCCGGACGCGCCGCACTTCAAGCCGTGGGAGAGCGGCGAGGGGCCGCCCACGCACAGCATCCCGGCCCACGTGGTCGCGCGCGCGGCGCGCGGGCTCGGCGACGCGGCGGGACGCGCCATGCACGAGCGCCTGTTGCGCGCGTACTTCGAGGAGAGCCGCGACATCAGCCGCGAGTCGGTGCTGCGCGAGCTGTGGCGCGATGCGGGCCTGCCGGACGAGGGCTTTGCCGCGTGCGCGAATCCGACGCTCGTGCAGGAGACGATCCGCGACCACAACGAGGCCGTGGAGCTGGGGATGACCGGCGTACCGGCGGTGCGCGTCGCGGGCTCCGATGCGTTCGTGATGGGCGCTCAGCCCCTCGACGTCTACCGGCGCTGGGTCGCGCGGCTGCGAGCGCGGCAAGCGGAGGCCGGCGCGTGAAGGATCCCTCGCAGCTCTTCCGGCTCGACGGCCGCGTCGCCGTGGTCACCGGCGCCTCGTCGGGCATGGGCGTCGCGTTCGCCGAGACGCTCGCCGCCGCCGGCGCGCGGGTCGTGCTCGCCGCGCGGCGCGAGGAGAGGCTGAACGAGGTCGCGCGCGGCATCCGCCAGAGCGGAGGCGAGGCGCTGGTCGCGCGCTGCGACGTCGCGCGCGAGGCGGAGATCGACGCGCTGGTCGAGCGCGCGCTGGCGGAGTTCGGGGCCGTCGACGTGCTGGTCAACAACGCCGGCTTCACCACCATCGTGCCTGCCGAGCAGCAGGGCCTCGCCGACTGGCACGCGCACCTCGACGTGATGCTGACGGGCTCCTTCCTGTGCGCGCAGCGTTTCGGGCGCCACATGCTGGCGGCGGGGAAGGGCAACGTGATCAACGTCGCCTCGATGCTCGGCGTGGTCGGCTCCGGCCAGGTGCGGCAGGCGGCCTACGCCGCGGCGAAGGGCGGACAGGTGAACCTGACGCGCGAGCTCGCGGCGCAGTGGGCGCGCCGCGGCGTGCGCGTCAACGCCCTCGCGCCCGGCTGGTTCCCGACCGAGATGACCGACGACATGTTCCACGACGCGCGCTCGATGGACTGGCTGCGCGGGCGCACGCCGATGGGCCGCGGCGGTGCACTGAGCGAGCTCGCAGGGCCGCTCTTGTTCCTCGCGTCGGACGCGTCGAGCTTCGTGACCGGCCACGTGCTCGTGGTCGACGGCGGCTGGACGATCGTCTGATCGGCAGGCGCGCCAGGCTGCTCTGAGGCCCAGCGTTCGCGCGCGGGCTGCGACTACTTCTTGCCGGCCGCCTTCTTCGCGCCCTTCTTCGCAGGCTTCAGCTTGGCGAGCACCGCATCGCGCCAGCGCGCCGCCGCGGTGCGCGCCTGACCCTTGCCGCCGTGGAGGCGGATCGCGAAGAACTTCTGATACTTCTTGCCGTTGCGCTGGATGTTCACGTACCAGCCGCGCGTGTCGCTCGTCTCGATCCAGTAGACGTTGGGGAGATTCTGCATCGCTGTCCTCGCGCGGGGCGCCGCAACGTCTGCCAGACGGCAGTGGCCTCTGTCATGGCTGGCTCGCGCTCTTGGGCTCCGGTCGCGGGAGGCGCATCCGCCCAGCGTCCGTCGCCGATGATTAGGCTCGGGGAATCGTCGACTGGTGCGGCAGAGAGGATTCGAACCTCCACGCCCTTGCGGGCGCCAGCCCCTCAAGCTGGTGCGTCTGCCAGTTCCGCCACTGCCGCACGCTGCGCCGACGACTCTACCCAACTGCCTCCGGCGCGAAAAGCGGATTTATTGCGGTGAAGGGCTCGGCGCGCTCTCTGTCGGTGCGCTCGCGCCTGTTGGGGCGGCGGGCTCGCTCGCGTCGCTCGGTGCGGCGTTGGGCACCTCCACGAAATCCGCGACCGGCGCTCGATCCGCTGCGGGCGCGCTGCTCGGAGCGGCTGCGCCGGGCGGCGGAGCCGCGAAGCGCCCGACGCCGTCGGCGTTCAGCGCGACGTAGGCGAGATAGAAGCTCGTGATCATGAACACCACCGCGGCCCAGGTGGTGAGCTTGGTGAGGAAGCTGCCCGCGCCGCGGCTGCCGAACAGCGTCGCCGCCGAGCTGCCGCCGAACACCGCGCCGATCTCCGCGCCCTTTCCCTTCTGCAGCAGCACGAGCACGATCAGGATCAGGCACACGAGCACGTGGACCGAGGTCACGAAGAAGCTCATCTCGTCGCTCCTGCGGCGCGCACGATCGCCGCGAAGCTCTTCGCTTCGAGGCTGGCTCCGCCGACGAGCGCGCCGTCGATGTCGGGCTGAGCCATCAAGTCCGCCGTGTTGTCGGGCTTGACGGAGCCACCGTACTGGATACGGATCGCCTCGCCCGCGACGCCGAACAGGGCGCGGAGCTCGCCCCGCAACGCGGCGTGCACTTCCTGCGCGATCTGCGGCGTGGCGGTGCGGCCCGTGCCGATCGCCCACACCGGCTCGTACGCCACCACGATCTCGGAGGCGCGACCCGGAGGCAGGCTCGCGAGGCTCTCGCGCAGCTGCGCGCCGACGACGGCGAGCGTCCGGCCCGCTTCGCGCTCGGCGAGCGACTCGCCGACGCACACGATCGGACGGATGTCCTTCGCGAGCAGGGCCGCCGCCTTCGCGGCGACGAACGCGCTGCTCTCGCCGTACAGCGCGCGGCGCTCGCTGTGGCCGACGATCGCGTAGCGGCAGCCCGCGTCGGCGAGCATCGCCGGGGAGATCTCGCCGGTGAACGCGCCTTGCTCGTTCGGGTTCACGTTCTGCGCGGCGAGCGCGACCGCGCTGCCCGCGAGCGCGCGGCCCAGGGCCGCGAGCGCGACGAAGCTCGGCGCGACGGCGACTTCGGCGCTTGCGCCCGCCACGAGGGGCAGCAGCTCGCGCGCGAAGGCCTCCGCCTCGGCGAGCGTCTTGTGCATCTTCCAGTTCGCGGCGATCAGGGGCCTGCGGCTCACGAGCGCCTCCCTTCGAGCGCGGCGATGCCCGGCAGCTTGAGTCCCTGGACGAACTCGAGAGAGGCGCCGCCGCCCGTCGACAGGTGCCCGATCCGGTCGCCCAGCGCGAGCTTGTTGATGGCCGCCAGAGAATCGCCGCCGCCCACCACGCTGTGGGCGCTCGACGCGGCCACCGCGCGCGCTACCGCCTCCGTGCCCTTCGCGAACGCGTCCATCTCGAAGACGCCCATCGGCCCGTTCCAGAAGATCGTGCGCGCGCGCGCGGCTTCCTCGGCGTAGCGCTGCGCGGTGGCGGGGCCGATGTCGAGGCCCATCCAGCCGTCCTCGATCGCGCTCGCGACGCGCGCCGGAGCGTCGGCGGCGATCTTCTGGGCCACCACGTGATCCGTCGGCAACAAGAGCCGGCGGCCGGCTCGCCCGGCCGCGGCCAGCACGCGTTTCGCGTCCTCGACCCGGTCCGCTTCCACGAGCGAGGCGCCCGTCGGCTGGCCCAGCGCGCGCAGGAACGTGTACGCCATGGCGCCACCGATCGCGAGCACGTCCGCGTGCGGGGCGAGCGCCTCGAGCACCGCGAGCTTGTCGGACACCTTGGCGCCGCCGAGCAGGCAGAGCAGCGGGCGCGCGGGCTCGCGCACGACCCGGAGGTGCTTCACCTCGTCGCGCAGCAGGTCGCCGGCCGCGGCGCGCTTCACGAATGGCACGACGCCCGCCGTCGACGCGTGCGCCCGGTGCGCGGTGCCGAACGCGTCGTTCACGTAGTCGTCCGCGAGGCCGGCGAGGGCGCGAGCGAAGGCGGGATCGTTCTCCTCCTCGCGGGGGTCGAAGCGCAAATTCTCGAGCACGACCAGCTCGCCGTCGCGCAGCTTCGCGACCGCCGCCTCCGCTTCCGCGCCGATCGTGTGCGGGCAGAACGCGACGGGCCGGCCGAGCAGCTCCGCCGTGCGCGCCGCCACCGGCGCGAGGGAGAGCTTCGCGGTCGGTCCGCCCTTCGGCCGGCCGAGGTGCGAGGTGAGCACCACGCGCGCTCCGCCGGCGAGCAGGCGGCGCAGCGTCCCCAGCGACGCGCGGATGCGCGTGTCGTCGCCCACGACGCCGGCCTGGATCGGCACGTTGAGGTCCGCGCGAACGAGCACGCGCCGGCCGCGCACGCCGCCGGGGGCGGCGAGCAAGTCGTCGAGCGTCGAGACCGTCATCGGCGAGCTCGGTCGCGCGGCCGCCTAGCGGCCCATCAGCACGCAGAGATCGGCGACGCGCGTCGCGTAGCCCATCTCGTTGTCGTACCAGGCGAGCACCTTGGCGAAGCTGCCGTCGACGACCTTGGTCGAGAGCGCGTCGAAGATCGACGAGTGCTGGTTGCCGACGAAGTCCACCGAGACGAGCGGCTCGTCGCAGTACTGCAGGATGCCCTTCAGCGGGCCGTCGGCAGCCGCCTTGATCGCCTCGTTGATCGCGATGTCGCTGGCGGGCTTCCTCAGCGTCACGGTGAGGTCGACGACCGAGACGTCCGGCGTCGGCACGCGCATCGCGTAACCGTCGAGCTTGCCCTTCAGCTCGGGGAGCACGAGGCCGATCGCCTTCGCCGCGCCCGTGCTGGTGGGGATCATCGACATCGCGGCGGCGCGCGCGCGGCGAAGATCCTTGTGGGGCGTGTCCACGATCGACTGGTCGCTGGTGTAGGCGTGGACCGTGACCATCAGGCCCTTCTCGATCCCGAACGTGTCGTTCAGCACCTTCGCCACTGGCGCCAAACAGTTCGTCGTGCAGGAGGCGTTCGACACGACGCGGTGCTTCGCCGGGTCGTAGGACTTGTCGTTCACGCCGATCACGAAGGTCGCGTCCTCGCCGGTGGCCGGCGCGCTGATGATCACGCGCTCGGCACCGCCCGCGATGTGGGCCTGCGCCTTCTCCTTGGCCGTGAACAGGCCCGTGGACTCGACGACGATCCTGGCGCCGACGCTCGCCCACGGAATCTTGGACGGATCGCGCTCCGCGAACACGGGGATCTTGCGGCCGTTCACCACGAGCTGGCTGCCGTCGGCCGCCACGTCGCCCTCGAAGCGCCCGTGCACCGAGTCGTACTTGAGCAGGTGGGCGAGCGTCTTGGCGTCCACCAGATCGTTGACGCCCACCACTTCCACGTCCCGCGTCTGCATCGCGCGGAAGGCGTTGCGTCCGATGCGCCCGAACCCGTTGATTCCGACCTTGACTGCCATGGCTCGCTCTCTCTCCGTTCCGAGGGTTTGCGCCGTGAGTGCCTGCCCGCCCCGCTGGAGGAACGCCGAGCGGCATGCCCCGGAGGCCCCGCGCGACTGCTTCCAATCGCGCTCGCACCCACCCACACGCGAGGCCGGCGCAAAGGCGGGCGCACTGTACCCTCCACACCCGGCCGAGTCATGGTCTCCCGGCCCAGGATCGCGCGATCCCGGCGAGATCCGACCTTCTCTTGCCGGCCGATCGCTCCGATACTGCTGGGCGTGATGGAGGGGGCGGCGTGAGCGACGGCGCGGGCAGCGGCAGCGGCCGCGCAACCTCCTCGCGCGTGCTCTTCCTCGGGCTGATCGCCGCGGTCGCAGTCTTCGTCGCGGGCCTCGCGCTGTGGCGCGAGTCGCGGCGCGAACGGCGCAGCGCCCACCCGCCCGTGGAGGGGGTGCTGCTCGTGGCGGGCGCGAGCGCGCCGCTCGAGATCGTGCGGGATCGGCGCGGCGTGCCCCACGTGCGCGCAGCCTCGGAGAGGGACGCTTGGTTCGGGCTCGGCTTCGCGCAGGCGCAGGACCGACTGGGACAGCTCGTATGGCTGCGGCGGCTCGCGCTGGGTCGCAGCGCTGCACGAATCGGCGAGGGCGGCGTCCCCTCCGACGCGCTGGTCCGCACGCTCGGCATCCCGCAACTCGCCGAGCGCGACTTCGCGCGCGCGCAGCCCGAGTCTCGCCGCGCGCTCGAGGCGTACGCCGCGGGCGTGAACGCCTGGCTCGCACAGCTGCGCGCGGGCGAGACCGCGCCGCCGCTCGGGCTCGAGGAGTCGCTCGCGGGCGTCGAGCCGTGGGCGCCGCGCGACTCGCTCGCGATCGCGAAGCATCAGGCTTTCGCGCTCGCCGATCCGATCGCCGAGATCCTGGTGCTCGAGCAGGTGGTGCGCGCCCTGGGCGCCGGGCCGGCGCGCGGGCTGTTTCCAGCGCCGCCCCTGGTCGCACCGACCGCGCGCGGCAGCCCGATGCGGAGCCTCGATGCCGGCGCCGTCGCGCGCCTCGCGGTGGCGCGGCGTGCCCTCGGGCTCGCCGGCGCGTCGGTCGGCAGCGCAGGCTGGATCCTCGGCGGCGAGAGCGCCCGCCGCGGCCGCGCGCTGCTCGGAGTGGATCTGCACTTCCCGCCGACGGTTCCCGCGCGTGTGTACGAGGCGCACCTGCGCGGCGGCGACCTCGACGTCGCCGGTGCCACGCTGCCCGGCGTGCCCGGCTTCTGGGCCGGCTTCAACGCCGACGTCGCCTGGGCGCTGGTGCACACGCCGGCCGTGGTCGCGGACCTCTTCGAGGAGACGCTCTACGCGCAGGATCCGAGCCGCTACTTCGACGCGGGCAGATGGCGTGCACTGGCGGTGCGCAAAGAACGCATCGCGGTGGCGGGACGCGGGGAGCGCGTGCTGCGCGTTCGCGAGACGCCCCGGGGCCCGCTGATCGACGAGCTGTTTCCGGAGACCGGCCGGCCGCTTGCGCTGCGCTGGAGCGGCGCGCTCGGCGGCGGCGTGGACGCGCTGGTCGCGCTCTCGCGTGCGCGCGACGCCGCGAGCGCGCGCAGCGCGCTGCGCGCGCACGTCGAGCCGGTGGTCACCGCGCTGATCGTCGACGCGCGCGGCGACGGGCTCTCGCAGCTCGCGGGCGCGCTCCCGCGGCGCGTGCTGCCGTCCGGGCTCCAGCCGGTGCCGTCCTCGAACGCCACCTACGAGTGGACGGCGCGGCTCGCGCTCGAGGAGCTGCCCTCCGAGTCGCTGGCGCCGGAACGGCTCTGGCTGGTCGCCGCCGACGCTGCGCTGCCGGCCTCGGCGAACCGCATCGAGATGTTGTGGAGGCCCGGTGCGCGCGCGGAGCGCATCGCCCAGCATCTGCGCGCCGCGGCCGCGCGGGGCGACGCCGACCTCGCGCACCTCGCCGCGCTCCAAACGGACACGGGCTCGCTCGTCGTACAGCGCACGGTCGCGGCGATGCTGCGCCTCCTCGACGAGCGCTCGGGGCGGCTGGGCCGCGCGGAACGCGAGCTGCTCGAGCTGTTACGGATCTGGGACGGCGCCAGCACGCCGGACTCGCGCGCCGCGGCGGCCTACCACGTGCTCAGCGCGCGCGCGCTTCCGCAGCTTCTGCGCCCGGCGCTGGGGGAGTCGCTCGCGGACGCATACCTCGCGCTGCCGCGCGTATCCGCGTCGGCGCTGCTCGCCGACGCGCTCGCGCGCGCCGCCCTGGGCGGCGACCCAGCGGCGCCCTGGACCGACCCCCGGCTCGTCCACGATGCGCTCCTGCGTGCGCTGCGCGAGACGCCGCTCTTCCTCGCGGCGCGGCTCGAAGCGAACCGCGAGAAGTGGACCTGGGGCCGGCTGCACGGGGTTCGCTTCGCGCCGCTCTGGCCCGGCGCCTGGCAGGGGGACGCCGCCGCCCTCGGGCCATTCCCGCTGGGCGGCGACGCCGATACGATCGCCGTTTCGGAGTACGCAGCGCTCGGGGAGAGCTTCGACGCCGTCGTGGTTCCGGGCTATCGGCTGCTCGTGGACGCGGGCAATCTCGACCAAGCGCTGACGGCCTTCGCGCCGGGCGAGTCCGAGCACGCGGGCCACCCGCATGCGACCGACGGCATCGAGCGCTGGCAGCTCGGCAAACCGAGCCTGCTGTCGACGAGCGACCCGGTGATCGAGGACGGCCCCGTGAAGACACTTCAGCTCGACCCACAGCGCTGATGCTGCTCTACGCCGAGGTGCCGGGCTTCTACGCGGAGTTCGAGCGCGCCTCGGACCCCGCGCTCGCCGCGCGGCCGGTGATCGTGGGCGGCGATCCGCGCAAGCGCGGCGCGGTGCAGGCGGCCACCGCCGACGCGTGCGCCGCGGGTGTGCGCGAAGGGATGCCCATGCTCGAGGCACTCGAGCTCTGCCCGCGCGCTCGGGCTGTCGTGACGAACATGCGCCGCTATCGCGACGCGAGCGCCGAGCTTCGCTCGCAGTTTCGGCGCGCCACCGACCGCATGGAGCCGGCCGGCGCGGGGGCAGCGTACCTGGACGTTTCGGAGCACGCCGAGCCTGCGGAGCGCGTGGCGGCCCAGCTGCGCGAGGCCGTGCGCGACGCCCTTGGGCTGCCGCTTCGGGTCGGTGCATCGAACATCAAGTTTCTGGCGAAGCTCGCCGCGGAATCAGTCGAGAATGAAGGGGTTCTCGTGATCGCAGCCAGTCAGGTGCGCGCCTTCCTCGATCCGCTCCCGGTGGGACGCCTGCCGGGCGTCGGCCCGAAGACCGAGGCGACCCTCGCCGAGCTGGGCGTCCGGACGGCAGGCGAGCTCGCACGGGTCGATCGCACCTGGCTCGAGGAGCGGCTCGGCAACCACGGCCTTGCGATCTCGAGCTACGCGCAGGGCCGGGACCCCGCCGTGCTGCGCGCCGCCCCGCACCCGAGAAGCGTGAGTCAGGAGGCGACGTTCGCGGCTGCGGAGGTCGACCGAGTCTCGCTCGAAGAGCGCCTGAGCGCGCTCGCAGCGCGAGTGGAGGAGGCCCTCGCGCGCGAGCGCCTGGCAGCGAAGCGGGTCGTCGTGAAGGTGCGCTACGCGGATGGTGAGCTCGTGACCCGCAGCCACACCGGCGTGCACCCGATGGCCTCGGCGCGCGAGCTGCTCGCGCAGGCGACGCCGCTGCTGGGCCGCACCCAGGCGGGGGTTCGGCCAGTGAGAGGCCTCGGCCTGATCGCGAGCGAGCTGGTGCGCGCCCGCCGCGACGATCGGCAGCTCGACCTGTTCGGGCGCCGCGGCTAGC
>CAYWRY010000021.1:0-22486 GCA_964460485.1 uncultured Spirochaetales bacterium
GGCACCAAGGTGAACGGGAAGCGAGTGCGCAGCTGCGTACTGAAGTCGGGCGACGAGGTTCAGATCGGCCACACGCGCTTCCAGTTCCTGATCGACGACTGACCCGCCGCGAGGTGGGTACGCTGACGGCTCCGGCCCAGGCACGAGGAGACTCCCTGATGCTTCGCTTCGCACGCGGTCTCGCGCTGGCCGGGCTCGCGCTCGCCGCATCCGGCTGCGCGACCTCGACCGTCGTGAATCCGCCCCCCGCCCCCGAGATGCTGCCCTACCGCGTCGGCCCGCCGGATCACCTCTCGATCACCATCCTGCCAGACCCGGCGATCGAGCGCGCCGCGACGGTGCGCCCCGACGGCATGATCTCGATCGACCTGGTCGGCGACGTGCCGGCCGCGGGGCGCACCACGGCCGAGATCGCGCAGGACATCGAGAGCCGCATCTCGCGCTTCAAGCGCGACGCCTCCGTGAACGTCTCGCTCGCGTCGTCGCTCAGCACCGAGATCACCATCCTCGGCGAGATCCGCGCGTCCACTTTCCCGCTGCAGCGCGAGACGCGCCTGATCGAGGCGATCGGCATCGTCGGCGGCACGCGGCAGAACTTCTCGGACCTCGACGACGTGCGCATCATCCGCGTCGAGGACGGCCAGGTGAAGATCCTCACCGCCAACATCGAGGCGATCCAGCGCGGCGATCTCTCGACGAACTACACGCTGCGCGGCGGCGACATCATCTACGTGCCGCCGACAACGGGCGCGAAGATCGGCTACTTCGTGCAGGGCATGTTCTTCCCGTTGCAGGCGATCCTCGGCATGGGAGCGAGGGTCGGCGGCGCGGTGGCGACCGGCGGTGCGAGCCTCGTCGCGACCGGCGGCGGCCAGCTCCCGAGGCCCTGAGCGCGCAGGCGCGCTGCGCTCGGTTTCGCACGCGCTCACTCGCCCGTCGCGCGCAGCACCGTCGGGATCGTCTGCACGAGGATGCGCAGGTCGAGCGTCAGGGACCAGCCGTCGATGTACTCGAGGTCCATGCGCACCCAGTCGTCGAAGCTGGTGACGCGGTTGCGCCCGCGCACCTGCCACAGGCAGGTGAGCCCCGGGCGCATCGAGAGCCGGCGCCGCTCGAAGGTCTCGTACTGCGCCACCTCGAGCGGCAGCGGCGGGCGCGGGCCCACCAGGCTCATGTGGCCGCACAGCACGTTCCAGAACTGCGGCAGCTCGTCGATGCTGGTGCGCCGCAGCCAGCGCCCGAGCGGCGTGATGCGCGGGTCGTTCTTCACCTTGAACACGGGGCCCGACATCTCGTTGAGGTGGGCGAGCGCCTCCTTCAGCGCCTCGGCCTCGTTCACCATCGTGCGCAGCTTGTAGAGCGTGAAGCGGCGGCCGTAGAGGCCGCAGCGCGTCTGGCGGAAGAACGCGGGCCCCGGCGAGCTGAGCCTCACGGCGGCCGCCGCGAGTGCAATGACGGGCGCCGAGAGCGCGAGCCCCACGCTCGCCCCGACGATGTCGAGCCCGCGCTTGAGGGCGATGCGCGCCGGACTGTGGTGCACGGGCGCGAAGCGCAGCGCCGCGAGCGTGCCGAAACGCGTCACCTGCGGCGGCGGCAGATAGTCGCCGAAGACGTCGGAGAGCAGGTTGAAGGGCACGCCGGCCTCGCCGCATGCCGAGACCACCGGCGCGATCTCGCCGAACATCGAGCGCGGCGCCGCGATGATCACCTCGTCGACGACCTCGTCGCGCAGGATGCGCCGGACCTCGACGAGCTTGCGGATCGAGGCGGGATCGATCTCCGGCGAAACGGGCGCGTCGGCGTCGTCGAGGTAGCCGATCACGCGCAGCCCCCAGTGCGGGTTCAGCTCGATGCGTCGTTTCACGGCGACGGCGCGCGGGCCCGAGCCGACCACCAGCACGTTGCGCGTGTTGCGGCCGAGCCGGCGTGCGAAGCGCAGCAGGGCGAACAGCGCCAACCGCTCGCTCATCAGGATCGAGAACTGCGCGGCGCCGAACAGCAGCGGAAACTTCGGCGCGAGCGGCGCGCCCGCCACGTAGCTGGTCGCGGTGACGAGCACCGTCGAGAGGAAGCCCGCCACCGCGAGGCGCCCGACGATGTCGTCGAGCGAGGCGCGGCGCTGCGAGTCGTAGAGCCCGAACTGCTGGAGCGTGAGCGGCCACGCCATGCAGGCGCACAGGGCCACCGCGAGCAGGCTTGGAGTCAGCTCCCAGCCCGCACCGCGCTGGACGCCGGTGGCGAACGGGAAGGACAACATCAAGATCAGCACGAGGCCGCTCAGGGCGACGTCGAAGGCCACCAGACCGGAGTGCACGCTTTGGGAGTGACTACGCAGCATTCCCGGCTCGCTCGTCCCCGTGCGGGCTGCGCATCACGACCGCGCGGACCCGTGCAGTGGGTGACCCCGAGCCGGGACCGCGTTGCACGTGCAGGCAGCGCACGAGGGGGCTCCTCCGCATCGGCTTTCCCGTCACGGGTGGCCCGGGCCCGGCTGGGAAGTACTAGAACAGCCGTACCCTTTTACTCCAGAGGAGCCACGAACGCGATGGGATTCTCGGACAGCTGGCGGGTCGGGCGGAGGGCGGCGCTTGCCGGTCGCTTGCCTTCACTCGGCACACAGGCCGTCCGATGCGGGAGAGCCGTGCCGCGCGCGGCCGCACGGGAGGTGGGCGTGCATGTATGAGTCGTTTTTCGGGCTGCGGGAGCCAGCCTTCTCCCTCGCGCCCGACCCTCGCTTCCTGTGGCTCTCCGAGACACACGAGGAGGGGCTGGCAGCCCTGGTCTACGGAATCTCGCGGCGCAAGGGCTTCATGCTCCTGACGGGCGAGGTCGGCACGGGCAAGACCACGCTCCTGCGCGCCGCCCTCGACCAGATCCCGGCCGACACCGAGGTCGCGCTGGTGATGAACACGGCGGAGCTGACGCCCACGGACCTGCTGCGCCTGATCGCCGCCGAGTTCCAGCTGCCCGGCCCCTTCCAAGCGAAGGTCGACTACATCATCGCGCTCAATCGCTTCCTGCTGGAGCAGCTCGAGCGCGGGCTCAACACCGTGCTGATCATCGACGAAGCGCAGAATCTCGACGCGACGCTGCTCGAGGAGGTGCGGCTCTTGTCGAACCTCGAGACCGACACCGAGAAGCTGTTGCAGATCGTGCTCACCGGGCAACCCGAGCTGCGGCAGAAGCTGGCCGCCTCGAACCTCCGCCAGCTCCGCCAACGCGTCGCGATCGAGCACCACGTGCTGCCGTTGCGCCTCGAAGACGCCGGCCCCTACCTGCGCCATCGTCTGGAGGTCGCAGGCGGGCGCTTCGAGGACGTGTTCGAGCCCGGCGTCGAGCCGATCTTCCACGAGTTCTCGCAAGGCTGCCCGCGGCTGATGAGCCTGCTCGCGGATCGCGCGATGCTCGTGGCGTTCGCGAAGCAGCTGCGGCCCGTGCCCACGCTGCTCGTCGAGCGCAAGGCCAAGGAGATGGCGGCGGTGCGACTCAGCGAAACGCCCGCCACGGAGGTGCCCAAGCTTGGGTGAGATCTCCGAGGCGCTGAAGCGCTCGCGCGAGGCGCGCCGCGAGCCCTCGGCTCCGGCGAGCCCCGCCCCCGCCGCCCTGCGCGAAGCGCCTGCCGCGAACGTCGCGCCGGCGCGCGAAGCCGCGAACGCGGTGTCGATCCCCGATCAGCAGAGCGGGAACTGGCACGGGCGCGCGGTGCTGGTCGCGCCGCGCGACGACGTCGCCGAGGGCTATCGCCACTTCGCGATCCGGCTGCAGCGCCGCCTCAAGGAGCTCGGCGCGCGTTCCGTGCTCGTCACCAGCGCCGCGCGCGGCGAGGGGAAGACCACCACCGCCTGCAATCTCGCGCTGGCGCTGGCCTCGATGGCGAGCGGACGGCGCATCGCCCTGATCGAGCTCGACCTGCGGCGCCCGTCCGCGGCGGATTCGCTGGGCGTCGAGCCGCCGGTCGGCATCGAGCGCGTGCTCGCCGGGCGCGCGCGTCTCTCGGAGGCATGCCTCCACACGCAGCTCCCCGAGCTCGATCTGTATCTCGCGAGCGAGCCGGCGCGCGACGCCCTCGCGGCCGTCTCGGCGCCGAACACGGGCGCGCTGATCCGCGACCTCGCCCGCCAGTACGACCTCGTGGTGATCGATTCGCCGCCGGTGCTGCCGGTGCCCGACGTGCCGCTGCTGGCGGCGCACGCGGATGCGGTGCTGCTGGTCGCGCGCAACGGGTTTTCGCGCCGCGCGGCACTGCGCGAGACGATCGAGTCGCTCGGCGAGCCGAAGACGATCGGCGTGTTCCTGAACGAAGGCCGCACGCCCCGCCACCGCCGCTATTACGGCTATTACGGTTACGAGGCGAATCCAGAGAAGCCGGGCGAAGGGAACGAGCGATGAGCCAGGAGGAAGAGGCCGGCGGAATCCCGGCGTTCCTCACCGACCCGCGCGGCGTGCTGCGGCGGCGCTGGCCGTGGATCGCCGGCGTGGCGGCCGTCGGCGTGATGGCGACCGCCATCTACGTGTCGCAGGTGCCGGTCACCTATCTCGCCTCGGCGACCCTCGTCTTCAACGAGCAGCAGATCCCCGACCAGTTCGTCGCCACGACGGTGAGCGAGAGCCCAGTCGGCCAGCTCGACGCGCTGGTGGGAGAGATCCTTTCGCGCGAGCGCCTCGCTCCGGTCGTGGAGAGGCACAAGCTCTATCCCGAGCTGCGCGAGAAGGTGCCGATGATCGGCCTCGTCGCCATCGCGCGCGCGAACGTGGTGGTCGGCCCGGCGGATTCGGTGGTCCCGCAGAAGCGCGGCACGCCCGCCAGCGTGATCAACATCTCGTTCCGCGACCGCGATCCGCGCATCGCCGCGGCGGTGGCGAACGACCTGGCCACGCTGTTCACCGCTGCAGCCGGCAAGGCCTCCGGCGACGCGGCCCGCACCACTGCGGACTTCATGCGCGCCGAGCGCGACCGCTCCGAGCGCGAGCTGCGCGCCCAGGAGCGGCTCGTCTCCGAGTTCAAGGAGAAGTACCGCGGCGAGCTGCCCAGCGAGCTCGGCACCAACACCTCGAAGCTGGAGCGGCTGGCCTTGTCGAAACAGACGCTGGCCGCCCAGCTCGACGCGGCCGAGACGCGCCTCGCCGACCTCGAGAAGCTCGGCGACCTCGCGAACCCCTCCTCTCCCTACGCCCGGCTCTCCTCGCTGCGCGCGAAGCTCGTGTCGGAGCTCGCCGCGAACACGGAGGAGCACCCCAACGTGATCGCCCTGCGTCGCCAGATCGAGGCGCTCGAGAAGGAGGTGGCGAGCGGCGGGGCGTCGAGCGGCGACCCCGCCGAGGACATCGCGCTGCGCACGGCGCGCGACCAAGTCGCCGATCTGCGGGCTCAGATGGCACGGGCCGAGGCGGAGACGCGCGTGCTCGAAGAGCGGGTGTCGCGCACCGCACAGCGCGAGGAAGAGCTCGCCGCGCTCTCTCAGAAGCAGATCGTGCTGCACGAGACCTACATCTCGAACCTGCGCAAGCTCGAGGCCGCGGAGCTCGCGCTGAGCGTCGAGTCGGCGCAGCAGGGCTCGCGCGTCGACGTGCTCGACCGCGCCGCACCGCCGACCGAGCCGGAGCGCACCCGGCTCAAGTTCCTGCTCGCAGGGCTCGCGGCCTCCTTCGGCGCCGCGCTCGGCATCGCGGCGCTGCTCGAGATGCTCGATCCGGTGATCGTCTCGGCAACGCAGATCGAGGAAGAGCTCGACCTCGTCGTGCTCGGCTCGGTCGGGCGCATCGGCTGAGCCGGCGATGCAGGCGCTGCTGCTCGGAGTCGGGCTGGTCGCGGGCTTGTGGTTCTCCCTCGCGGAGTGGGCGGCGCACATCACGGCCGAGCCCGCGACCGCCTACGCCCTGATCTTTCCCGTGCTGCTGATGATCGCGGCGCGCTCGACGCCCCCGACCCAGCCCGACCCGGCGCGCGGCCTGCTCTGGCTCGCTGCAGCGGCGCTCGTTGAAGTGGTCGCGTTCGGCGGCGGCATCGAGCGCGCGGGGCGCCTCGCGATTCCGCTCGGCATCATCGGCTATCTGCGCTTCACTGGCGCCGCAGCGCTCGCGCCCGCGTGCCTCGCGTTCTTCATCGTGCCGGTGCCCCACGCGATCGCGTCGCTGGCTCCGCTCGAGGCCGTGTGGCGCGCCTTTGCCGAGTTCCTGCTGGGGCCGATCGGGCAGGCACTCCAGCTCGACGCCTGGGACAGCGGCGTGCGGCTCGTGACGTTGTTCGCCGGGCTCGGCTGGTACCTCGACGCGCGCAGCGGCGGCAGCTGGCGCGGCGCCCTGCGCCGCGGCGCGCAGCTCGCCATGCTGGGTCTGCCGGTCCAGCTCGGCGCGACGATCGTCGCGGTGGGGCTCGCGCTCGCCGGTTTCCCCGTCGCGGCGCGCGCGTTCCTGACGCACGGCGTGTGGCTGGTCTGCGCGGCCGCGACCATCGCGACGTTCGAGCTCACGCGGCAGCGCGAGGTGCCCGCCCGTGTCTGAGCGCGCCTCCACGCTCGCCGCGCTTGCGATCCTGTTGGTCTCCGGCCTCGCGGTCTGGTCGTTCCAGTCGCGCGGGTCGCTCTCGCCGCGGCCGGAGTCGCTCTCCGCCCTGCCCTTCGAGCTCGGCAGCTATCGCGGCGTCGACTCGCCCGTCGGGCATAACGTCGAGGACATGCTGCGCGCCGACTACAACCTGCAGCGCGAGTACCTGCACCCGCTCGGCCAGGTGGTGTGGGTGTACGTGGGCTACTACGGCACCCAGCGCGGCGGCACGCCCGAGCACACGCCCAAGGCTTGTTATGCCGCGCACGGCTGGGACATCCTCGAAGAGCGGAGCGTCGTCGTCGACCGCGAGAGCGGCCAGCGCGCGGTCGAGTACCTGGTGGAGTCGCGCGGCCAGCGCCAGCTCGTGCTGTTCTGGTACCGCTCCTACCGGGGCAGCGGCTTCGGCTCGACGCTCGCGCTCCAGCTCGACCACGTGGTGGGCAAGCTGCGGGACGGGCGCGGCGACGGAGCGCTCGTGCGCCTCTCGACGCCGCTGATCGGCATCGACCGCGATGCGGCGCGCGGCATGCTGGTCGATTTCGCGAGACAGCTCGAGCCCGAGCTCGCGCGAGCGTGGCCGGAGGAGGCGCCGTCCGGAGTGGCGACCGCGCCGGCGCACTGAGCGCGTGGCGCTCGCTCTCAGGGCGCGGCCTTGTACTCGATCAGGCCCGCGCGATGCCCGCGTGCGCGATTCCAGGCGTACCACGCGACGCCTGCGAGCTGCGCCCACTTCCCGATCACGACGAACGCCGCGTAGCGCCCGGCATCCGCGCCGGCGTCGCCCCGCTCCCTCCGCGCGCGGAACACGCGTGCGAAGAGCACCCCGTACGCGGCTGCCAGCGCGCCGAGCGAGAGCCCGCTCGTGAGCGGCGCGAGGCAGACCGCGAGCACTGGCAGCGCACCGCCCCACGCGACGATCGAGCGCAGCTCGCGCGCCTTGAAGCGCTCCGGCGACCGCCCGTGCAGCGCGAAGTTCTCGGCATAGGCGTGACCCGCGCGCATGCTGCGCCGCCACCACTGGCGGAAGCTCGTCATCGCGGCGTCGTGCAGCGTCATCTCGCTGGC
Source organism: uncultured Spirochaetales bacterium (assembly GCA_964460485.1). Taxonomy (GTDB): domain Bacteria; phylum Myxococcota_A; class UBA9160; order UBA9160; family UBA6930; genus VGRF01. The sequence goes on from CAYWRY010000021.1 coordinate 7,612, forward strand.
GATGCGTTCGATCACCCACCCGGCCGCGCGCAGGCGGAAGCAGAGCTCCGGCTCCTCGCCCGCGATCATGGCCGGGTCGAATCCGCCCACGTCGCGAAGCGCGGCGACGCGCATCACGGCGTCGCCGCCGCATGCCTCGGCGCGGCCGATGGGCGTGTCCCACTCGAGGTCGCAGAGCAGGTTGTAGAGCGAGGCGCGCGGGTGGCGCTCGCGCCGCCGGCCGCACACGACGGCCGTGCGGGCGTCGCCGGGGAGCCGCGCGCCGAGCGCGCCCCACCACTCCGGGACGATCTCGCAGTCGCCGTCGACGAACTGCACCCAGTCGATCTCCGGCTCGAGCTCGAGCAGGCGCGCGAACCCTGCGTTGCGCGCGCGCGCCGCGGTGAAGGGCGCCGACGGGGGAAGCGCCACCACGTCCGCGCCCGCTTCGCGCGCGGCCGCCACGCTGCCGTCGCTGGAGCCCGAGTCCACGTAGACGACGCGCCGAGCTCCGCCGCGAGTGGACGCGAGGCAGCGCACCAGCCGCTCGCCCTCGTTGCGGCCGATCGCGACCACGCCGAGACGCATCACTGCGCGTCGCTCCACTCGAGCGAGCGTGCAGCGACGGTCTCGGCGAAGGTCGCGCAGCACAGCGGAACGCCGAGCCAGCTCCCGAGCGTCGCGAGGTCTGCGTCGAAGCGCTGCTCGAGCGCCTCGCGCACCGCGGGCGAGAGCTCCGGCCGCTCGCGCATCTGCCAGAGCGCCTTCGCGCGCTCGCGCAGCGCCTTCGGCACGAAGCGGCGCCGGAGCCGTGTGAGCAGCGGCGACGCCAGCAGCGCGTCGCGCAGCGGGCTCCTGCGCAGCCGCTCGCTCGATACGTTCTGCCGCGCAAGTGCGTGGTTCCAGGCCGGCGTCGCTTCGCTGCCGAGGAAGCGGACGATTCGCGCAAGCTCCGCGTCGGGCGCCGCCGTCAGCCGCTCGAAGAACACGGGCAGGATCGCGCTCCGTCCGAACGCCGCGATCCAGGGCGCGAGCTGCATCGCGTAGCAGCCGTAGGCGACCAGCTCGGGACGCGTCGCGGCGGCGCGATCCAGCGGCTCGACGATCTCGCCGCGCGACCAGCCGTGGACGAAGTGAGAGACCAGACGGTCGACCGGGTGCCGCATCACGTAGACGAAGCGCCGCGTGCGCACGCTGGCGATCAGACGCTCGATCGTGTGCGGATGGGTCGGCAGCTTCGTGTAGTGCGTGCTCGACTCGCCGCGCAGCGCGCCCGCCGGCGCGGCGGCGAAGAGGCCGGCGTACCAGTCTGCGCCGCGCGCCCAGATTTCGTCGTCGCTGAAGAAGTTCGGCTCCTTCGGGCGGCTCATGAAGAAGCCGGGCTGCGCCGCGAGCTGCTCGTGCAGCGTGCTGGTCGCGCTCTTCATCGCGCCGATGATCATGAAGTCGGGTCCGTCGATCATGAGCCGGGGCGTTCGGGGGCCGCGAGCTGCGGGGCGGCGAGCGGCCGCGACCAGTTGGTCCAGATGTCGCGCGCGTGCGCCTCGGCGGTGTGCGGCCGCTTGTGACCCGCCAGCTCGCGTGCGAGCGAGACGAACCGGCCCAGCAGCCACGCCGCGTTCGCGACCAGGACGCCAGCGACGCCGCCGAAGTGCTTCGCGAAGTAGCGACTGCGCGAAGCAAAGTAGTACCGCGGTACGCGCCGGCGCTCGGCGAACGCCTGCTTCACGGGCGAACTCCCGCCGCGAAGGTGCACGACGTGCGCGGCGGGCTCGTAGCGGACGCGCCAGCCCTTCGCCCAAGCGCGGCGGCAGTAGTCCATGTCCTCGAAGTACATGAAGAAGCCCTCGTCCAGCGGCCCCACGTCGCGCACGACCTCCCTGCGCAGCATCACGCACGCAAAGCTGATCCACTCGGTGTCGTGGGGTGAGCCAGCCGCCGGGAGGGCGACGCGATAGCGGCGCAAGAGGCTCGTCACTGGCCCCGTCTGCGCCGCCGCGATCAGCTCGCTGAAGGGCGTCGCCCAACGGAAGCAGCTCTCTTGGGGCGTGCCGTCCGGGTCCTCGAGCCGAGGTCCGACGATCCCCACCTCGGGCTCGGATCGAAGCGCACCAAGGAGCGCCGCGAGCGCGCCCGGCCGCACGATCGTGTCGCTGTTCAGCAGCACGTATTGCCGTGCCAGGGTCGCGAGCCCCAGGTTGTTGCCTGCGGAGAAGCCGCCGTTGACCGGTGACTCGACCAGCCGCGCCCACGTCCAGCCTTCAGCGCGAATTGCGGCCGCGATGCGCGCGGCCGAGCCGTCGGCCGACGCGTTGTCCACCACCAGGACGATCCAGTCCGGCTCGGCCGCGACGTCCGCTGCCAGCGAGGCCAGGCATTGGATCACGAGGTCCGAGCGGCAGTAGTTCAGGACGATGATTGCGAGCTCGTGCACGGCGCCGGGAGGTGTGGCCGCGTACACGGCGGCGGGCAAGTGGGGCTGGGAATTCGCGCTCGACAACCGGGCTCCCCTTCCGGAGCCTCCTCATCGGCAAGGCGTGGACGCGCTCCGAGTTGCGGTGACACCCGCGTCCGCTTTAGGGCAGCAGCACTGGGGCGGCGGGCGCCGTCGGGGACGGCGGCGGAGGCGGCGGGATCGTTCCGCCTCCCCCGCCCGCGGTGCCGACCTCGAACGCGCCGATGTCCCAGCGCGCGATGTTGTCCCCGTTGCCGTCGAACGGCTGGGCGACGCCCAGTGGATCGAAGGCCGCGACGGCGACCGCAGACCCCGTATCAACCAACGCGCTGGCGCGGCTCGGGTCCGTGCGGTAGTCGGCGAGGCGGACTGGCGACGTCGCGGTCCACGGTGGCGTGGTGGTGACCAGGTTGCCGCCGCCCGCGATGCCCGACGCGCTCGAGCCCGCAGCTCCGATCGCGAGGTTGTTGAGCGAAACGTGGCCGGAGCCGGCCGCGAAGCTCGAGCAATTGACCGAGCCCGACGCCGAATAGCAGGTGTTGTTGTTGACCTCGCCGTTCACCGGAGGTGGCTCGATGCCGCGGCGCGCGATCACGATGCCGTCGCCGCCCGCCGACGCGGACAGGTCGAACACGTTGTTGCGCACCGTCGCGTCGCTCGCCCAGAGCATGAGCGTGACGTTTCCCTGCGGGCCCGAGCGGAACAGGTTGCGCTCGATGAGCACGCGATAGACACGCTCGTCCTCGTTGCTGTTCTGCGGGCCGATCGTCACGTCCCAGCCGTTCGCGCCGCCCACGAACTGGTTGTCGGAGATCACGTAGTCGTGCGACCGGCGCTCGGGGAATGGATGCACCTCGGTCTCGCCGAGCGAATGGATCTTCAGCACGTGCTTACCGGTCGGGGCATTCGCGAACAGGTTGTGAGACACGACCGTCCACCCCTGGTACGGCAGGCGCAGCACGTGCTCCGCCTGGGTGGAGTCCTCGAATCGACTCCCGAGGAAGGCACCGCGGTTGCCCGACATGTAGCCGCCGTTGCCGCCCGAGCCGCCGCGCATGCGCGCGATCGTGGAGTCGACCACGAAGATGTTCTCGTGCATTGCGCTCGCCGGACCGTGGCTGATCGAGAGTGCGGTATGGAAGAATTCAGCGCTCACGCGCAGCAGGAGCAGGCTGCGGATTTGGCCGTTGGCAGTGATGAGGCGCGAGCCCGAGACGCCTGGCCCCTCGAAATCGATGTCCATCAGACGCCAGTCATCGAACAGCTCCGGACTGCCGGAGAACTTGAAGGTCGAGCTTGGCGAGCCGGCGCGCACCAGCGGCGGCGTTCCCGTCGCGGGGTACGCGCCGATCGTGACCGGTCCGCCGCGGTTCGCGGAGAGCGAGCCGGCCGTGAAAGTCTCGCCGCGCCGCAGGAGGACTCGCTGACCGGTTCCGGCGTACCCGAACGCCGTGTCGAAGCTGCCGGACGTCATCTGCCGCGCGCCGCTCGGGCAGCCAGTGAAGTTGCCGCTTGCAGAGACGCAGGTCGTGTTCGTGCCCGCGTAGACGGTGTTCGGATCGGCGACCGAGATGGTCACCGACTTCGAGGACACGCCGCCGCTTGGATCCCGAACGCTCACCTGCGCCGTGAAGGTTCCCGGGGTCTCGTACACGTGGGCCGCGACCGGACCGAGCGCGTCGTTCTTGGGGAGCCCCGAGACCTGCCAGGTACCGGCATTGGAGTCGCCGAAGTCCCAGTCGTATGAGAGCTGGCGGAACGCATCGAGCCCGCTCGCCGTGGTGCCCGTCGCGTCGAAATGCACCGCGAGTGGCGCGACGCCGCTCGTGCGACTCGGCTGAAGGGACACGCTCGGCGCCGCAAGGGCGCTGCCCGCCCCACCCAGCAGCAAGACACCGCAGACCAGCATTCGATGGACTTGACGCACGATGCCTCCCCCCTGACCAGGAAACCGACTGGCCGGACTATCGGGAGCGGCGCGAAGGGCCGATGCGACGCGGGTCACGCGAAGCGGAATTCTTCGGCACGAGACGTGAACCCCTTCGCGTCGGCACAGGCCACCCACTCGTAGCGCCCGGAGCCGCAGATCACCCGCATGCAACCCGCAACTCCGCCCCATGCGCCCGTTCCGCCCCGGATCGTCGTCGTCTCGCCCTGCCGCGACGAGGAGCGCACGCTCGCGCGCACGATCGCCAGCATGCGCGTGCAGACCGTGAGGCCCGTGCGCTGGGTCGTGGTCGACGACGGTTCCCGCGACCGCACGCCCGAGCTGCTGGCGGAGGCTGCGCGGGAGATCCCCTGGCTGCGCGTGGTGCGGCGCGCCGACCGCGGCTACCGGCGCCTCGGCGGCGGCGTGATCGACGCGTTCTACGAAGGCCTCGCCAGCGTGGAGTGCGACTACGATTTTGTGGCGAAAATGGACGTGGACCTCGAGTTCGGGCCGCGTTACTTCGAGCGGTTGCTGGCGGAATTTGCGCGTGATCCGAAGCTGGCCGCCGCGAGCGGCAAGGTCTACCGGCCCGAGAACGGACGACTCGTCCACGAGTTCATGGTCGACGAGATGGTGGCCGGACAGTTCAAGCTCTATCGGCGAGACGCCTTCGAGCAGATCGGCGGCTTCGTGCGGGAGCTGATGTGGGACGGCATCGACTTCCACCGCGCCCGCATGCTGGGCTTCCGCACCGCGAGCCTCGACGACCCCGAGCTGCGCATTCTTCATCTGAGGCTCATGGGATCGTCGGACCGCAGCATCTATCGCGGCCGCCTGCGCTGGGGCGCGGGCCAATGGTTCATGGGCAGCGCGTTTCCCTACATCGTCGCGAGCGGCGTGTTTCGCATGCGCGAGAAGCCCTACCTCGTCGGCGGGCTCTTGATCATCGCGGGGTACCTGAAGGCCGCGCTCGGCGGCGCGCCCCGCTACGAAGACCTCGCGTTTCGGCGCAGCCTCCACGCGTGGCAGTACGCGCGGCTCGGTGGCCTCCTGCGTGGACGCGGCGTGCGCTGAGCGGCAGACGGAATCGGGAGCTAGGCGATGAGCGATCTCTTCTCGGATGCGACGACGCAGCGGCTCGTGGCGCTGGGCGAAACCCTCGCCCCCAAGTACCGCGACAACGTGCCCTTCCCGCACATCGTGATCGACGACTTCCTGCCCGCCGAAGTGCTCGAGCGCGCCGTGGCCGACTACCCGGCACCCGAGGCGCTGCCCTGGATCGAGTTCGACAAGCCCGAGGAAAAGAAGCTCGCCTTCAACGAGCTCGCCCAGATCCCGCCGTCGATCCGCGAGGTGCTCCAGTTCATGAACTCGCCGACGATGCTGCGCTTCCTCGAGCGGCTGTCGGGAATCCCGAACCTGATCCCCGACCCGTACCTGCTGGGCGGCGGCCTGCACCAGATCCGGCGCGGCGGGCACCTCGGCGTGCACGTCGACTTCAACAAGTACCCGCGTTTCGACCTCGACCGCCGCCTGAACATGCTGATCTACCTGAACAAGGATTGGCGCGACGAGTACGGTGGGCACCTCGAGCTGTGGGACGCGCGCATGGAGAAATGCGTTCAGCGCGTGCTGCCAGTCTTCAACCGCTGCGTGGTCTTCAGCACGACGGAGTCGTCGTACCACGGGCACCCCGACCCGCTCACCTGCCCCGATCACCGCGCGCGGCGCTCGCTCGCCACCTACTACTACACGAATGGGCGCCCCGACGCGGAAGACGCGGCGAAGCACACCACGATCTTTCGCGCGCGGCCCGGCATCGACGACACGCTCCCGCGGCGCGCCGCGGCTCTCGCGAAACGCGCGACCGTGGCGATCATGCCGCCGATCGTCGCCGCCGCGTTGCGGAAGCTGCGTTCCTGACTGGCGTTCCACCGCTCAATCTGCCGCCCGCTCGAGCAGAGCCCAGGCGCCGCCGAAGTCGAGGGGCAGCACTGCGCGGCCGCCGTCGCGCGTGAGCGGATGCGAGGAGCCGCGCTCGCCGCGCGGGCCGATGGGCACCAGCACGCGCGCGAAGTCGCTGGCGAGCGACGCTTCGCCCGCGATCGGCTCGGCGCGGAACCCGCTGCCTGTCTTCGACTCGGCGCAGGCGCGCGCGGCGACGCTGACGAGCACGCGCTCGGAGCGCGCGAGCGGCAGGCCGTCGAGGCTGGTGAACGCCACCGCGCCCAGGCGGTCGGCCCGAATCTGCGTCTGCGAGAGCAAGATGGGCTGGCCGTTGAGATTCCCGGACGCGGCTTGCGTGCGCGGCGTGTCGATCGTCTGCAGCCCGCGTGCGAAGTCGCGCGCAAGCTCGCCGGTATCGGAGCGGATGCGCCGAGCGTCTGGCGCGACGAAGCTCTGCGCCGCCACCGCCACGGGTTTCATGCCGCCGATCTCGGGCGCCTTCAGCCAGGGCAGCGCGGGGTGGCCCGGCAGCGCGAGCTCGACGCGATGTTGCTCGACGAGCGTGGCGAGCGCCGTGTAGCGCTCGGGCAGCAGCGCGTCGTTCCAAACCTCTGCGGCGCTGGGCGCGAGCACCGCGCGCTCCTTCGCGAGCGCGACGTCGCCACGCCGGAAGGCGACGCCGGCGGCCGGCAGCAGCGCCGCGATCGCGGGATCGACCGCCGTGTTCCACACCACCGGCGAGACGCGCGAGAGCCGGCTCTGCGCGTACGCGTACACCAGCAAGCCGTCCCACCCTTGCAGCGCGCCCACGCTCGCGAGCCAGAGCGGCGCGCTCGCGCGCTCGCGCTGGCGCGGCTCGCCGTGGTTCCACTCGCTCACCAGCACCGCCTGGCCCGGGAGCTGCGCCGCGCCGATTCGCGCGATTGCCCCGCCCCACTTGCGCGGGTCACCCTGCAGCGGGTTGCCGCGCAGGTAGACGTGCACGTCCACGAAATCGCCGCTCGCGAGGGACGGCAGCGCGTACAGCGGCTCCGCGTTCCAGAAGCTGGTGAGCACGAGCGGCGCGCGCAGCCCCGCCGCGCGCAACCGCGTCCTCGCCTTCGTGAAGAAGCCGTGCTCGAGGTCCGCCAGTAGGAGGCGGGCCGGCCCGGGCTTCCACGTCTGCTGGAGCGCCGCCTCCGGCAGCTTCGTGCGCTTCGCGAAGCTGTGAACCTCGGCAAGGAAGCGCGCGCGGTGCCACGGGAAGCCTGCGTCGGCTGCGAACAGGTTGCCGTAGTGGTGGGCGACGTCGTCCTCGTTGGTGATCAGCACGGCCGCGAGCGCGGGCTCGTCCCGATACCGCGTGCGCGTAAAGGAGTTCTCGTGGGCGAGCAGCTTCTCGCCAAGCTCGATCACTAGCTCCTGAAGCCGCTCATTCACGTAGAGGAAGCCGTGCCCCATGCCTCCGCTGCGCAGGCGACGGCGTTCCACTTCCTCGAAGCCGGGAATCTCGTCGCCCGGATGAAAGACGCGCCCCGTGTGCAGGTCGAGAAACACGTAGACGCCGTGCTCGCGCAGGCGCGCGACCCAACGGTCTAGCTTCGCGAGGCCGGCGGGATTCAGGGACCGGCTGTCGTTCGGGCCCACGCGCACGAGCCCCCCGCCCTTCAGCCACTGCGCGGAGTCGTGGTGGTGGAAGCGCACGAGGTTGAAGCCGAGGCGCGCGATGCGCTCCGCGTGCCAGTCGATCTCCTCGTCGCTCGAGTTGAAGATCGCGTTCGCCACCACGTTCACGCCCCAGAAGCGCGCCGGCGTTCCGTTGGCGAAGGCGAAGCCGTCGCCGCTGCGCCGGACGAAGCCGTGCGCGCCCGCCGGCGTGTGATTCAGGAAGCGCAGGTCGACGGGTGAGCCGCGCAGGTCAATCGTGCCCGGGCGCCAACCCGCCTGCGCCGGGCCGCAGGTCGCCACCTCGGGTTCGCCGGAGGCACGCGCGGCGAGCAGCGCGAGCGCGAGGCCGAGCGCCGCGCGCCTCACACGCCGCGCCCGCGCCGGCGGCCGCTGAGCGCGCGACCGAGGCCCGGCGGCACGCTGGGCGGAGGGTCCGCCGAAGGCGGGGCCGTGGTGCCGGGCGCCGCGTTCGAGCCCCCGGTAGCCGCGCTCGCGACAGTCGGCCGCGCGCCCCGGCGCGTGCTCGCCACCCAGCCGGCGCTGCCTCCGATCGCCATCACGAGCACGCTGTTGATCATCGCGTTCGAGAGACAGTCGACCCAATACAACAGGAGCAGGATCGCCATAGCAGCGAAGGGCGCGACTTCGCGCCCGAGCCAGCCGCCTGCTCGAAAACGGCGCACCAACACGACCGCCGGCGTGAGGTACATCGCCATCATCGAGCCGAGCGCGAGCAGCCCGGCGCTGCTGAGCGCGATCACCCAGAGCCCGTCGGGCACGGAGCGACCGACTCCTTCCACGACGACCAGGTTGCGGCCCCAACCGCCCCAGCCGAGCAGCGGGCGCTCGGCGGAGTGATCCATGAACAGCTCTTCGCTGCGGATGCGCACGCCGAGGGACTGGAGTCGCTCCTCGTCATAGAGCAGCTCGGCCGTCGCCAGCACGCGCTCGCCGGACAAGATCCCCGACATGCGCAGCGCCGGATAGGCGCCGACGACTGCGAGCACAGCGATCACCGGCAGCGCCGTCTTCCAGCGGCGGGCCGCGTAGTAGAACCCGATGCCAATCACCATGAGCGTGATCGCTCCGAATGCCTTGCAAAGCAGCGTGGTGACGAACAGCGGCGGCACCCACCACACAGTGCGCAAGCCGGCGATCCGCGGCGCCGAGCGCGAGAGGCCGAGCCACGCGCACACCACCGTCGCAGTGGCCATCCACATCGCGACCATCAGCGAGCTCTGCATGAACACCATCGGCCGATACCCGCCGTAGCGCAGGACCATGTAGAACGGCACTGTCATGAAGCCGTAGATCCGGTCGTGCAACATCGGCGAGAAGCGCACCTCGAACAGGCACAACGGCACGTAGAGCAGTCCGCCGACCACGATGCCGCGCGCCAGCTCGCGCATGCCGTCGAGGTCCGAGAAGTAGGTACGCCCGATCCAGTACGGGATTCCCCAACGCACGATCTCGAGGAACATCGACGAGAATCCGTCGTAGACGCCGAGACCGTTGCTGATCGAGGTCGCTACGCGACCGAGGCACCAAAGGAAGATCGGCAGGTCTGCGAGACGGGGGCGCACCCGCAGGGGCCTACCACCGTCGAGGGCGATCGCACACAGCAGCGCTGTGATCCCGCCGGCGGTCTGCTTCGTGTACTCCGGCAGGCCGGCGAACAGGAACGCGCCCTCGGGAAGGAACAGCATCCCGATCATCAAGGACCACAGGGCGGCGGTGCGCGCGCGCAGCAGGAGGAACATCGCCACCACCACGAGCGGCCAACCCAGCAGCACGAGCGTGACGAGCGCGGTCGCGCCGCCGTGGGAGAATGTCACTGGCGCCACTCCGGGAGCTCGCGCCCGAGGAAAGCCTCGAGACGCCGGTTCGGCTCGCGGAAGCGCTCGAGCAGCTCGGCGCGCAGCGCCGGAGTGAGCGGCGAGAGCGCGGCGCGATGCTCGGCGACGCGCTGCCTCATCCACCAGCGCGTGAGCGCAGGACGGCGCAGCAGATTGCCGGCTGCGTGGCGCACCCCCGCCGGCAACCAGTCGACTGCATGGCGCACACCCGGTAGCCGCCGGAGGTGCTGCACGCGCCGACGCGACTCGACGCGCGCCAGTCGGTCGCCGGCGCGATTGTCGGCAGCCTCGCCGCCTGCACCGAGCGGCGCGTGCGCGAGCCCGAGGAAGTCCTCGAGCGCCCCCCAGGTGGCGTCCGGGGCGCGCCGCAGGTCCTCGAGCAGCAGCACGTGCAACGCAGCGCGCGGGAAGTGCGCGAGATAGCGCTCGATCTGGGCGTGGTAGAGGCTCGCGTCGATCAGGTTCGGCAGTTCGGCGAGCGCCTCGGCGAGCGTGCGCTGCGGCCCGGTGCCATGCAGGTGGCGCTCCTCCATCTCGTGGCCGTAGTGCGAGTAGGTGCGCTCCACCGGGTGGCGCACGATGTAGACCAGCTTCACGCCCGGCATCGCGGCGGCGATGCGCCCGGGCACCCCGTCGAACTCCGGCCAGCGCGAGTAACAAGCGGAGCCCTCGCCGCAGCGCTGGTCGGGCCGGGCTGCGGCGAAGAGGCCCTGATACCAGCCGACTCCGCGTTCGCGCACGTGGGCGCGGCTCCAGTACTGCGGCTCCTTCGGCGTGGAGAAGAACACCCCCGGGTGGCGAGCGAGGTGCCCACACAGCGTCGTCGTGCCGGCCTTCATGGCGCCGATCACGAGGAAGTCCGGCATGCGCCCAGCGCCGCTCACGGCAGGCCTCGCCACGCGAAACCCGCGCCGATCGCGAGGACCGAGGCAGCGAACACGGCGGCGTCGACGCGCGGCAGCCATCCGCCCGTCGGGCGAAGCAGCAGCGCGAGGGGCAGGTAGCCGGCGAGCCGTCCCGCGATCGTGCCGAGCACGACGCCGCGCGCGCCGCCCGGCCCGAGTGCCGCACCGCACGCCATGCCGCCGAGCAGGAGCGCCGCCTGAGAAGCCTGAAGCTTCAGGTGCCCGAACGAGTCGCCGCGGGCGAGCAGCACGCGCTCCGACGTGTACGAGACGAGCACTGGAACCATCGCCACGGCGAGCAGGCGCACCATCCAACCGGCCTCGGCGTAGCGCGGGTCGTAGAGCTGGGTGACGAGCACGTCCCCGAAGATGGCGAGCGCCCAGAGGGCTGGCAGCGTCGCGGCGAGGATCGCCAAGCGATAGCGGGTGATCTCGCGGCGCTGTGCGGCGCGGTCGAGATCGCGCAGCCGCGCGTACACGGGGAACAGCACGTTCAGCGCCACGCGTTGCGCGCCGTCGGGCACGGCGAAGGCGAGGAACACTGCGATCACATAGACGCCGAGTTCCGCGCTCTCTAGCAACGCGCCCAGCACGAGACGGTCGCCCTGGTTCAGGAAGTAAGTCATCAGGCTCGCGACCATCACCCAGCGGCCGAAGCCCGAGATCGCCGCCGCCGCCTCGCGGTCGTACTGGAAGCGATTCCGGTAACCGGGCAGCATGCGGAAGCTGAATGCCACCTGCGCCACCGAGGTCGCCAGCGCGCCGAACGCGAGCGACCAGACCGACGGCCAGACGAGCGCGAGCGTCACCGTCGCCGTGATGCCGAGCACGCGCGCGCCGAGGTCGCGCGCGATCTGGCGGCCGGGCCGGACCTGGCGCAAGAGTGAGAATCCCGCCGTCGAGGTGAAGCCGTCGATCGCAGCCGCGAGCGCGACGACGCGGATCAGCGCTTCCGCCTCGGGCTTCGCATAGAGCGCGGCGAGCGGCGCGGCGAGGAGCATCAGGGCGGCTGAGATGCCGAAACCGCGCAGCACCTGGATCGTCCATGCGGTGTTCGTGAACGCAGGGTCGCCGCCGCGCGCGTGCTGCACGATCGACGCGCGGATGCCGACGTCGGAGATCATGCGCGCGCCTTGGAGCACGGCGTTCGCGATCGCCATCAGGCCGAACGCCTCGGGGTAGAGCAGCCGCGTGAGCAGCAGGTTGCTCGCGAAGCGAAGCCCCTCGCCGCCCACGTGCCCGATCACCGTGAGGAGGCTGCCGCGCAGGGCGAGGCGCGCGAGCAGCGCCGTGCGTGCGGCCGTCTTGTCGCTGGCCGCGGTGCCCGTCTCGCTCACGGGCGCGGGCCCGCGAAGCGCTCCCGCAGCGCGCGCGGCGCCGCGTTCGCGAGCAGGTACGGGAGGTTGCGCAGCAGGTAGCGACGCGCGAGCCGCCCGGGCTCCGCGAGCAGGCGGTGTACCCATTCCAAGCCGAGGCGTTGTACCGCGCGCGGCGCGCGGCGCCGGTGGCCGGCGATGAACGAGAGGGCGGCGCCGCAGCCGAGGAACCACGTGAGTGGGAAATGTGGGGCGAGCTCGGCGGCGAGTCGCTCCTGCTTCGGGGAGCCGAACGCGCAGAACACGAGGTCGGGCGCAGCGGCCGCGAGCGCGGCGCGCACACCAGCGAGCTCTTGGGGCGTGGGAGGGAAGCTCACACGCGGCGCGGCGCAGCCCGCCACACGCAGGCCGGGGAAGCGCCGCTCGAGCACACGCTTCGCCTCGGGCGCGACGCCCTCGTCGCCGCCCAGCAGGAACAGCGAGCGTCCTTCCCGCGCCGCGCGCTCGGCGAGCAGCCAGACGAGGTCCGAGCCCGCAACGCGCCCAGGCAGCGGGCGCCCGGCGAGGCGCGCCAGCCACAGCACGGGCATTCCATCCGCCACGACGAGGGAGGCCCCGTTGAAGAGCGCCGCGGTCTGCGAGCTCTCCGCGCAGAGCTGGAGGATGTCGAGGTTTGGCGTCACGAGGGTGCCACCCTGCCCCGCGTGCAGGCGTTCGAACACGGTTTCCACGACGTCCGCGGACGTCGCGCGAGCGAGCCGTAGCTCGCCGACCTGCACGCTCTCGAACACACCGCCTCTCCCCACGTCGGGTTCTGCGCTCATCGTCCGACCGCCTCGAAGCGACCCTTGAGCCGGAGAAAGCGGGTCTCCAGTACCCGATAGCTGATCTCGGCGATCCCCACCGAGAGCAGCGCGCAGCCGAGGAAGCGCAGCGTGTTCGACGTGGAGGCTCCACCGATGCGGACGACGAGGTCGAGGGCGATCAGGTGGTAGAGGTAGACCCCGTAGCTGACGGCGCCGATCCGCTCGATGGGAGTCCACGCGAGCGCCGCGCGCAGGGCGTGGTCCTCGCGCACGGTGCAGGCCGCGACGAGCGTCGTCATCGCGAGGTGGATCGCGAGGCGCGGCGCGCCGGACAGATCGCCCGGGATGCTGGCGAGTGCGAGGACCGCGACGAGCGCGAGGGGAGCGGCCGGGCGCCACCTCACGAGCGCCCACACTCGCGCGAATCCCTGCGGGCGCGCGAGCACGTGCGCGAGCGCCACGCCCAGCAGGATCGGCGTGAACGTCGTCTGGGTCACCGGCAGCCGCGCGCGCGGGACCCCGGTCATGGCCTCGACCTGGGCGTCGAGCCAGCCGAAGTTCAGCGCCTGGTTCGCGAGCAGCGCCAGCGCGAGCACCGGCACTGCCCCGCGCTGGAAGAAGCGCTCGACGGTGGGCCACACGAGGTAGAACTGCTCTTCCGTCGCCAGCGACCAGGTGATCCCGAAGAGAGTCGCGATCTCGACCCAGTTCGACGTGTAGGTAGCGAGGTACGGCAGCTCGGCGAAGAACGGCGCGCGCATATCGGCGGTCGGAAAGAGCACGCCGAGCGCGAGCGCGAACACCACGAGCAGTGCGAAGTAAGGCGGAAAGATGCGAAGCGTGCGCCGAATCCAGAACCGGCGCAGCGAGATCTCGCCCGCGGCCGCGCGCTCGCGCAACAAGAGCGTGGTGATCAGGAAGCCGCTGATCACGAAGAACAGGTCGACGCCGAGAAAGCCGTTGCCAGCCAGCGCGACGGGCCGCGGCCTCAGCGAGGCGTGATGCCAGACGACCGCGAGGATCGAGAGGCAGCGCAGGCCGTTCAGCGAGCCGAACGTGCGGGTCGCCGAGAAGCGCGCGTAGCCCTCAGGGAACGCCTCCGCGCCGGCCATCGTTCGCGCTGCCCCTCGCCTCAGGAGTGCCCGGCCCATTGGACGATACGGCCTGCGTGCCCATCGTCCGCCGCCCGCTCTCGCTGCGCTCCCCCGCGCCGTCCTTCGACGGCGCGCCCGCGCGCGTACTTGACCGCGAACGCAGCGCCGCGGTGAGTGGCCCTCGCCCCTCGCGCGGTCGCGGCGTTTCTCGTCGGGCGACTCCGTGAGCGCCCCCCCCGACCCCTTCCGCGCCGGCCCCGACGTCGCCGCCTACGTGCGCAACGCGGAGTTCGAGCAGAGCAGCGAATACCTCGCGGCGAAGCTCGTGGACGCGCCCACCTGGGTCGGAATCTGCGGGCCGGCCGGGGTGGGCAAGACGCTGCTTGCGCGCCTCTTGCTGCGGCGGCTCGCCCCCCGCTTCACGGTGGCCCACGCCCCGGCCTGCGACCTCGCGCCCGCCGAGCTCGAGCGCTGGATCGCGGCGCAGGTGCGCGCGAAGGAAGACACGCTCCCGGCGCTCGCCACGCGGCTCGCCCGCGCGGGGCGCCCGCTGCTCGTCGCCTTCGACGAGGCGCAGCGTGCCTCGGGCGAGCTGCTCGCCTGGCTCGGCACCTGGTGCAACGCCGAGTGCGGCGGGCGCGCGGTACTGGTCTGGACGGAGGGCGACGGCGTCCGCCCGCTCGCGGCGCTCGCGCGTTGCCCGACTCGCGTCTTCGTGGAGCCGCTCACGCTCGCCGAGGTTCCCGCCTACGTGGAGGCGCATCTCGCGCGCGTCGGCGCGACGCCCGAGCAGCGCGCGGCCCTCGGCGGTCGCACGCTAGAGCGCATCGCCCTCGCGAGCCGCGGCATTCCGCGCGAGATCCAGCGCCTCGCGGACGCGGAGCTCGTGACCTACGCGTGGCGCCATCGCGACCGCTCGCCGCGGGCCGCGAGCGCGCCG
>CAYWRY010000021.1:22586-42747 GCA_964460485.1 uncultured Spirochaetales bacterium
CGAGCGCGCCGCGCGGCGGGAGCGAGGCGGCCGCGCGCTCGGCGGCGCCCCCGCGAGCGGCGAATCGCGCTTGGCTCGCGCTGCTGCTCGCGCTCGCCGCCGCGAGCGCCGCCCTCGTCTTCCTGCGCTGACGCGAGTCGCCGCGCCGCGGCGGTTCTTACGCACCGCTTGCGCGCCGCCTGCGCTCCAGCGGGCGGCGCCCTGCGCCGATACGCGCGGCATGAACGATCGCCTGTCGCCTCCGATTCGCTCGACGCGCGAGCACGAGCCGGACCTCGAGCCCGAGATCGACGCCTTCGTGTTCAGCCTCGGCGAGCTGGTGGACTCGTTCCAGGACGCGGAGATGGCGGGCGCCACCAACAGCCTCGATCAGCTCGCCCAGCGGCTCGCCGAGCGGGCGGGCACGCTCGGCTACGAGCCGGTGGCGGAGTCGGCGCGGCGCATCCGCACCGCGTGCGGCGAGCGCAACCCCGAGGCGATCCGCAAGGCGGTGCAAGACCTCACCGAGCTGTCGCAGCGCGTCCGGCGCGGGCATCGCAGCGCGGCGGCCTGACGCAGCGGGGCGAGCTAGAGCAGCCCCCACAGCGGCTCTGGGCCGAGCACCACGAACGCCCACATGGCGGCATTGGCGGCGGCGTGGGCGACGACGCAGGCCATCAGGTGCTTGCGCGCGTAGAGCCACGCGTTGAACGCGACACCGGCTGCAAGCGCCACGCCCCACTCCCACGCGGCGTGAGAGAACGTGAACCAGAAGACGCTCGCCGCGAAGCCGCGCCAGCCGAAGCGGCCGATCGGCTCGCTCCGGAAGTCGGCGCGCTCGAAGGTCTCTGCGAAGCGCAGCAGGAAGCTGCGCACGAACAGCTCCTCGACCCAGGGCGTCACGAGCGCGAAGCCGACGAATCGCAGGCCGAGGGCGAGCGTCCGGCGGCCCTCCCCGAGCTGGGCGGAGTCGAACGGCTCGCCGATCGCGAGCGCAGGCCACAGCACGAAGGGCGCCACCCAGAGGGCCGCGATCGCGAGGCCGGCGAGAACGTCCGCCAAGGTCCCGGTGCCGACGCGATAGCCGCGCAGCTCCGCATAGGCGCCCCGGCGCCAGTACCAAACGAGGAGCGCTGCGGGCAGCGCGACGCGCAGCGGAAACAGCAGCGGCGCCAAGCCCGGCACGAGGCCGTGCAGCTCGACCAGCACGAGGAACACGCCGTAGGGCACGAGGTACGGGAGCGAGCCGGCGGGCAGGAACGACATCGGGGAGCCGTGTAGGTCAGCGCCCGGCGCGCCGGCAAGACCGTGCGCGCAGGGCGCCTGCCGTCGCGAGCGCGACGGCCACCAGGCCTGGCTCCGGCACGGCGGCGGGTGCAACCGCCACGCGCGGGGGCGCGAGGGTCAGAAGATCGTCGCGATGGATCTGCGCCGGCTCGGGTCGCCGAGGCGCGGGCGATGCCAGCGAGACGCGCTGCACGGCTCTTAGGACGCTCGCGGCTGCAGCGTCGTCGGGGAGAAGCGGCGGGACGTCGAAACGCGTGGGCAAGCCGGCGCTCAGCGCCTGGCGCGGCTTCGCGGGGACCGTGCCGGGCGCGCGCGCCACCGCGACGCCGAGCAGCGCCGCTCCGCACGCCCCGCAGCCGAGGAGCATCCACCGCCGCAAAACGTCACCTCGCTGCAAGCGCGCGCCACAACCAGCGGCGGCCTTTGCGAGAATCGGCGCGCGTTGCCGCCCGCTTGAGCCTCGTTGCCGGCTGCCGAGGAGTTCCTGCCTGTGCCGCGAGAAGGCTTCAAGCGCCGTGCGGCGAAGGCCGTTGAACGCGGAGGCCGTGCGCGAGCCCAGAGACGGAGCGGGATCCTCGAGATGAACGGAGCGAACGCGCGCATTCGAGGGAGCCGGCTCGACGATGCGTAGCCGCGAGGCCGACGTCGGCGGCTGGGGCCGCGTCCCGGTCGAGCCCGCGCGGCTCTACCGGCCCGAGCGCTGGAGCGAGCTGGCCGAGATCGTGCGCGACGCGGATCCCGCGCGCGGCGCCATCTCGCGCGGTCTCGGGCGCGCCTACGCCGATGCCGCGCTCAACGCGGGCGGCAGCGTCGTGCTGCACACGCGCCTCGACCGGCTGCTCGCCTTCGATCCGGCGAGCGGCGTGCTGGAGGCCGAGGCCGGCGTCTCGCTCGCCGAGCTGCTGCGCGTGTTCGTGCCGCGCGGCTGGTTCCTGCCGGTCACACCGGGCACGAAGTTCGTGACGCTGGGCGGTGCCGTCGCCGCGGACGTGCATGGCAAGAACCACCACCGCGACGGCTCGCTCTTCTCCGCGCTCGAATCGCTGCGCTTGCTCACTGCGTCGGGCGAGATCCTCGACTGCTCGCGCGCCGAGAACCGCGACGCGTTCCTCGCGAGCGTGGGCGGCCTCGGGCTCACCGGCGCGATCCTGAGCGCGCGGCTGCGCCTCCAGCGCATCGAGAGCGCTTACCTGCGCGCCGACCAGGAGCGGACGCGCGACCTCGACGACACGCTCGCGCGCTTCTCGAGCGGCGACGACGCGGTGCAGTTCTCCTCTGCGTGGATCGACTGCCTCGCGACGGGCCGCTCCTTGGGCCGCTGCGTGCTCTATCGCGGCAACTGGCTGCCGCGCGCCGAGCTGCCCGCCCGGCTGCGCGCGCAGCCGCTGCGCACGCACCGCGACTGGCTGCCGAGCGTGCCCCTCGACTTCCCGAACTTCGCGTTGAATCGCCTCAGCATGGGTGCCTTCAACGTGGGCTACTACGCCGTCCACCCGACGCGCCTCGGCTTCGCGCAGCACTACGACCCGCACTTCTATCCGCTCGACGTCGCCCACGGCTGGAATCGCGTCTACGGGAAGCGCGGCTTCGTGCAGTACCAGCTCGTGGTGCCGCCCGAGACGGGGCGCGACGCGCTGGTGCAGGTGCTCGAGCGCTGCGTGGCCGCGCGCATGGGCTCGTTCCTCGCGGTGCTGAAGAAGTTCGGCCCGGGCAACGAGGCGATCCTCTCGTTTCCGCGCCCCGGCTACACGCTCGCCCTCGACTTCCCGAACACCGGCGCCGGGCTCGTCGCGCTGGCGCGGGACCTCGACCGCATCGTGCTCGCCCACGGCGGCCGCGTGTATCTCGCGAAGGACGCGCTGCTCGATCGCTCGACCTTCGAGGCGATGTACCCGGAGGCGACGCGCTTCCGCGAGATCAAGGCGAAGCTCGACCCGGAGCAGCGCTTCGCGTCGTCGCTCGCGCGCCGCGTCGGGTTGGTGGAGGCGCGGTGAGCGCGGCGAGGCGGCGGGCGCTCGTGGTCGGAGCGAGCGCGGGGATCGGTCGCGCGCTCGCGAGCGAGCTCGCGCGGCGCGGCTACGACCTCGTGCTCGCCGCGCGCGAGGCGGACGAGCTGGCTCGCGTCGCGAACGACGTCGCGCTGCGCCACGGCGTGCACGCGGAGGCGCTCGCCCTCGACGTCGCCGACTGCGCTGCCCACGAGGCGTTCCTCGCGCGCCGCGGCGAGCTCGATCTCGTCGCGCTCTGCCACGGCGCGATGGAGGAGCAGGCCGCCGCCGAGCGCGACTTCGCCCTCGCGCGCCGCATGATCGAGGTGAACTACGCCGCCTGCGTCTCGCTGCTCGAGCTTGCAGCCGCGCGCTTCGCCGAGCGCGGGAGCGGGACACTGTGCGCGGTCAGCTCCGTGGCGGGAGATCGCGGCCGCCAGAGCAACTATCTCTACGGCTCCACGAAGGCGGCGCTCAGCGCGTACCTCCAGGGCCTGCGCAACCGCCTCGCGCCGCGCGGCGTCCACGTGCTCACCGTGAAGCCCGGCTTCGTCGACACGGGCATGACGTGGGGCCTGCTCGCGGCCGGCTCGCCGCTCGTCGCCTCGCCCGAGCGCGTGGCGCGCGACGTCGCGCGAGCGATCGAGCGCGGCGCCGACGTGCTCTACACGCCCTTCTACTGGCGCTTCATCCTGCTGGTCCTGCGCGCGATTCCCGAGCGCGTGTTCAAGCGGCTGCGCACCTGACCGATCGGGAGTAGGGCATGACCAACGCCAGCTCGACCGCCGACTCGCCCGCGCCGCGCAGTCTGCGCGCGCTGGCGCTCGCGCTGTTCGCGCTCGGCCTCGGCGTGCGCCTCGCCGGCATCCTCGTCCCCGGCCGCCTGTTCTGGCACTGGCCCACCGAGGACGGTTACCTGATGCTGACCGTTGCGCGGAACCTCGCGCTCGGGCTCGGCATGAGCACCGCCGAGGGCACGCTGCCCACCAACGGCGTGCAACCCCTCGCGACGTTCCTGTGGGCCGCGTGCTTCGCGCTGGCGGGCGGGGACAAGGCCGCCGGCGTCCGGCTCGTGCTGCTGCTCTCGGTCGCGCTCGCCGCGCTCGGCGCCTGGGCGGTGCATCGCCTGGCGCGGCGGCTGCTCGCCGGTCGCCCGCGCGCCGATGCCCACGCGCTCCTCGCAGCCGCGCTCTGGTTCGCGTCGCCGCAGATCGTGCAGGCCAGCATGAACGGTCTCGAGACGGGCCTCTTGCTCGCGGTCACGGCGCTCACCGCAGACGCGTTCGCGGCGTGGGCCGCAGAGCCCGCTCGCGATCTCGGCGCGCGGCGCACGTTTGGCCTCGGGCTCTGGTGCGGCCTGCTCTTCTGGTCGCGCGTCGACGCCGTGTTCCTGATCGGCGCGATCTGCGCGGTGCGCATCGCGGGCAGCCTGCGCGCGGGCGGCGCGGTCTTCGCGCGCCGCGTCGGCGAGGCAGCGGGGATCGGCTTCACAGCGCTGGCGGTCGGCTTTCCGTGGATGCTCAACAACTACGTGAAGTTCGGCAGCATCGTCCCGATCAGCGGCTCGGCGGAGGGCTCCGGCGCGGCCTTCGCGCAGAACCTGCCCGCCGCTCCGGCGAAGCTGTTCGAGCTGGTCACGATCACCGGCCTCGTCCCGCGCGCGCTCGAGGA
Source organism: uncultured Spirochaetales bacterium (assembly GCA_964460485.1). GTDB lineage: Bacteria > Myxococcota_A > UBA9160 > UBA9160 > UBA6930 > VGRF01. The sequence continues at coordinate 27,512 of CAYWRY010000021.1, forward strand.
GAAGCCGCTGGTGATCGCGGCGTGCACGCTCGGCGTCGTCGCGTGGCTCGCGCTGATCGCGCGCTTCGTGCGCCGCGGCAGCGCCGCGCTGCGCGGGGCCGCGGCGATCTTCGCGCTCCAGGGCGCCCTGCTCTTCGCGTACTACGCGCTGGTGTTCGGCGCCGGCTACTTCCTCGCGCGCTACTTCACGCCGCTCTCGATCCCGGCAGCGATCCTCGGCGTCGCCTGGCTCGGCGAGCGCACGGCGGGCTCGGCGGCGTGGCGCACGATCGCGAGCGCGGCGCTCGCCAGCGCCTGTCTCGTGGCGGTGGGGCTCCACGCGCGGAATTACCGGCTCGCGCTGCCGCACCCGCACGCGCAGGTCGTGGAGTGGGTGGACGCGAACGTGCCCGACGACGTGTGGGTCGGCGCCGTCCAGACCGGCACGCTCGGCTTCTTCCACGACCGCGCGATCAATCTCGACGGGAAGGTGAACCCGGAGGCGCTCGCGGCGCGGCTCGCCGGCCGCACACACGAGTACGTGATGGCGTCGCAGATCCAGTACCTCGCGGACTGGGCGGGCATCGCGGCGTGGGCGGAGTCGCCCGTGCTGCGCGGCCACTTCGAGCTCGCGGTCAACGATGAAGCGCGCAATCTCGCCGTGCTGAAGCGCATCGGCGCGCCCGAGAAGCTGCCGCCGCCCTGACAGCGCCCCGAGCGCGAGCGCCGCGCCTGCGCGCCGCCCGCGCTATGGCTTCGCGGCCGCCGCGGAGGAACCCATGCCTCGCTCCGTAAAGCAGCCGCGCGATGGCGGCTGCACCTGCCGCGCCGTTCGCTACCGGCTGCTCGCCGCGCCGCTCTTCGTGCACTGCTGCCACTGCCGCTGGTGCCAGCGCGAGACCGGCTCCGCGTTCGTGCTGAACGCCCTGATCGAGACGTCGAACCTCGAGCTGCTCGCGGGCGCGCCGGAGACGATTCACACACCCTCCGAGAGCGGCGAAGGCCAGCAGATCGTTCGCTGCCCGCGCTGTCACGTCGCGGTCTGGAGCCACTACGCCGGTGCCGGCAAGCGCGTCGCCTTCGTGCGCGTCGGAACGCTCGACGAACCCGACGCCTTGCCGCCGGAGGTGCACATCTACACCGCCTCGAAGCAGCCGTGGGTCGTGCTGCCCGAGGGCGTGCCGGCCTTCCGCGCGTACTACGACGCGAAGAAGCTCTGGCCGGCGGAGAGCCTCGCGCGGCGCGAGGCGGTGCTGAAGGGCTGAGCGAGCGCTGCGCGTCAGTCGGCCAGCAGGAACTTCGCGAGCGCGTCGAGCTGGGCGTCCGTGAGGTGCGCGAACGACGGCATCTTCCCTTCTGGATGATCGAAGCGCGGGTCGCGCACGTGGGCGCGGAACCAGCGCTCGCTCCGCGCGCGGCCGGAGAGCGCGGCGATCTCTGCGTAGGTCGCGCGCTGGGCCTGGAAGTAGGCGCCCTCGCGCCGCGCCAGCTCCTCGGTGCGCGCCCGGTACTCGTCGCTCGCGAGGCGCTCCTCGAGCCGTCGACCCAGCCCGCCGAGTGCGGGGCCTTCCTTGCGGGAGTCGCCGTCGTGGAGGTCGTGACACGCCGCGCAGCCGAGCGACGTGAACAGCGCCTCGCCGGTGACGGGCTCCGGCTCTGCGGTCGCCTCGCGCGCCGCGGTGCGCGAGAGGCGGTAGATCAGCCCCTTCCCCTCGTGCGGCGGATCCCCGGCGCCGTACAGGTCGGCGAACAGGATCTCGCCGTGCACGTTCGCCACGTCGGTGATGCTGGAGAAAAACTTCCCGCCGTAGAGCACGGCCAGCTCGTCGCGCGCGGCGAGTAGGCCCTGGTCGTCGAGCTCGAAGCGCAGCACGCGCTTGCCCTGGTTGACGCCCGGGTCGTAGACCGCGCCGTAGAGGGCGACGTACAGCTCCGCGTTCCTCGCGCCGGGGGCGCGACGCAGCGCGACACCGGTGGGCGCGAAGCTCCCGCCCGGCCCCCAGGTGAAGAGCGCGTTCGCGCGCATCATCGACTCGCCGCCCGGGAGTCCGAACAGGTAGTTGGCGCCGCGCGCGAGGCGCAGGATGCGGTCGATGCCGGGCCCCACGTCCGACACGATCGCGATGCCGGTGACCGGGTCGAAGTCGAGATCGAAGGGATTCCGGAAGCCGAGCGCCCACACGAAGCTGCGCGGCGCACGGGGCTGCGCCGGGTCGTAGAACGGGTTGTCGGGCAGCGCGTTCCCGGACGGATCGAGGCGCAGGATCTTTCCCGCGTGGCGCTCGAGGTTCTGGGCGTCCGCCGGGTTCGCGCCCATGCCGACGCCGACCCACAGATTCCCGTCAGGCCCGACGCGCACAAACTGCACCTGATAGCTGGCGACCGTCGTCTCCGAGCTCATGTCGAGCACCACGCTGCGCTCGGCGACGCTGCGCCCGTCCGGCGCGAGGCGCAGGCGGTCGACGCGGTTGCGGTAGGCGCCCGCTTGCTCGTCCCAGTACGCGAGCGTGGCGAACAGCGAGCTGCCGCTCGCGTCGGCGTCGAGCCCGAGCAGGCCGCTCTCTTGGAGCGAGGCGCGCTCGAAGTCGAGCAGCTTCTCCGCCAGCACGAAGACCTCGCCGCCGCGCGTCACCGCGCGGACCGTGCCCGACAGCTCCGCCACCCAATAGGCCGTGGCGTCGTCGCTCTGCGGCGCGAGCGGATGCGGCGCGATGCGCGAAGGGTACGCGTAGCCGCGGCTCGCGATTGCCACGGCGTAGCCCGGCTGGGCGATCCAGAGCGGCTCCGTCTCCCCTGTGTCCGCCATGCGCGCGAGCTTGTCGCGCACGCGCTCGATCCAGCCGCGCGCGTCGTCGCCGAACGCGTGCGCCAACCACACGCCCGCGGCGGCGCCGAGCGCCAGCAGCACGACGACGCCGATCGCGCGCTCGAGTCTCGTCATGTGGCGCTCGCGCTCCTCGGTGGTTCCGGCGTGACGTCGATTCGCGCGAGCGGGGGACTCGGCGCGGCGCAGCGTAACGAGGTCGCGGCGCCGGCGTCGCGATGCGTGGGGAGAGCGCGAGCGGCAGCGAGCGCGCCCGTGGCCTCGCGAGGCGACGGATCGGCCGGCGGCAATGCGGGACTCGAGGCAGCTCGGGGCGCGGAGGACGCGGTTGCGCGTGGCCGCTCCGGAGGCGGCGCCGCTTGCGCCGCCGCGCAGACACGAGTCGCGGCGCGAGCTGGCGCCCCCGGCCGGAGTCGAACCGACGACACGCGGTTTAGGAAACCGCTGCTCTATCCGTCTGAGCTACGGGGGCGCGGGCGCGAAACCTACAGGACCTCGCGGCACACATCGCGAGATCGCTCGAGGCGCGGCGCTCCCCCAGAGCCGAGGACCCGGCGCCCTGCGCGGGTTCGCTGCCACCGCTCCCCAGACCTCTGTGCCGCGCCTCACGCCTCCGGCAACCCGCTCAGCAGCTCGAGCAGCTCAACCGGCTCGCCGACGAACTCGATCGCGAAGCTCGCGACGCCCACGCTCACGACGCGCGCTTCGAGCTCGACGGTGGGCTCGGGCGCGGCGACCAGCAGGCTCAGCGCTTCGCCCACGCTGGGCAGAGGCGCCGATGCCCCGGTGGCCAGCAGTGCTCCGCTGCGCGAGATCGAGACGATCGTCCCGAAGGCGTCCGCTTGCCCCGGGCGATACTGCACCCGATAGCGAGCCGCGAGTCGCGCGGCGCGTCGTCGCTCCATGGGCGACTCCCTGAAGGCAGGGTTCCCGCTGTTCCCGCGCGCGCAAGGCAACGCAGCTTGCGGGGGCCGGCGCGAGAGACCCGATCGCCGCGCCCGAGCCGCGCGGGAGACGCCGAACGCCTCAGTCCCTCAGCTTCCTGCCGAGGTCGCGGAACGCGTGCCCGATCTCGCGGGTGATGTCGCGCGTGGCGTGGCCGATCGTGCGCGCGACGTCGCGCGTCGCGTGGCCGACGTCGCGGGCCGCCTCCTTCACCGCGCGCTTCGTGGAGCGCGCGCCCGAGCCGCCGCGCTCCTCGGCAGCGGCGGCGGCGACGAGGCCCAGTGCGACTGCGAGACTTGCGGCGAGCAGGCGGGGGCGACGCATCCATCGGCCTTCGGCCCGGCGCAGGCCCGAGGCTGTGACGTACGACACGCGGAGGCCGGAGACACTGGGCTCCCGGGGGCGCTCGCGCGCCCAGGCGCCTCCCCGCTTCCCGACCAGCCGCCAGAGCTGCGGGAACGCGCCCGCTGCGAGCGCGGAGTTCACGACGTCGCCGGGCAGGAACGGCAGCAGGCCGGCAGCGAGCAGCGCGTCCTCGGGAGGCGCCCGAGGCCCAGCAGGCCGCCCGCGGACACGATCGTGCCGGTTTGTCCGGAGATCGGCACCGGAGTCCACGGCAGGTGGATCTCGAGCGGAGCGGCGGCGGCGTTCAACGCCGAGGCGAGCACGACGAGCGCCGCGTTCGCGTGCGCGCCCGCCTTCTGGAGCGGGGTGCCCGCGAGAGTGGGCAGGCGAGCGAGCGACGACGCCAGCGTCTCCAGGGTGTTAGGGCACCGCGGTGCGCAGCCGCCCGGCGTCAGTAGGTGAGCACCGCGTGGCACGGCACCTCGATCTGCCTGACGCCGCCCAGCGCGGCGAGCTCGATCAGGAAGCACGCGCCCACCACCTCGCCGCCGGCCCTGCGCGCGAGCTGGATGGCGGCGCCCGCGGTGCCGCCGGTCGCGATCAGGTCGTCGACGACGAGCACCCGTTGGCCCGGCTCGACGGCGTCCACGTGCATCTCGACCCGGTCCTCGCCGTATTCGAGCGCGTAGCTCGCCTGGTGGGTCTCGTAGGGGAGCTTGCCCGCCTTGCGCACGAGCGCGAAGCCGGCGCCGAGCGCGAGCGCGATCGGCGCGCCGAACACGAAGCCGCGCGACTCGATGGCGAGCACGCGCTGCACGCCCGCGCCGCGATACGGGGCGACCATGGCGTCGACGGCGGCGCGCAGCGCGGCGGGGTCGAGCAGCAGCGGCGTCACGTCCCGGAACAGGATGCCGGGCTTCGGGAAGTCGGGGATGTCGCGCACGAAGCGCTTCAGCTCGTTGGCGTTCACGGGCTCCTCGCCGCTCTCCGGCACTAGGGCAAATAGCGCAGGGGATCGCGCTGCACCTCGCCGCGGCGCACCTCGAAGTGCAGGTGCGGTCGATTCCCGCGCGCGTTGCCACTCTTTCCCACGTCGGCGATGTGCTGGCCGCGCTCCACCCGGTCGCCGCGCTGCACGTGGTTGCGCTTGTTGTGCGCATACGCGGTGGCGTAGAGATCGTCGTGCCGGACGACGACCAGGTTGCCGTAGTCGCCGAGCCGCCCCGAGAAGATCACCAGCCCCGCGGCCGCGGCCCAGATCGGCGCGCCCACGTGGGCGCTGATGTCGAGGCCCTCGTGGCGCCGGCTGCCGCGCAGGCCGAAGCCCGAGGTGACGACGCCGTGCACCGGCCAGCCGAGGGCGAGGCGCTTCGCGTCGGCGTCGAGCTCGCGCGCGAGGGGCTCGCGCGGCGGGGTCGTGCGGCGCGCGCCCGGGATCACCAGGCGTTGCCCCACTTCCAACGTGCGCGGGTCGCGGATGCCGTTCTCGCGCATCAGCGCCTCCACGCTCACGCCGTAGTGGAGCGCGATGCGGTAGAGGTTCTCGCCGCGCTGTACGACGTGGACGGTCGGCGGCACCGCCGGCTCGCGGGGCGCCGTGGCGCACGCCAGCGCGACCGCGAGCGCGGCGAAGAGCGAGGCGAGGCGCGCGGCGCGTGGGCGGCGCGCGGCCGTCACGCGCGGTAACCGTGCTCGCCGATCAGGTCCACGAAGCGGCACGCGCCGAGCGCCTCCTGCGTGGTGCGCCCGTCTCGCGCGCGGCGCACGCGCACGAGCGTCTGCGCGCCGCGCCGGCCGAACGGGCCCACCAGCCGGCCGCCCGGCGCGAGCTGCTCCACCAACGGTGCAGGGATCTCGGGGCCGCCCGCGGTGACGACGATCGCATCGAAGGGGCCGTCCGCAGGGCGGCCGCGCGTGCCGTCGCCGAGGTAGACGACCACGTTCCGCACGCCGAGCCGGTCGAGGGCGCTGCGCGCGCGCGTCGCGAGCGCGGGGACGCGCTCCACCGAGATCACGCGCTCGGCGAGACGCGAGAGGATCGCGGCCTGATAGGCGGAACCGGTGCCCACCTCGAGCACTCTCTCCTTGCCGGTGAGCTCGAGCGCCTCGCTCATCGCGGCGACGATGCCGGGCGCCGAGATGGTCTGGCCTTCGCCGATCGGCAGCGCGGCGTCCTCGTAGGCCTGATGGCTGAGCGCGTCCGCGATCAGCGGATGGCGCGGCACGCCGGCGATCGCGTCCAGCACGCGCGCGTCGCGGATGCCGTTCGCCGCGAGGCGCTCCACGAGGCGCCTGCGCGCGCCGGCGTAACGGTCCTCGACTCTTCGCGCGATCAATCGCCCGCCCCCACCCGCGAGCACTCTACGAAGTCGATCGCTCGGGCGAAACCTCCTCCAGCTCGCGGCCTGCCGTCTCGGGGATGGTGAGCCACACGAGCGCGGCGGCCACGAGCAGCGCAGGGAGCAGCGCCGTGATCGCGGCGGCGTGAGAGCCGAGCACCCCGTACAGCATCGACTCGAGCGCGAGCCCGGCCGAGCCGCCGAGCGTCGCTACCACCATGCGCAGGGCCGAGGCGGTACTGCGGTACGAGGTCGGGAACAGCTCGCTGCCCAGCGCGCGGACGATCACCGCGACGCCTTGCAGGGCGAACACCTGGAGGATCCAGAGCGGCGCGATCCAGAAGCCGCGCGTGTCGTAGAAGCCCGCGTAGGCAGCGCCCATGACGAGCAGCAGCGCGATCAGCACGGGCTTGCGGCCGATGCGATCGCTCCACATGCCCGCGGCCTGGTTGCCGGCGATCGCCAGCACGCCGCCGGCGAGGTAGAGCAGCGTCACCTGCCCGGGCGCGTAGCCGTGCACTTCCTGGAGCGTCTTCGACATGAAGGCGGCGGCCGCCGCGCCGGCGAAGTCGAGCGAGAACGCGACACCGATCAACGCGAGCAGTCGCCCCGGGTACGCGGTCGCCAGCGCGCGCAGCGGCTGCCACCACGGCGCCGAGGCGCGCGCGCCGGCCGCCGTCGCCGCGAAGCGCGCGGTCTCGGGCAGGCCGCGCCGCAGCCAGGCGAGGCCGAGCAGCGGAACGGCGCCGATCGCGTAGAGCGCGCGCCAGCCGAACGGAATCGTCTCTTCCAGCGACAGCGCGATCGAGGCGGCGCCGTGGCCGAAGGCGCCGAGCGCGCCGAGCAACCCGAGCCCGAAGCCGCGGTCCTTCGCGGCGAGCTCTTCGGTGACGACGACGATGGCGATCGCGGTCTCCGCGTAGAGGAAGCCGCGGCCGACGAGCTGGAAGATGGTGAACTCGAGCGGCGTGCGCGCGAACGCGGTGAGGAAGGTCGTGACCGTGAACCCGAGCACGGTGAACAGCAGCAGCTTGCGCCGCCCCACGCGGTCGGCGAGCACGCCCGCGACGAGCGAGAGCAGCGCGCCGAGCCGGATCGCGCTCGCCACCAGGCCGATCCGGTCCTCGGCGACGCCGAGGCCGCGCTGAATCTGCAAGAGCAGCATCGACAGCAGGCCGACGTCGTAGTGGTCGACGAACTCGGCGGCGCCGAGCAGGCCGAGCACCTTCCACTGCCGGGGCTCGAGGGCCGGCATGCGCGTCGGCCAAGGCACGATGCGCGTCCAGCGCGGCGGAGGGACGCGGGCGTCGTCGGGAGGCGGCGTCGCGTCGTTCACTCGGGCGGAACTCCTGGGCGGCGGCGCAGGGTATCGGCCGCCGCGCGATCGGCCCGCAGCGCCCGAGCGCGCGGAGATAGGATGCGCGCATGTGCGCTCGCTCGCTGGCTGCGATCTCCCTCCTGGTCGTACTCCCGCTCGCCGCGCGCGCCGAGCTCGCCGGCCGCGTGCTCGACGCCGCGAGCGCCGCGCCGATCGCGGGCGCGCGCGTGACGGCCGAGCGCGGCGACCCCGCTTACCGCGTGACGGTGTTCAGCGGCGACGACGGCGCCTTCACGCTGCCTCTGCCTCCCGGCGACGCGCCCTGGCGCGTGACCGCGCGGCGCATCGGCTGGGCCGACGCGCGCGCCGAGGGCGCCGCCGCGGGTGGCGCGCCGCTCGCGCTGCGCGCGCGGCGCTACGCAGACCCCGCCGACGTGGCCGCGCAGCTTCCCGCGCACCACTGGTATGCGCTCGTGATGGACGGCCTCGCGCACGACGAGGCGCACATCCTGAAGCGCGAGTGCACCTACTGCCATCAGCAAGGTGCGCCGTGGACGCGGCGGGTCCGCAGCGCCGAGGACTGGGAGAAGATCCTCGCGCTGATGGGACGGCGCGGCGCGATGCTGCCGAACGCCACGCGCGCGCGGGTACCGGCTCTCTTCAACGCCGCCTACGACCCCGCGCATGCGGTGCCGAGGCTCACGCGCGGCTGGCAGGACGCCGACGCCTTCGCGCCGCCCCCGAGCGCCGAGGTGCGGCGCGCCGTCGTCGAGGAGTGGGACCTCGGCGGCCGCGCCTCGATGCCGCACGACGTGATCGTGCACCCCGACGGTCGCCTCTACTCCGTCGACGGCGCCCAGGACGCGCTCTTCCGCCTCGACCCGCGCGTGCCCGAGGGCGAACGCAAGGAGTGGCGCGTCGAGGTGCCGGGCGTGGCGCTCGGCGGGATTTTCGCGGGCGAAGACCGGCCGCAGTCGCAGGCGTCGAGCGCCGCGGTGGGGCCGCACTCGCTGCAGGTGGCGCCGGACGGCGCGATCTGGCTGACGCTCGCGATCGGCAACCGCCTGGCGCGCTTCGATCCGAAGACGGAGACGTTCCAGATCCACGAGGTGGCCGAGGGCCTGTATCCGCACACGCTGCGCTTCGATCGCGCCGGGCGCATCTGGTACACGATGAGCGCCTCGAACCACGTCGGGCGCTTCGATCCCGCCACCGGCAAGCAGATCCACCTGCGCTTGCCCGCGCGCACGCTGAAGCAGGAGATCGCGCTGCGGCTCATGCCGCTGATGTTCTGGCTCGACGCCCGCTTCGAAGCGATCAACCTGCGCGGCGACGCGTCGCAGAGCGCGGACGGCTTCAACCTGCCCGTGCCCTACGGGATCGACATCGCGCCCGACGGCGACGTGTGGTTCAGCCAGCTCAACGAGAACCGCATCGGGCGCATCGACCCCGAGACGCTCGCGGTGGAGCTGATCGAGACGCCCTTCCCCGCGCCGCGCCGGCTGCGCTTCGACGCCCAGGGCCGGCTGTGGATCCCGAGCTTCACCACCGGCCACATCGCGTCGTTCGATCCGCGCACGCGCGCGTTCGAGGAGATCCCGCTGCCGATCCGCCCGCTCGAAGGCGAGACGCCCTACGCGCTCGCGGTGAATCCAGTCACCCAGGACGTCTGGGTGTGCGGCACCAACAGCGACACCCTGATCCGCTACGCACCGGGCGCGCGGCGCTTCACGGTGTACCCGCTGCCGACGCGCGTCACCTACACGCGCGAGCTCGACTTCGACGCCGAAGGCCGTGTGTGGACGAGCGACTCGAACTCGCCCGCTTGGCAGATCGAGCGAGGCCAGCCGATCGTGCTGCGTCTCGATCCCGACCCGGGCGCGCGCGCCGGGCGCGCGGCGGCGCGGTGAGCCGAGCCCGCGCGGAAAGCGCGGCTCTCCTCGCAGCGGCGCTCGCCCTCGCCTGCGAGGAGGGCGCCGCGCCGCGTGCGCCCGATGCGCCAACCGCCGGCTGGGCGTTCTGGGGAGGGGACGCCGGGGGCACGCGCTTCTCGGCGCTCGACGAGATCACGCCCGCGAACGTGGGCACGCTCGAAGTGGCGTGGAGGGTGCGCACGGGCGACTGGGACGCGAGCGGCGCGATCCCCACCTCGTTCCAGGCGACCCCCGTACTGCGCGGCGACGCGCTCTACCTCTGCACGCCCTTCAACCGCGTGCTCGCCCTCGATGCGGAGACCGGGCGCGAGCGCTGGGCTTTCGATCCAGCGGTGCCGCGCAACCCGCGCGGCCACGCGTGCCGCGGAGTCGCGCTCTGGGAGGAGCGCGGTGCGCCGGGCGCAGGGGTCTCCGGCCCGCGCGCGGCGTGCACAGCGCGCGTTTTCAGCGCCACCGTCGATGCGCGGCTGATCGCCCTGGACGCGGAAAACGGTCGTCCTTGTGCGGACTTCGGCACCGCGGGCCAAGTGAATCTCGAAGCCGGCCTGGGAGAGGTGCGCGAGAGCGACGTGCGCGTGACCTCGCCGCCGACCGTGCTCGGCGACGTCGTGGTGGTGGGCTCGCTGATCGCCGACAACGTGCGGGCCGACATGCCGGGCGGCGTCGTGCGCGGCTTCGACGCGCGCACGGGCGCGTTGCGCTGGGCGTTCGATCCGGTGCCGCCGGGCACGCCGCCACTGCCGGCGGGGCCCGACGGCGCGCCGCGCTTCCACCGCGGCACGCCGAACGCGTGGGGCGTGTTCGCGGCCGACCCGGCGCGCGATCTCGTCTTCGTCCCCACCGGCAATCCGAGCAACGACTTCTATCGCGGCGCCGCACGCGGCGACGTCGACTACTTCGGCAGCGCGATCGTCGCGCTGCGCGGGAGCAGCGGCGAAGTCGCGTGGCGCTTCCAGACCGTGCACCACGATCTGTGGGACTACGACGTCGGCGCGCAGCCGACGCTGGTCGAGCTTTCGCTGGGCGGCACTCCCGTCGCCGCCGTCGTCGCATCCACCAAGCCGGGCCACGTGTTCGTGCTCGACCGCGAGACTGGCGTGCCGCTCTTCCCCGTCGAGGAGCGCGCGGTGCCGCGCACGGACGCGCCCGGCGAGACGAGCGCGCCCACGCAGCCGTTTCCGACGAAACCCGCACCGTTGCATCCGCATGGCGTGCGCGAGGACGAGCTGTTCGGCCTCACGCCGTGGGATCGCGGGAAGTGCCGCGCGCAGCTCGCCGCGCTGCGCAACGAGGGCGCCTTCACGCCGCCGAGCCTCGCGGGCTCGCTGCAGTTCCCCGGCGTGGCGGGCGGCGTCAACTGGGGCGGTGCGGCGTGGGACGCGGAGCGCGGCCGCTTGTTCCTCGCGCAGTCGCGCATCGGCATGGTGCACCGCCTCGTGCCGCGCACCGAGCTGGCCAGCGTGCCGACGCCGAGGCGCGATCGGTGGACGGTGCCGATGGAGGGCGCGCCGTTCGCGCTCGAGCAGCGCGTGTTCGTGTCGCCGCTCGGCATCCCGTGCACGAAGCCGCCGTGGTTCGAGCTGATCGCCATCGACCTGGCGGGCGGCGACGTGGCCTGGCGCGTCCCGCTCGGCACGACGCGCGGCAGTGCGCCGTGGCCGTTCTGGCTGCGCTGGGCGCCGCCGGGCATGGGCGGCCCGCTCGCGACGCGCAGCGGCCTCGTGTTCGTCGGCGCCGCCATGGACGGCTACCTGCGCGCGTTCGACGCGGCGAGCGGCGCCGAGTTGTGGCGCGACCACCTGCCCGCAGGCGCGCACGCGAACCCGATGACCTACCGCGCGCGGCCGGGCGGCCGGCAGCTCGTGGTGATCGCCGCGGGCGGTCACACGAGCCTGCCGAGCGCGCGCGGCGACTGGCTGATTGCCTACGCGCTGCCCGAGTAGCGCCGATTCGTACGGGGACGTTCTTGGACGAAGCGGCGGTCTCGTCCAAGAACGTCCCGGGGCTTTCGACGCGCTGGTCCAACAACGTCCCCGAACTAGCATGGGCGCGATGCAGATCCCGAACCTGCTGGATGCGGCGAGCTTTGCGGCGGGGCCGCCGTTCCGCGCAGGCGAGCCGGTGGTGATCTTCTGTCCGTATGCGAATCGCGACGAGGGGGTGTTCGCGGATCCCGACCTCTTCGACACCCACCGCGACGCGAACCGCCACGTCGCCTTCGGCGGCGGCGGCTCGCACTTCTGCCTGGGTGCGAGCCTCGCGCGCCTAGAGAAACCCAGCCTGCTCGACGCGCTGCTGGATCGCGTGCACGACCTCGGGCCGGACGGCCCGATGGAGCGCCTCCACTCGTGGTTCATCGACGGGCCGCGCCGGATGCCGGTGCGCTTCCGCGCCGCGTCCGTGTGAGCGCAGCTTCTTCGCCGGCGCCCCGCAGCGCCCGCGCCCGCTGGCCGCGCGCGGCGCCACTCGCGCTCGCGGCCCTGCTGCTGCTCGTCTACGGCCGCTCGCTCGCGAGCGGCTTCGTGTACGACGATTTCCTGCACGTGGTCGACGAGCCCGTGCCCGAGTCGCTCGGCGGACTGGCGCGGATCTTCGCCGAGCCGATGTCGCCGCTGGTTCCGTACTACCGGCCGCTCGCTCGCCTGCTCACGGCCGCCCAGCTGGTCCTGCACGGCCCCGCGCCGCTCCCGTTCCACGCGGTGAACCTCGCGCTCGCGGCCGCCTGCGCGGCCGCGCTCTACGCGCTGCTGCGCACGCCGGCGCTCGGCGCAACGCGGGGGCCGGCGGCGATCGCGGCGGCTCTGTTCGTGGTCCATCCGCTCGCCTCCGAGTGCGTCTACCCAGTGGCCTCCGGGCGCGAGACGCTGCTGCCGACGCTTCTCATGCTGCTCGCAGCGTCCGCCTACCTCCGCGCGACGCGCGCTGGCCGCGCGGCCGCGGTCGCGTGCTTCGCGCTCGGCCTTTTCGCGAAGGAGCAGGCGATGGCGCTTCCCGCGGCGCTCCTCGCCGCCGACGCGCTGCGCATCGCACCGGACTCGCCGCGCGGCGCGCGGGCATGGCTCGCCCGCTATGCGCCGTTCGCGCTCGTCGTCGCGGGCTACGCGCTCGCGCGCCGCGCGGCGGTGCCGGCGGCGCTGTCGCCTGGAATCGCCCTGCTCGAGGCGCCCGCGGGCCCGCTACTGTCGCTGCTCTACCACGTGCAGACCGCGTTCGCGCCGTTCGCCGCGGTGATCTACGAGCCGCGCCTCGACGCGTGGTGGTCGCCGCCGCGCCTCGCGCTGGCGCTCGCGCTCGCCGCGGGACTCGCGTTCGCTGCGGCGCGCCGCGATGCGCGCCGCACGCTCTGGCTGATCGCGTGGACGCTGCTCGCCCTCGCGCCCACCGCGAACCTGCTCGCGCAGGAGACGCGCTTCGCCGAGCGCTGGGGATTCCCGGCCCTGGCAGGCTGGGCGGGAATGCTCGCGCTCACCATCGGCCGCGTCCCCGGGCTCGCGCCCGCCCTCGGCGAGAATCCCTATGCCCCCGCGCGCAGCCGCCTCGCGCTGCGCGTGTTGCTGGCCGCGAGCGCGGCGCTCCTCGTCGCGCTCGGCGCCGTCTCGTTCGCGCGCGGCGCCGCCTACCGCGACGACGGCGCGTTCCTCGCGCAGTGGCTGCGCACCGACCCGACCTCGCGTCAGGCGTGGATCAGCATGGGCGAGCTGCACGAGCGGCGCGGCGAGCCGTCCGAGGCGATCGCCGCGTATCGCCGCGTGCTCTCGCTCGATCCCGAGTCCGCCCTCGCGCACGCCTCGCTCGCGATCGTCCTCGCTGGCCAGGGACGGCTCGGCCAGGCGCAAGGCCACGCCGAGCGCGCCGTCGCCCTCGACCCGAACGACGCCGAGAGCTGGAGCAACCTCGGCGGCATCCGTTCGCAGCGCGGCGACGTCGCCGGCGCCATCGCGAGCTGCGAGCGCGCGCTCGCGCTGCGCCCGAACCTGGCGACCGCCCACAACAACCTCGCCCTCGCGCTGCGCCGCCGCGGCGATCTTCTCGCCGCGCGCAGCCACCTCGAAGCCGCCCTCGCCGCCCGCCCCCAATTCGCCGAGGCCCACGCCAACCTCGGCGACCTGCTCGCCGCCACCGGTGATCGGGCCGGCGCGATTCGCCACCTAGAGCGCGCCCTCGCGCTCGATCCCACGCTCACACCCGCGCGAGCTGCCCTAACACGCCTGCAATCCGACGCCCCCCGCTGACCGCGAGGACGGAGCGACAGCCGCCGCATCCCGCTCGACTGGCGAAGCGACGCGAAGCGCGCGGGAGGCGCGGCTCGAAGCCGCGCCGATCCGCTCCCCCCTCACGATGCCGTGCGAGCGCCCCGCCGCGGCGATCGCCGCGGCCACCGCGTCAACAGCCTCAGTTGAAGAGAATCACGCTGCGCGCGACTTCACCCTTCTTCAGGTCCTCGAACGCCTCGTTCACGCCTTCGAGCTCGATCCGCTTGCTGATCAGGTCGTCCAGGTTGAGCCGCCCCTGCTTGTAGAGCTCCACGAAGCGAGGCATGTCCACGCGGAACGCGTTGCTGCCCATGTTCGAGCCCTGGATGCGCTTCTCGAACAGGAAGTCGACGCCGTGCAGCTCGATCTTCGTGCCGACCGGGATCATGCCGATCACCGTCGCCGTGCCGCCGTTGCGCAGCATCTCGAACGCCTGCTCCGCCGTCTTCTTCAGCCCGATCGCCTCGAACGAGTACTCGACGCCGCCGCCGGTGAGCTGCTTCACCTGCTCGACGGGGTCGCCCGTGCGCGCGTTCACGCCGTCGGTCGCGCCCATGCGCTTCGCGAGCTCGAGCTTCGACGTGACCATGTCGACGGCGATGATGCGCGACGCGCCCGCGATCCGAGCGCCCTGGATCGCGGCGAGGCCGACGCCGCCGCAGCCGATCACCGCCACCGTCGAGCCAGCCGGGATGCGCGCCGTGTTCATCACTGCGCCGGCGCCCGTCATCACGCCGCAGCCGATCAGCGCGGCGCGGTCGAGCGGCATCTCCTTGTCGATCTTCACGATCGCGTTCTCGTGCACCAGCATCTGCTCGGCGTAGGACGAGAGGTCGAGGAACTGCCAGACCGGCGTTCCGCCCTTCGAGAGCCGCGGCTTGTCGGTATGCGCGCGCCGCGTCTCCTCCTTCGTGCACAGCACCGGGCGCCCCTTGGTGCAGTAGTCGCAGTGGCCGCAGAAGACCGAGAGGCAGGTGATCACGTGGTCGCCCGGCCTCACGTAGCGGACCTCGGAGCCGACCTTCTCGACCACGCCCGCTGACTCGTGACCGAGTACCGCCGGCATCGGGTACTGGTACGAGCCGTTCTGGAAATGGAGGTCGCTGTGGCAGACGCCGGCGGCCACGGTGCGGATCAGCACCTCGTGCGGCGCCGGGTTGTCGATCGTCACGTCTTCGATCGACAGGGGCTTGTTCACTTCGCGCAGGACGGCGGCCTTCATCGCAGATTCCTCCGAAGGTGGGCGCGCGACTCTATCGCGATGCGGAGCGCGCTCGCGAGACGGGCGGCGCGCGCGGC
>CAYWRY010000022.1:0-13683 GCA_964460485.1 uncultured Spirochaetales bacterium
AGGAGCCCGCGCTCATTCCCCGCGCGGATCGAGCCGGTAGATGAAGCGTGTCGGGTCGAAGCCTGCCAGCTCGCCCGGCTTACCCACGAGCACCGCGCGCGCGAGGTAGATCTTCCCGCCGAAGCGCACACGAACGCGCGGGTCCTCGCGAATGTGCTCGAGCCAGCGCCGGCCCTCTGCGGGGTCGATGTAGAGTGCGCCGTCCTTCACGACGTAGTTGAGCTCCACCGAGTACGGGTCGCTCGGCCGCGTCTCTAGGTCGACGAACTCGTCGGTCACGAACGACCAGTCCGTCACCGGCTCGGTTACGACTTCGCCTGACAACTCGCCGCCAGGAAAGACGAAGAAGGGCCCGCCGCACCCAATTGAGGCGAAGAGAGCGAACGAGAGCGCGAGCGATCGTGTCATGAGAGCCTCACGGGCGCCGCAGGGATGTACCGGGTTTTTATAGCGAACATCCACCCGACGCGACCGCCGCCCGCTGTGCGACGCAGGGCGAAGGCGCTGCCATCCGGCTCACTCCAAGATCTCCGCGATCCGCGCCTTCACGAGCGCCTCGATCGCAGCGACGCGGCGGATGTCCTCGCGCAGCTCCGCCGCGAACGCGCAGCACTTCTCCTCGTGCAGCGCTTGGTCCGTGCCGGCCCGCGGTGGTGCGCGAGCTTCAGTGCCGTCGCGAACAGCGCGATCGACACGCTCTCTTGGCCGTGCGGGCGAGCCCGCGAGCAGCGCCCGCACCTCGAGGCGTCGCGCTGCGTCGCCCTCGCCGGCGCGTCAAAAATCGACCGCGAGCTGGACGAATGCGTTCACGCCGTCGCCCGGAATCCGCAAACCGACGGGAACGTCGCTTCCGATCACGCGGTTGATGCCGCTCAGGTGGGGGCGATAACCGTTGTCGAGCAGGTTCTCGACGCCAGCCGACAGCGTGATACCGGAGGACGGCCAATGGTACTGGCCGTACAAACTCAGGATGCCGTGCCCCGGACTCTCACTCTCGCCGTTCGTGAGGGAGACGCGATCCTGCGGCGCGTAGAACACACCCTCGAGGGTGACAGACCAGCGCTCGCGGCCGTAGCGCAGGTCGACCAGCGCATTGAACGGCGCGATGCGGTAGAGGTCGTCGTCGACGTCGCGCCGCTCGCCGCGCACCCAGCTGAAGATGCCCTCGAGCTGCCAGCGGGCGGACAGCGTCGCCGCCCACTCGACGTCGAAGCCCCACAGCCGAGCCTCCACGTTCGCGAACTGCAGCGGGGTGGGGTCGCCGTTCATGGTCGCCACCATCACGACCAGCGGATCCGTCGCGGGCACGCCCTGGATGAAGTCGTCCACGTGGTGATAGAAGGCGCGCGGGGCCAGCCGAAACCGCGCCGTCTGCCATGTGAGGCCGAGCTCGAGCTGCCACGCCGTCTCGGGATCGAGGGCGAGGTCGCCCACGTAGAGATTGCCGTCCGCGAGCCCGCCGCTGGCCTCGATGGGAAGCCACAGGTAGCGCTCCTGGTGGCTCGGCGAGCGCGTCTTGCGCGCGACGCCGGCCTCGAGGGTCAAGGCGTCGCTGAACGCGAAGGTCGCCACGACGGCCGCGTCCCAGTGGTCGGCGTGCACGCTCCGCTCGGCCGCGTTGAAGCGATCTCTCAGGGCCGCGAGCGCCGGCATCATCATCGCCATCGACGCGTCCACCCGCCCCGCATCCATCGCGACGCGCGTCCAGCGCAAGCCCAGCTCGAGCCCGAAGCGGCCGAGATCGTCGCGTTCCCACTCGGCGTAGAGCCCGTAGCGGTCCCGCTCCACGGCCTCGAAGCTCCGCGCGAAGAACGCGGCGTCGTCGGGGCTCGTGATCAGCGAGTCGTAGTCGAACAGGTGCCCGTCGCTGCCGATGCGCAGCTCGCCGCCGAGGAGCGCGAGGGCTCCCTCGAGCTGCCAGCCGAGCGTTTCGGCATCGGCGCGGCTGTCGCGGCGGGCTCCCGTCGCGGGGCGCATCTCGTAGTTGCTCATCAAGTGATCCACGCCGTTCCAGTAGAGCTCGGCCGACAGACCGAGCGCCCCGAGCTCGCCGCGGAAAGCGGCGCGCGCCAGATCGGCGACCGAGAAGACGTCGTCCATCGGCAGGGCCGGCGTGCCGGTGCGGCCGGTGTCGTTGCGCCGGTAGTCGAGGCTCCACTCGCTCTCGCCGCGCTGGTGCGCGTAGCCGAGATCGTACGCGTTGCGCTCGTAGCGCGTGGTGCGGACCGTGCCCAGGCCGGAGTCCCGATCGTCGCCCTGCTCGCGGCTCACGGCGCCGCGCAGGCGGTGCCGGTCGTTCGCGAGCGTGAGCTCAGCGGCCGCGGAGTAACCCCAGTCGACCGACTGCCCCCCGAGCGCGAGGCGGCCGGACGCATCGAGCGCCTCGCTCGCCGCGAAGTCGCCTCGACGCGATCGGGCGACGACCGTGCCACCGATCGTCTCGAGCCCGCTCGAGACGGGCGCGATGCCGCGCTCGACCGCGATGCGCTCGACGAAGGTCCGCGGCAGGTAGTGAAGGGGCGCGTCCATGTGATTGGAGCACGCATTGCCCACCGCCATGCCGTCGAGGTCGACGTTCACACGCTCCGCGTACATCCCGCGGTACTGCGCGACGCCGGCGAGCGTGCCGTTGAAGTTCACGTTCGCGCCGGCGACGCGGCGCAGTAGCAGGGCAGTGTTCGTCTCGGCGAGCGGCGCGAGCTCGGCGTCGAGCGCGAACGGCGTGAGCGGCTCGCCCCAGACGACGATCTCCTCGACGGGCTGTTGGGCGGGGCTCGCAGAGTCGGCCGCTTCGCTGGCGGTCGCCTCTGCCGGGGAATCGGGCGGTGCGACGGCCTCGGCGTGCAGCCATTCCGGCGCGAACAGCAGCAGCGCGGCTGCCGCCCAGGGTCGAAGCTCTCGAGTCACAGGGATGTTCCTTTCGCTTCGCGCAGCGCGAAGCAACGGCGCGCCACGGCCTGGCGGCGCGCGGGTCCGGTCGCTCGATCCGAGGAGGGTCTCGAGAGCGACTAGATCGGAACCTTCTCGCGCGCCGCGGCTGGCGCGCCGGGCATACGCGAGGCGTCCGGCGGGAACGAGGAGGAACCGTGATGCCACCCCAGCGCGAGGGAGGATGGGGGCAGAGCCGCGCCAGCGGTCGCGCTGCCGGAAGCGACGGGGGTGCCCTCGCGGCTGCAGCCGCAAGGGCAGGGCGCGGACAGGCTGGCGGGCGCTTCGTGACACGGATGTGCGTCGCCGCCCGCGTGGTGCGCGCTCGCCTGCGCGGAGCCCGCGCGCGGCGGGCAGGGCACGCCGCCGCCCGCAACCAGCAGCGCGATCGAGACGCCCGCGCACAGTCGACGCACACTCAGCACGACTCCGACACTAGGCGCGGGCACCACCCGCGACAACGGACAGCGCGCCTCGATTTCCGCCCCAGCGCGGGCAATTCCGCCACGCCAGGCGCACGCCACCGCGGGCGCGAGCCGGCGCCGCAACCGCACTCTCCGGAGGACTGTTAGGGCGCCCCGCGTGCGCAGCATGCAGCGTGCGCAGCACCATCGGCTCGTGCGCGACGGGCAAGCGCAGGCTCGCTCGACGCCGAGGTCGCGCGTCTGCTGCGTCTGCTCGCGCTCCGCCAGGAACAACACGGAGATCGCGAGCTTCGTGTCGTCGCGGCCGAGCGCGCGCATGCGCGCCGCTCGGGCGCCGATTGGCGCTTTCTCCCCGCCTCGCTCGGGCTGGGCGCGGCTGCGGGTCTGAGTTCTTCGTGACGGCCGTTCTCGGCCGCCAGAACCGCGCTGGTTTTCCCATCCCCAAGTGGTTCGTGTTCGAGGACGACCGCCGCAACCGACAGATCCGCGAGTTCGGCCCTGGGGCGAGTACCTGCGCGTGCCGGCGCGCGACCTCACGTTCTGCGCCTTCCCGACGTACAACCACTTCGACGAGTTGTTGGGGGCGTCGCCGGCGCTCAGTAAGCTGCTCGCAGAGGGCAAGCTGAAGAGCGCCGAGACGATCGTGCGAGGAGGTTTCGAACAGGGGTCGGAATGTGTAGACCGTCTCTACGCCTCGCAGAGCTTTGGGCGACTGATCCTGGCGGTGGAGTGAGGACCCGATGACCGACGCTGCGAGAACTTTGGCCTGGAACACCGTGATGACCGCCGAGCCCGGCGAGCTCGACCTCGAGATCCCCGCCTCCGCGATCGCGGGCAAGCTCCCCACCGAGCTGCGCGGCGGGCGCCACCTCCAGAACGGCCCCGGCTGGACGAAAATCGGCGGCCGCCTGGCGCATCCCTTCGACGGCCACGGTTTCGTGCGCGCGCTCGAATTCACCGCGGGCGGCGGCGCGCGCTTCCGCTCGCGCTTCGTGCGCACGCCGGCGTACGTCGCCGAGCGCGCCGCGGGTCGCCTCGTACACAAGGGCCTCGGCACCAACGTGGCGGAATCGCCGTGGCTCAACTTCCGCGCGCCCGCGCCGCGCAACGTCTCGAACACCACGATCCAGCCCTGGGCCGGGCGGCTCGTCTCGGGCTGGGAGGGAGGGCGACCCTACGCGCTCGACCCGGAAACGCTGGAGACGCGCGGCGAGGAGACGTTCGGCGCCGCGCTTCCCGAGGGCGCATTCCTCGCGCACGTGCGGATCGACGCCGCGGCGCAGCGGCTCGTCGGCTGCAGCGTGCAGCGCGCCGTGCCCTCGCGCTTCACCTTCCGCGAATTCGACCCGGCAGGGAAACAGGTCGCGGAACGCGAGGCCGCGATCCCGGGCATGCATTTCGAGCACGACTTCGTCGCGACGCCGCGCTGGTACGTGCTGGCGGGCAACCCGATGACCGCGAGCCTCGCGCGCTTTGCCAAGGCGATGCTCGGCTTCGGCACGCTGATCGAGGCGCTCTCCACCGACGACGCGAAGCCCGGCGAGCTCTACTTGATCCCGCGCGGTCGCCCAGGACCGGTGCGCACGATTCGCCTGCCGCAGCGCGCCTTCGTGATCCACTTCGCGAACGCTCACGACGTGGACGACGCGACCTGCGCGGTCGAGCTGTGCGCCTTCGAGACGTTCGCATTCGGCGGAGAGTTCGGCTTCCAGGGTCCGCGCGCGCCGCTCGACCCCGGCCTGCCAGACCGGCGGCCCTCGTTCCAGCGCCTCTACCGCGCGAAGGTGCGCGACGACTCCGACGACGCGCACTGGGAGCAGCTCTCGCCCTACGGCATGGACTTCCCACGCGTGCATCCCGACCGCGAGGGCCGCGCGGTGCCGGCGATCTACGCCGCGGCGCGCGGCGACCGGCGCTGGTCCGACCCGTTCGACTCGATCGTGCGCGTCGATGCCGCGGAGCGCGGGCGCCCCGACGAGGTCTGGACCGCGGGCACCGGTCAGTTCGTCGGCGAGCCGGTGTTCGCGCCGCGCCCCGATGCACGCCACGACGACGACGGCTGGGTGGTTGCGCTCGTCTACGACGGCGTCGCACGCAAGACGGAGCTGCACGTGTTCGACGCCCCGGCGCTCGCGAAGGGCCCCGTCGCCAGCGTGCCGCTGCCGCTCCAGCCCTACGGCTTTCACGGCTTCTGGGAGCGCGCGCGCGGCTGAGAGCGCGGGCTACTCGCCCTTCGCGCCGATCGGCAAGAAGCCCGCGGCCAGCGCTTGCCCGGAAGCTCGCTTCTCTTTTCCCGGCGCCATAGGCGAACACGCGCAGGCTGCGCGGCGCGCCGAGCATCAGGCGAGCGCGCGCAGTAGCCGGGCCGCGCCCGTCACAGCGAGCCCGTCCTCGACGACGCGACCACGCACAGCGCCGCGCGGCGGTCGCCGGGATCACCCACACGCGCCGCAACCGCGGCGCACCCCCGCGCCTCGGCGGCGGCTGCGCGAGCTAGCGCTGCAGCCCCGTCGACGACACGCCGAGCGCCCGTGCGATCGCGCCAAAGCCCTCGCTGCGCGCCCGCGCCTTGCGCGCGAAGCGGATCGACTCCGCAGCTCGGCCCCGAGAGCCGAAGCCCTGCGCCCCTGGCTCTACGCCTACAATCACCAGCGACCCCATCGAGCCCTCGGCATGAAGCCGCCGATCGCTCGCCTCAGAGCCGCTCGAGAACAACGTGTGTAGGAACCACAGCTAGCCCGGGAGCGGCCCGCTTCGCGCCGTCGGGAGGCGCTCTCGCGCATGACCCTCCTCCGACACCTCGCCGCGATCCTCGCCCTCCCCTTCGTCGTCGTCGTTCTCGTCCCGCGCTGGATCCTCGGCTCCGGGCACGGCGCCGAGCCCGGCTGGCCCCAGGCCGGCCTCGCGCTCTGGGTGCCGCGCACGCTCGGCGCCGCGCTCGGCCTCGCCGGCTTCGCGCTCTTCGCGTGGTGCGTCTCGCTCTTCGCGCGAGTCGGCCGCGGCACGCTCGCGCCGTGGGATCCGACGCAGCGGCTCGTGGTCGTCGGCCCCTACCGCCACGTGCGCAACCCGATGATCAGCGGCGTGCTCGCGATGCTGCTCGCGGAGAGCGCTCTCTTCGGCTCCGCGCGCCTCTTCGCCTGGGCCGCCGGCTTCTGGCTGCTGAACCACGTCTACTTCCAGCTTTCCGAGGAGCCGGGGCTGCGCCGCCGCTTCGGCGACGACTACGCGCGCTACTGCGCCGCGGTGCCGCGCTGGGTGCCGCGGCGAACGCCGTGGTCGCCGCCGGACTCGCCCGCCGCGTCGTAGATTGCGCGCCACGCGCGCCCGAACGTTCCGCGGAACGGTCTCCGCATGCGAATCGAAGGCTGCGAGTACCCGGACTCGCGGAAGATCTCGATCCGCGGAGGCAGCGGCGACGGCTTTCGCAAGGTGTTCCGCGGCGAGAACACGGTCGGCTATTGCGACCGCGAGAAGAAGTGAGCGCGCGCGATCCCGCTGTCGCCCCCGCGATTCGAGGCCGCGCGCTCCCTGTTCAGGGCCGCTGGATCCACTCGTCCAGCAGCTTGTGGAAGTGGCGCAACTTGGTCTCGTTGTAGGACGCGAGCTGGAGGTTCTTCATCGCCGTGGCCTTCAGGCCCTCCTGCACGAACGGCAGGTTGCGCGAGTCCTGGTTGAAGACCTTCGCCAGCGTGCCCAGCTCCGGCGCCTCGACCCAGTCGTCGTCCTCGCCGAGCCAGTGGATGGGGAGCCCTTTCGGGTACTTCCCGTCCTTCGGAATCGGCGCCATGTAGATGCACTCCATGATGCACTCGTCCGGGTTGTTCCCGTTCGGCCGAAAGCGGTAGACGATGCGATTGAACGAGCCCCACGGATGGAAGTTGGGGAAGAGGGTGAAGTAGACGGGCGCGAACTCGATGTCGGCAGCCTGGTCGGCGAGGTCGCCGATCACCGCGCGGTAGGCCTCGCGCTGGACGCGCGCCATCTCGCGGTGCTGTGCGACGACGTCGAGCGGGTCGGCGACCTGCGCCGCCAGCGTGCGCGAGCGACCGCGCACGTCGATCGCGGACTCCGGCAGCTGCCGGCCGCCCACGAGGTTGCACATGTGCGGGTTGCACTCGCCGAGCGCGCCCGACACCCAGTCGGCGTTCGGCGTGAAGACGCCGCTGCGCCCGTCCGGCGCGACGACGTCGAGGTTGCCGTCGGCGCGCGGCGAGTAGACGAAGCCGGAGCGCACGTCGCGCTGGCTCGGCAGCGCCGGCAGCGGGCCCCAGTCGCGGAGGCCGAACTCCTCCATGCCCGCCACGGTGATCGCGCGCGAGTAGTTGCCGAACACGTCGTACTTGGTGTTCCCGTCCTGGCTGCTGCCCGTAACGATCTGCGGGTGTGTGACGATCGTGTGGTAGGCCTCCATGAACGCCGACTGCACGACCTTCCAGTTCGCCTTCATGATCTTCGCGACGTGGGCTTCCTTGTATCGCCTCTCGTACGGGATCACGGAGAAGTGGCTGGAGAGATCCCCGACGAAGGTCTCGAGCGGCTCGCAGCTCGGGTCGGGGTTGATGAACACGAAGCGGCCCCAGCGCCCGACCTTCACCTCCGGCAGGTTCTGCTTCGACTGGTCCAGATACTTGAAATCCCACTCGCAGGGGATCTCCTTGAGCTTGCCGTTCAGCTCCCACGCCCAGCCGTGGAACGGGCAGCGGATCTCCTCCGCCTTCTTGCCGCGCGCCTCCTTCAGCTTGCGGCCGCGGTGGAGGCACGCGTTGTAGTAGGCCTTGATCTCGTCGGGCCCCGTGCGCACGACCAGGAACGACAGGCCGGCGATGTCGTAGGGCAGCGAGTCGCCGACCTCGGGGATGTCGTCCTCGTGGCACGCCATCTGCCACACGCGCTTCCAGACTTTCTCGACCTCGAGGTCGTGGAAGGCGCGCGAGGTGAACTGCTCGACGGGCACGATCGTCACGCCTTCCATGCGGCAGTCGCGGCGATAGCTGTCCGGCGTGCGGCGCGGGTCGGCGTCCAGCAAGCGGTGGAACCTCTCCTCGATCTCCTTGGCCCCGTACGCCATGGCGCGACTCCCGATGCGGTGCACCAACGCTAGTCCGGGGAGCGGCGCCGCACCAAAGCGCGCGGGCGCACCAGGTACCGGCACGCTGCCTGCACGCGCGCATCGCCGGGGGCTCGAGCCCGTTCCCGTCGAGCGGCGCGCGCCGGTGCTGAAGGCGTACCTGCGCGAGGCGCCCGGCGCGCGCCCGCACCTGCCCGTCGACTGGAACGCAACCCTCGCGCGCTTCGAGGAGATCGCGGGGCAGTTCCCGGTGTTCCGCGTCGTCGAGGAAACAGCCCTCGGCAGTTAGGCATCGCGCCCCGCGCTGCGGCAAGACGCCCGGGTTCGCACGCGCGGACGCCGCGTCCTGCACGCTCGGCGCGCCGTGCGGCTGGCATCGCGCTTGCGTCGAGAGCGACGCAGGGCGGAACGCGGCCGCGGTCTCCGGTGCGGCGGCGCGACGCGAAAGGAGGTGCCATGCAGCGCAGGCTCGGAATCGCGACGGCGGGTCTACTCCTCTGGGTGGTGGGCTGTGGGCAAGCCGAGCCGGCGGCCCCCGAGCCCGCGGCGGTGTCTTCGAGCGCGGCGACCGCCGCCTCGAACCTGCCGCCCCTCGATCCCACCAACATCGTGAGCATCGCCTCGGGCTCACCCGACCACACGACGCTGGTCGCGGCGCTGAAGGCCGCCGACTACGTCACCTCGGTCGCGGCCTCGGGACCGCTCACGGTGTTCGCGCCCACGAACGCGGCCTTCGACGCGCTGCCCGCCGGCACGCTCGACGATCTCCTGAAGCCGGAGAACGCCGACGCGTTGCGCAACGTGCTGAAGTACCACGTGACGACCTCGACGCTCACAACCGCGAGCCTCGCGGACGGGCAGGCGCTGGGGATGGCGAACGGCGCGAAGACGGAGATCCGCAAGGACGGCGAGATGCTCACGATCAACGGCGCAAGGGTCGTCGCCTCGATCCCCGCGTCGAACGGGATCGTGCACGTGATCGACGCGGTGCTGCTGCCGCCGGCGAAGTGACAGCAACCAGACTGCGCGAGGCCCACCGAGCGCAGTCCGGTTGCCCTCAGCTGCGCGGCGAGAACTCGTACCGCACGCGCAGGCCGCCCCAGAAATTCCGGTCGGGCGCGGGCTCGTAGTAGCGCGAGGCCAAGTCCTCGATGCGGATCTCCTGGAAGTACCGCTCGTCGCCGAGGTTGCTCACGCCGACGCTCGGCGTGAGCGTCCAGGGGCCGAGCGCGACGTCCCAGCCGAGCACGAGAGTCTCCACGTCGTACTCGTCGATGCGCACGGAGTTCACGTTGTCGGCGTAGAAGCGGCCGACGTGGATCCAGTCGAGCTTCGCGAAGAAGCCGAGGTCGTGGCGGTAGGCGAGCTCCGCGTAGCCCGAGTGGCGCGGGATGCCGGGTAGCGTGCGGCCCTCCGCGAGCGGGTTGCTCGGAAAGCGTTCGAACTCGAAGTCGGTGAAGGTGTAGGCGCCCGTCAGCGTGAGGCCGGGCAGCAGCTCGGCGAGGACGCCGAACTCGACGCCGCGACGATCGGTGTCGGCGTTGTTGAAGAACGCGCGCGCGCCGTCGTTGCTGACGGTGGTGACCTCGTCACGCACCTGCGTGTCGAAGTAGGAGAGCTCGTAGCGCAGGCGCTCGAAGGCGATGCCCTTCAGCCCCACCTCGAAGCCGCGCCCGCGCTGTGCCTTCACGTTCGCGAAGCCGCCGGCCGTGCCGTTGTCCGCCGGGTTCGCGAGCTCGGTGAAGGTCGGAGTCTCGAAGGAGGTGGAGTAGTTCGCGTAGAGCGTTACCGCTTCGAGCGGCGTGAATGCGAGCCCCACCATCGGGCTCACCTCGTCGAACTCGAGGCTTGCAGACTGGTTGCCGTTCGAGAGGAAGTGATCGTCGATCTCGTAGCGGATGTAGTCGTAGCGCACGCCCGCCTGCACGTTCACGCGCTCGCCGAGCGCGAGCTCCTGCTGGAGGTAGACGCCGACGGTGTGGGCGATCTCCTCCTGGTCGAAACGGAGCGTTCCGCGCGAGCCGTTGACGTTCTCCCAGCGCTGGCGGTCGTCGGTCATCGAGTCGGCGTCGAAGCCCAGCGTCACGCGGCTCTCGAGCCCGAACAGCGGCCTGTTGTTGCTGTACTGCCCGCCGCCCCCCAAGAAGAATCGGTCGAAGTGCACGCCGCCGACGCCGGGCGGTGGTACCGGGAGCTTCGCGTCGAAGTCGCGCCAGTTGTAGTAATTGCGCAGCACGAGGTGGTGCTCGTCCCAGCGCTTCTCCCAGGAGAGCCCGAGCTTCTGCTCCTTCACCGCCTCACCGGCGTCGAGCTGCACGTTGCGCAGCCGCGCCTGCCGGCGGTCGGCCGCGGCCTCGGCGGCGGTGAGCCCGCCGGAGTCGTCGGCCTGCGGCGAGTCCGCGGCGCGGAAGATCAGCTGCGCAACGGAGCCGCCCTCGAACGCGTAGCGGAGCTTCGCGTTGAGCGTGCCATGCTCCACCTCGGAGTGGTCGCGGTAGCCGTCGTAGTGCAGGTAGGAGCCGTTCACGAAGTAGCCGAGCTTCCCGAGCCGCCCGCCCGCCTTCGCCTGATAACGGTCGAAGCCGTAGTCGCCGAGCATCGCGCCGGCCTCGAGGAAGGGCGTCTCCGGCGGATCCTCGGTGAAGATGTTGATCACACCGCCCGAGGACGCGCCGTACAGCGCCGAGGCGGGGCCGCGGATCACCTCGATGCGCTCGACCGCGGAGAGGTCGAGGTCGTCGAGCGATGTCTGGCCGTCGGCCGCCGTCGACGGGATGCCGTCGACGTTCACCTTGATGCCGCGCACGCCGAAGTTCGCTCGGGAGCCGAAGCCGCGGATCGAGATGCGGAGGTCGCGCGAGTAGTTGTACCGGTTCGAGAAGTAGAGCCCCGGCACGCGCAGCATCGACTCGTCGAGGCCGAGCAGCTGGCGGCGCTGCACGTCGTCCGCCTCGATCACGGACACCGCGAGGGGCAGCGCGAACAACTCCTGCTCGACGCGCGCGGCGGTGACGACGATCTCCTCCACCTGCGCGCGCGCTGCGAGCGCGGGCGCCAGCGCCAGCGCGAGCGCGAGCCGGACGCGGCGAGGCGAGGTCGCGTGCAAGGCGGCGGCCTAGCGGCCCGGCGTGCACGCGCCGACGCGGCGGCCGCTGAGGTTCATCGTCATCTCGCCGTCGGGCGACGAGAAGAGGATCCGGCCCGTGTAGGCGGCCGGGCCCGTGCGCGTCAGCTCGCCGCTGCCCGACATCGGCGGCGGTCCCGCGCACTGCACGCGCCAGCTCGTCTTGTTCCCCACCACCCTGAAGTCGTGCGTCGTGCAGCCGGGCTGGCCGCTCGCGCCCGGCGGCTCCTGCGCGCCCGGCGCCTGGCACACGCGGTGCGTCTGGGCGGGGATCGAGAAGCCCCGCATCGAGATGTGGGAGCTCACCTCCCAGAGCTCGCCGGAGCCGGCCGCGGGCGCATCGGCGTGAGCCGCCAGCCCCCATGTCGCGAACCCGAGAGCGCAGACGAGCAGCCATCGCGTCTTCACGTGGGCACCTCCGTGCGTCCGGTCGCAGGGACGCCGCTGCGCATAGTACGCGGGGCAGGCGGCGCGGCGAGGGGGCTCGGCCTGCGGCGCCAGCGCGGCACGAGCGGCGGCCAGCCGACGCCGCGAGTTATCAGGGGCCTGCGCGCGCGTCGCGGCGCCGCCAGCTGCGAGTGTGCGCCGCTTCGCAGAGCGCAGAAGCGCCCCGCGGACGCGCGGCGCTGTGACAGACTGCGGGTCGGACGCGCAGCACCGCGCCGAGGCTTCGATGGCCGACGTTCTCGCACGCCCCCTGGACGGCATCACGGTCGTGGACCTCGCCGGCAGCATCGCGACCGCCACCTGCGGGCGCTTGTTCGCGGACTTCGGCGCGCGGGTGATCGACGTCGAGCCGCCCGGCGGCTTTGCGACGCGCCGCTTGCCTCCGTTCGGGCAGGGCGGCGCGAGCGCGCTCCACGCCCTGCTCTCTCCCAACAAGGAGAGCGCCGTCGCCGCGAGCGAGTCCGAGGTGCTGCGCTGGGCCGCGGGCGCCGACGTGTTGCTCGACTTCGCGCCGCCGCGCGTTCCCTGGGAGCGCCTGCGCGCCGCGGCGCCGCACGCGATCGTCGGCGCGCTCTCTTGGCACGGGCTCACCGGCCCGCTCGCGGACCAGCCCGGCTGCGACGCGACGATCGCGTCGCAGATCGGCTGGGTGAAGAGCATCGGCGTGCCCGGCGCAACCCCGCGCATCCCGGCCGGCTACCCGATCTCCGTGCTCGGCGGCGTGACGGCCTTCGTCGCGCTCGTCGCGGAGCTGCTCGGCCGCGAGCTCGGCCGCGAGCGCAGCACCGCCGTCGTCGACGTCTCGCTGCTCGAGTCCGCGATGTGCCTCACCGAGGTAGCGCCGATCGCTTTCTTCAACGGCGCCGACTTGTTGCAGCGCCTCGGCTTGAACCGCTACCCGCCCAACTACCCGGCGACGATCTACGCGACGCAGGACGGCTGGCTCGGCGTGACGGCTTTGACGCCGAAGCAGTGGCGCGACCTGTGCGATCTCGTCGGGCTGCCGGAGCTGGCGCGCGGCCCGCGCTTCCGCACCTACGCGCTGCGCCTCGCCTCGGCCGACGCGCTCGACGCGCTGCTCGCGCCGATCCTGCGCACGCGCCCCACCGAGGCGTGGGTGGCGGCCGGCCAGGCGCGGCGCGTCCCGCTCACGCGCGTGAACACGCTCGCGGAGCTGCTCGCGAGCCCGCAGCTGGAGGCGCGCGGCAGCTTCCGCGACGTCGCGATGCCCGACGGTCGCCGGCTGCGCGTGCCCGGGCCGCCGTTCCGGCTCACGCGCACGCCGCCCGTCGGCGACGCGGCCGCTCCCGCGCTCGGCGCGAGCGGCGCGCTACCGCCGCCGCGCGCGGCCGCCGCACCCTCCACGACGCCCGCACAACGCATACCGCTACGCGAGCCGAGCGCGCGGCCCGACCTGCTGCGCGGCGTGCGCGTCCTCGACCTCACCATGGGCTGGGCGGGGCCGCTCGCGGCGCGCCAGCTCGCCGACCTCGGCGCCGAGGTCGTGAAGATCGAGTCGTGCCAGCGCATCGACTGGTGGCGGGGCCCCGAGGTCTCACAGAAGTTCCTGCGCGAGCGGCACTACGAGAAGTCGATCTCGCACAACATGGTGAACCGCAACAAGCTCGGCGTGACGCTCGACCTGACCGCGCCGCGCGGCCGCGAACTCTTCCTCCAGCTCGCCGCGC